>CAZRPW010000144.1:5180-10656 GCA_964601975.1 uncultured Bacteroides sp.
TGGTGCCGGTGTTTTCAGTTTGCTGGGGACAGCAGGACAAAGATAAGGAAGCACAGGTGCTGCAGGCGCTGCAGGAGACGGCCGATTATGTTTCCGATGTACTGATCAATGAGGAAGGTTTTTCCCGTTGTGATTATAACATTACCGAGGGGAAGTGGTACGACTATGAACCACCCTGGCACACCGGTCAGGCCATCTACGCCCTGCTGGATGCTTACCGGATAAACGGGAGTAAGAAGTACCTGGATAAGGCTGTTGAGGCTGGAAACTGGTGGCTCACCCTTGAGATTAAGGACCATCCGAAGCTGAAGGGAATGGTACGCTCGGCCCATGGCGATCATGCCGGGGAAACCATTGTATTTGCCACCATGTCGGATGGATCGGCCGGGATGTACAAGCTCTACGAGGCAACGGGCGATAAGCGTTATGCCGATGTACCTACGGTGGCGGGCGACTGGATGCTGCGGAATATGTGCCTGCTGGAGGAGGGGGTCTGTTACGATAATGTGGATCCCGAAAGCGGCGAAGTAATGAAGGAGCACAGTCCCTTCTGGCCCGACAAGGAGAAACAGGATTTGTACGATGTGGCCCGTCCCAACAACGAGGGTTCCCTCTTTTTGGATATGTACGAGTATACAGGAGACGAGGAGTATAAAGCGGCCTTTATAATCCTGTGTAACTCACTTGTGGATTTTCAGGGTCCCGAAGGTCTATGGATGGATTTCATGCCCAACGATAAGGAAGAGGGCAGTGTGCATCCCCGCTTCAACCTCTGGTATGCCGAGTCGCTCATCGATGGCTACGAACTTACAGGCGAAAAGCGTTACCTGGAGGCTGCCACCAAAACTGCACAGAAATTTGCGGAGTTCCAGGACGGAGCGGGGACCATTTACTATAAGAATTTTGTGGACGGGACACGCGATCGCAGTTCGGTGACCGGATCGTCCGTTGCATACTCGGGCATTCTCTGGCTCAGGCTCAGGGATCTGGGGGTGGAAGGGTTTGATACGCATATCGAGCGCTCACTGGACTGGATACTGAAGAACCGTTATGCCAGCGATCATCCCGATCCCAACCTGGCCGGGGCAGTGCTCAATACCAGGCTTCGTCACAAGAAGGGTAAACTGTGGCTCACCCAGCGCGATGTGGGTACCACCTTCGGGGTCAGGTTCCTGGCTGCCTACTACGATTATACCTTTGGAGACAAGGTGAAATAATTTCATAAAACGGGCGCATGCAGGGCATCGACTACCTTGTAATTATTCTTTTTTTCATGGTGCTGCTGGGCACCGGGGTCTGGTCCTATTTCCGCAAGGTGAAGGACTCGGGCGATTTTTTTGTGGCGGGTGGAAACCTGCCCTGGTGGCTGGCCGGTATTTCCCACCATGTTTCGGGTTATTCGGGGGCCGTGTTTGTGGCCTATGCCGCACTGGCATATAACTATGGAGTCTCGGTTTACATCTGGTGGGCACTTACAATTTTTATCGGCCTGATGGTGGGCTCTGCCTTTATGGCGCCGCAATGGGCAAAGCTCAGGATAAAATACAACATACAGTCACCCACCGAATACCTCCAAAAGAGGTACAATCGATCCACCCAGCAGCTGATTGCATGGAGCGGGGTCTTCCTTAAACTGTTTGATATTGCTGCCAAGTGGGCCGCCATTGCCATCCTGCTGAACGGCTTCACCGGCCTGCCGATTATGGCTGGCATCCTGATGGCAGGTGGGGTATCGCTGATTTATATTTCCCTTGGAGGAATCTGGGCCGATGTGTGGAACGACCTGTTCCAGTTTTTGATCCAGCTGGTGGCAGGCATCACCATGCTGGTGGTGGTGGTCTTGGAGCTGGGAGGAGTGAATGAGGCTTTGCATGTGTGGGAGAGGCTTCCGGATGGGCATACAGATCTTTTCGCGGGACCTTATACAGTTTGGTTTGCCCTCACCTTCCTGATCCTGAATTTTCTAAGTTACAATGGGGGGACCTGGAACCTGGCGACCCGTTTCATTTCCCAGCCCTCGCCCGAAAGCGTTAAAAAATCGGCCCGACTATCGGCTATGCTTTACCTGCTTTGGCCCCTGGTACTTTTCTTCCCCATGTGGTGCACACCCCTGTTTTTCCCCGGACTGGAGAATCCGGAAACCAGCTATGCGAAGCTGGCCATGGAGTTTTTGCCGGCCGGACTGGTAGGCCTGGTGCTGGCATCCATGTTTGCCAACACCCTTACAATGACCTCGTCCGATGCCAATACCATTACAGCTGTGCTGAACCGCGACATCTTTCCCTTCCTCTTTCCAAACAAGGTTCAAAAGATCAAAACCCTGCGGGTGGTACGGCTTACCTCGGTCTCTTTCCTGGCACTTACAATCATCATTGCGATGAATGCGGATACTTTCGGAGGGGTACTGGGACTGCTCATCTCCTGGTTTGCGGCGCTTATGGGACCGGTTTCGATTCCCATGATGCTCGGATTGCTGCCTGCCTTTAAACGGATGGATCACAGGGCTGCCCTCCTTTCCATCGGGGCGGGCTTTCTTACATTCGTGCTGACTAAATTTGCGCTGGAGGTCCCACTGGCAGCCGAGATCGGTTCGCCGGTAGTGGTGACTTTTATTGTTTACTGTACGGTGGGACTGATTACTGGCGGAGGGGGTACCATAGAGGAGAAAGTTAAACTGGAAGAGCATGGAACAGGCGCATAAGATCATCGAGGGAATTCACTACGCCACCGGCAGGGTGGTTCGACTGGGAATTGAATATGGTATCATTCACAGCATGGCTGAAGTGGATGGTCGTTTTGACAGCGGGGAAGGTGCCCGGCTGCCGCTGGTGGCACCTGGTCTGGTCGACCTGCAGGTGAATGGCTACATGGGGGTCGATTTCAACACTTCCGATCTTTCAGTCAGTGCTTTCAGGGAGGTATTACCGGTCCTTGCTGCCCGTGGAATTACAAGTTTCTATCCGACCCTGGTTACCGGTTCGCCCGACAGAATATCAGCGGCCCTGGCTTCTATTTCAGGGGTGATGAACCAGCAGGATGATCTGTCGAAACTGGTGGGAGGCATCCACCTGGAAGGTCCTTTCATCTCTCCCGAGGATGGTCCCCGGGGCGCCCATTCCATCAATTATTGTCGAAGGCCCGATACCGAGCTTGTGAAGCGCTGGCAGGATGAGACCGGGGGGAAGATCCGCATCATTACCCTGGCACCGGAACTTCCCGGGAGCACAGCACTTATCCGGGTCTGCCGTGAACTGGGCATGCTCGTTGCAATCGGTCACACCGCCGCAACAGCCGACGATATTCAAAGGGCTGTGGATGCCGGGGCAAGCCTCTCCACCCACTTGGGCAATGGTGCTCACGCTATGCTCCCAAGACACCCTAATTACATCTGGGAGCAGCTGGCAGAGGACAGGCTCTATGCCAGTATGATTGCCGACGGTTTTCACCTGAGCGATTCAGTGCTGAAGGTTTTTAGCCGCACAAAGGGGGAGAAGGGCATACTGGTGAGCGACAGCATGTGTTTCGGGGGCATGAAACCCGGCGAATACGAGTCGCCCGCTACAGGGAAAATCCACCTCAGCCCGGAAGGAAAACTACACATTGCCGGCAATCCCAAACTGCTGGCCGGATCGGCTTCCTCCCTCCTGGAGGGGATCGTTCATATGGCACGGCTTACCGGATTTGCAACTGCCTGGGAGATGGGATCCCTACACCCGGCCAGGCTGATGAATGCACAGCGTCCGCGCGGATTAAAGGTGGGCGCTCCTGCCGACCTGGTTCTGCTCGAAGGCGGGGAAAGCGACTCACACGGGGACATTGGTGCGAACATGAACGGCGACTCACGTGGGGACATTGGTGTGAACATGAACGGCGACTCGAACTTGAACAGGGCCAAAGTGATTGAGGTATATAAGAACGGAACACCGATCTACAAGAGGCCATAGCCTGGCAGCGTTCTTAGGATAAGCTTTCCCTGATATCTTCACATAAGCGCTTGTATATGTAAAAGCAAAGCTTGGAAAAGGAATGATTATATTTAGACCGGATTAATCATTTTTTTATGGAAAAAGAAAGTATTCCCCCAAAAGTACAGGCCAATAACCCGCTGCACGGGGTTAAATTAGCAAGGATCATGGAGGTGTTGGTGGAACACTATGGTTGGGAAAGATTAGCCATGAAAATAAACATCAATTGTTTTAAAAATGATCCCTCTGTTAAGTCCAGCCTTAAGTTTTTAAGAAAAACACAATGGGCAAGAGATAAGGTTGAACAGCTTTATCTTGATTTAGAAAGAAAGAAATGATATTTAAATTGAATCATGAGTTTAAGCACCGATCATTTTACAGGAAAAAAGTTGCAACACTCAGAAGCACAGGGCCAGGTCGAACCAGGCAAAAAATCGCAATTAATTTATAAGTTCCTGAAAGCATTCAAGGCCAAGGAAAGACTCTTCAGAAAGATGAGCACAAAGCCTGCCAGGAATAATAAGAAACTGGTGCCAGGTAAGATCTCACGCAAGTTACATGTCACGCAGGTGCAGATAGAGGGATGCAGGATATTAACGGTGAGTCCCGAAAGGCAGGGGACCCGGCACATCATCCTCTTGCATGGAGGTGCCTATGTGGCAGAAGCTGCGGCAGGTCACCGGGTATTAATGGAGAAACTGGCCCTCCGGCATGGCTTTAAAGTCACATTTGTGGATTATCCGCTTGCCCCGGAGCACCAGGCATCGGAGACCACCGGTATTGTTCTGAAGATATGCCTGGAATTGCTCAGGCTCCATTCAGCAGATGATTTTTATTTGCTGGGAGATTCGGCCGGAGGAGGCCTTGCGCTGACCCTGCTTCAGCTGCTGAAGGCTCGGAACATTGCCCGAAGGCCTTTAAAAACGGTCTTACTTTCCCCCTGGCTGGACCTTAGCCTGCAGAATCCCGGAATAGGTCCCTACGTTGAAAAGGAAGTTTTGCTGTCCCTGGACGGGCTCCGAACCTGTGGCAAACAATATGCAGGTGAGCTTGATTTAAACAACCCTCTTGTCTCCCCGATAGCGGGTGATTTGAATGGACTGCACAATCTGAAGGTCTTTGTAAGCACGCATGAATTATTCTATCCCGATTGTTTGCTGCTGAAGGAAAAAATTGAAAAAGCTGAAGGCACCATCCTTGAGCTTTCGATTAAATATAAAATGGTGCATGACTGGGTCATGACACCCACTCCGGAAAGTGATCAAACCATTGATGAAATTGCACAATTCTTTGCATGAACACCCCCTGGGTAGTCCGGTTTTTCAGATCTGTCTTTGAGACCATCCCATTTGAAGTCGCTTTTGTTAACCGGCCATCATTTAGGCTCGTTTTGAGGCGCTCCTGTAATATTTCATAAAAACCGGGCCAATCTAAACACCGATTCCGCTTCGCGTCATTTTAGGTTAATTCAAAAGTCATCTTTCACAAGAAATATTTAGTTTATATTATTG
>CAZRPW010000145.1:0-10524 GCA_964601975.1 uncultured Bacteroides sp.
AAACAATTTCTGCAAAAATAATTGATTACTGATAATAAACCAAATGGTAAGTTACTATAAAGTAATATACTATTTAGTAACAAAAACCACTACATCTGCCAAATCCTTCGCCAATTCAAGGTTAGATATTTCAATCACCTTGACTATATCAGACTTATGATTAAATTTAAACTCTCTTTCCCTGAGCAAATCCAAATCCCCCAGAAAAGATTCGGCAATTAGTCGGGTTTGAAGATAGATCCCAACTATACCGTCAGTCATTATTGAACAGAACTATGCTCAGTTGGCAAAACCACTCTTCAAGAACCACCCATTCCAAAAGAAATTGAACCAAAAACGAAATCATCAAGCCCCTTCAGCACCGGAAGAAAATCAGTTTTATACTCATCAAATTCATATCTGAAAAAGCTTTGCTTTGGAACTGCAATGTCATTTCTGTGTTGATCTACTTCAATCCCCTGGTCCTCGAAAGCATCAAGTAGCTTATAGTAATTTTCTAAGATCGGATTGTACCAAAAATCTAAATCATGCTTCCCAAGAGGAGTGCCATCCCTTGCCGTTGATTCTCTATAATAACAATGGAACCCCACTGCAGTACCTCCCACAATCAGATATTCAACGTCATGTTGGTTTAGCGCTTTTCAAATCTCTAAAACACTTCTTACCAGACTATTTTCCATTCAAAAAAAAGAATCAGGATTTCTTTGGATAAATTTTAGTATCCGACTTAACAGAATCTGCAGCACCTTGGAGCAAACTATAAAGCTCTTTTATCTCTCTCTCCCTCACTACTGATAAATCGTCTGACATTTTATCAGACTTCAATTCTTGAAAGCTGCTGTATTTTTCCAACTGTTTCATAATTACAAAGATACATAAAAATGGAATTACTAAGTTCCATGATTCTATTTGGATTAAGTGAAATATTCTCCATCAAAGAGCGGTTTTGGAAATATTTAGTCTCTTTTTACAAAGACTAGGCCCACAATTTAAAGCATCTCCCCTTCCAGAATCACGAGTCTGCCTGTGGCGGATGAGTAGTTCTGCCTCTCGCTATAATCTACCTGCGAGTTATAAATGAATACATATTGACTTGGATAACTAAATCAATAAGTCAATATTTGGATTGGATAACTAAATATATAATTATACATTTGGGTTGTAAAACTAAATCGTAATGGATAGATATATCTTTTCAGACTTAAATGAATGGATTCATAAAGAAAGAAGAAAACCTTTATTACTAAGAGGAGCCAGACAAGTTGGTAAAACCTGGTTAGTAGAAACCCTGGCACAATTGAAATTTAAGAATTACCTGAAAGTTGATTTTGAAGAAAACAAGGAGCTAGCCTCAATTTTTGAAGGAGATTTAAATCCGCAAAAAATATGCACTGAACTGGAATTAAGAACCGGAATTGATATTAAACCCGGGGAAACCCTTTTGTTTTTTGATGAAATCCAAATATGTCCAAGGGCAATTATTGCGCTTCGCTACTTTTATGAAAAGATGCCTTCATTACATGTAATAGCTGCCGGCTCACTTTTAGAATTTTCATTAAGTGAAATCTCATTTCCGGTTGGCAGGATCCAATCTTTGGAAATTCATCCAATGAATTTTTCGGAATTCTTGCTGGCATTGGGTTATAATAAGGCTGCGGAAATTTGCAACAACCCAATCACAGAAGTTTCCACATCGACTCATGAATTTCTTATAGAACAGCTTCGCATTTATTTGCTGGTTGGAGGTATGCCGGAATGTATAAAAGAGTATGTTCGAAGTAAATCAATAAAGCAATCAGCCGAAGTTCAGGATGAAATATGTGAAACTTATCAAATGGATTTTGGAAAGTATAAACCTAAAACAGATGCAAATTGCTTAATAACAGTTTTTTCGGGAATTGCTGCAAGTGTGGGTCAACAAACAAAGTATACCGGACTTGCTAAAGATTATTCTATTCCTACCATTAAAAAGGCATATGAAAGTCTTTTGATGGCTCGGATAGCGAAGAAAATTAAATCGGTAAGTACTCCCGGAATACCGCTGGAAATACATGCATCGAATAAAAAATTTAAAAACATATTTCTGGATATCGGATTAATGAATCGTGCAATGAAAATCGATTACAATGAAGCTTTGAAACACGAAAATTTATTGGCAATATATCGTGGCCAACTTGCAGAGCAATTCGTAGGACAAGAGTTTGTAACTGCAAACAGTAAGCAACTTTATTATTGGGCAAGGGATGCGAAAAACAGCAATGCTGAGATTGATTATCTGATACAGCAAGAAGGAACGCTTATCCCTGTGGAAGTAAAAGATGGACCGTCAGGAAAATTAAGAAGCTTACATCTTTATAGGAATACTTATAATTCAAACCTTGCAGTTGTATTTCATGCAGGGACAACGGGCAAGTTAAAAGCTGAAAACATCATATTTTTACCCTTATATTTTGCAGGCTCTTTTGCTAAGTATGGAATTATAGCAGCTGATTTTTTCGTTTAAGCAATCCAACACGCAATTTTTTCCTATATTATCATAAGATTTCCAGGACATTGGCAGTCTGAATAAACTACAAAAAACAACCCTGCATCATATCGGCTTTTATATGCCACTTTGTGAATAAGAAGGATATGGCCTATCTTGATGCTTGAGAACACACAACCTACCTGGCATGAAACGAAGAGACTTTATCAAGACCGGAAGCCTGGCTGCAGGCTCTATGATAATCACGCCCCCCCTGTTGGCCAAAAGCGACAAGATCAAAATAGCCATCCTGGGAACCGGATGGTGGGCCAATGATTTCCTGCTGAATCCCATTCTGAAATCAGGACAGTTTGAAATTATCGGCCTTTGTGACGTCGATTCACTGGCCCTCAGCAAGACATCTGAAAAGATAATTGCAGCCGGCAGACCAAAACCAGAGCTCTTCTCAAACTATAAGGAAATGTATGAAATGCCAGGCCTTCAGGCGGTGGTCATAGCCACGCCTCCCCACTGGCACGCACTTCAATTTGTGTATGCCTGTGAGAAAGGATTGGATGTTTTCCTTGAAAAACCGCTGAGTTGGGACATCCGGGAAGGACAGGCCATGTTAAAGGCCAAGCAAAAGGCCGGGACGGTGGTCCAGGTCGATTTTCCGCGGATCATGACAGACACCAATGATAAGGTTAAACAATTTATTGAAAGCGGAGAAGCCGGAAAAATCATGCAGGTTCAGGCCCAGATTCACTATAAGGAAAGTCCCTTATTTGAAAAGGAAATTCCTAAGACATTTGATTTTGACAGCTATTGTGGTCCGGCCCCGCTACAGAAATACCTGTGCCAGGAAGATAAAAACACACCTCACTGGAGGTCCCAATATGTATTCAGCCAGGGCATTATGGTTGACTGGGGAATTCACTACCTCCACAACATCAGGCAGGTCCTCGGTCTGAAAATGCCCACAAGTGTATACGCCATTGGGGGCATCACCAGTGACTATCCCCGGGATAATCCCGATTACCTGGATGTGAATTTCAACTTCGACGGATTGCCGGTCTACTGGTCACACAAAACCTGGGGATACAACTATCCTGAACCAAAACACAGGATCGGAGCATTCTATTATGGGGAGAAAGCAAACATATTCGAAGGAGACAGCGTTTGGGAAATATATCCCCATAATGGCGCCGAGCCCATCATCCATGAAGCAACACGGGTCACCGAGGAAACCTTCACACAAATGATGAACGAATTTGCAGAGGGAATCCGTTCAAACTCCAATACTGGAATCACAAACACCTTTGAAGAGGCCCTGCTTACCACGGCCATGGTGAACTACGGAGACCTGGCCTATCGAACAGGTGCTGGTTTGGAAATCGATGTTTCTACATTCGATGTTCGAAATAATGACAAAGCAGAAACCCTTTTAAAAAGAGATTACAGGGAACCCTACCTGCATCCCTATGCTTAGCTGAAGACAGGCTATTCTTCAGCTTTTACAATTTTCCATTTCCCGGTAACCAGCTGTGAGTGATAACTTCCGGCTGCAAATAAAACAGCAGCCTCCATCTCCCAGCTTCCTTCCATACCAGCATCACTGATTACTCCCTGGTAGTGAATTTCCGGATGCGGTTTACTCTCATCAATAATGGTCTCATTCTTTTCATTTCTCAGAAGAAGGAAGGGGTATTGCTTTATAAAACTAATTTCTCCCTCATCAATAAATCCAGTCAAAGCTGCTACCCTGGGAGCCTGATCATCAGGCACCTTATCTCTTATCTCTCCGCTTACTTCGTCTTCATCATCCACATGAAGTGTCATTTCAAAATGACGTTCCAGGTGCTCACTTTCAAATTCAGGATCAAAGGAGTAGGATCCCTTCCAAAGTCCATTTAAGGTTTTCATTACAAGCGCAAATTTTTAAATACGTTTCCAAAGGTAACATGAAAAGTATACTTTAGAATGCACCATTTTGGCCCTTAGCTAATAAAAGCAGTATCTTGCAGGCATTAATACACTTATAAGTGAATGGAAACTCAAAGTAAAGACCATCTGCAAAAGGGAATAAAAGTCCTATTTATAGTTAGTACGATCATCATTGCTGCGGGATATATTCTTGAAATCGTTAATCTTTCAGATGTTTCCAACACGCTGCTAATTAACAATACTGCTTCTATTATTATAACCCTTGTTGCAAGTGTGTTTTATGCCTACAACAAGAAAAATATTAAAGTAAGTTATTCGCTAATTATCTACACCGCCCTGGCAAATGTAATATATGGCACCTTCGCGAACGAATTTACTGAATTGCGTCTTAATTTCTTTTTAAGGGATTCTTTGTTTATAATGCTTTTTTTAACCCTTGCAGCCCTGCTTATTCATAAAAGGCACGCCTTGATTATTTCTGCCATTTACCTTGTGGTAGTCATTGCAATCACCTTCATCTCCGGCAATTTTTTTATGAAAAACAGTATTGCACTGATTGTTGTTGCTGTGGGCGGCTACGGCGGATTGATTCGATATTTTGTGGGCGTATTAGATTCTACCATTCATGAACTTGAAGAAAACAGCCTTAAAATTGAGCAACAGTCAATGCAATTGGAAACTAAGAATGACGAGCTCATTGAAGTCAATAAAAAGAAGGATAAATTTATTTCCATTCTTGCGCATGATTTGCGAAACCCTTTCCATACCATCCTGGGATTTTCGAAAATACTGATGACAAAATTCGACAAGTTATCAGATGAAAAGAAAAGTTCTTACATGCACAGCATTCAAATCACGGCGGAAAAAACTTATGCACTGCTAAATCAACTCCTCGACTGGGCCCAAAGTCAAGCCGGGAATACGGCCTTTAGTCCCGAAAGTATTGCCCTGGATAGCTTAATTGTCGAAAATCTGGATTTACTTTCCGAAAGTGCAGAAAATAAAGGGATCACACTGAAGAAAAACCTGGAGGTGGTTCAGGATATTTCTGCAGATAAAAACATGTTGAAAACCATCATTCGCAACTTGCTTTCTAATGCTATTAAATTTACCCCGGAGCATGGAACGATTACAGCCAGCTGCTTTATGAAGGATGATTCAGTTATTTTGGAAATATCGGATACGGGTGTTGGAATAGATGAGAAGCACCTTGAAAATATATTTGAAATAGACCAGACTATTAGTACTAAGGGCACCTCTGACGAAAGTGGATCGGGATTGGGACTGCTCTTATGCAAGGATTTTGCAGAAAAATGTGGCGGAAAAATTAGTGCGCGAAGCGAATTAGGTAAGGGCAGTAGTTTTTCAGTTTCCTTTCCCCGCGTAAAATAAGGTAGTGGACCAGATATTTTTTATTTCCTCCGCTTAAACTTCGCACGGATCAGATCCCTTAGTACGAGGACAAGCTCTTTACCAAGGAAGGCAAGCGAGCCATAGAACAGGACCTCTCCGGCAAGGAAAATCCCAAAGATGAGACCTCCGATTTTTGAAGCCTTCAAACCCATAAGTCCACCCACAGCTCCTCCGATTAAGGGGGAACCCACGATCAGGATATAACTCACCAGCTGAACAATGAGCATGGCTCTTTTCCAGGGTGTATTCGCCAGGCTTTTCAGACTTCTGGCTTTGGGTTCATCAGAAGGTGAGGGTATTAATTCATCCATATCCCTATTAACACAAATTTCTCATCAGGGTTCAAATAAAAGTTAAACGAGCTACTCAAGCCCGCTGAACAAGAAGTAATCTATATCTTTGGCAAGATAAAAAACATGACTATGAGATATACTTTCCTGCTTCTCGCTTTTTTGCTTTTTACAAGCACAGTCAGCTCACAATATCTGCACCATGCCCTCCATGCAAGTATCGACCATAATAACAATAGCATTGAAGTATGTGATACCATACGATTTCCACAAGGCGCATTGGAAGGAACAAAAACCATAAAATTTACGCTGAACAGTAAGCTTAGCCTTGAAAACGCAACAAAGCTTTCAGTAAGCGAGACAGCTGAATCTGCCCAAGGTAAAACATCCACCTACCGCATCGAAATTAAACCAAATAAAAACGGGATAACTGAACTGGTTCTCCGCTACAGGGGAGTCATCAGTGATGAGATAAAAGCCGGGGCCGCAGAATATGCCCGCGGGTTCAGCGAAACAGATGGAACCATTGGTCCGGAAGGAATCTACCTGGCTGGGTCCAGCAACTGGGTTCCCTCTTTTGACCTGGCTCGTCTTTTCACTTTCGATCTTATTGTCGAGCTGGACGAATCGTGGGGCGTTGTTTCACAGGGTACACGGACTGTCGATAAAGCTGCAGGTGAGAGACGTATCATTCAATACCATTCGCCCGATCCCATGGATGAAATCTACCTGATTGCCGGTCAGTGGAGCGAATATTCAAGGCAGTCGGGCGAGGTGCTGGTACAGGCCTTTCTGAGAACTCCTGATGAAGCACTTGCCCAGAGATATCTAAGTGTAACCAGTCATTACCTCGAACTCTATAGCAGGCTCATCGGGGAATATCCCTTTACCAAGTTTGCCCTGGTGGAGAACTTCTGGGAAACCGGCTATGGAATGCCCTCCTTCACCCTCCTGGGTGAAAAAGTTATACGCTTCCCCTGGATCCTGCACTCATCCTATCCCCATGAGCTTTTACACAACTACTGGGGAAACAGTGTATATGTGGATTATGAAAAAGGAAACTGGTGTGAAGGTATCACGGCCTACATGGCCGATCACCTGATCAAGGAACAGGGTGGAGGCGGTGCCGAGTATCGCAGAAATACCCTGCAAAAGTTCACCGATTATGTAAATGAGGAAAATGATTTCCCACCCGCGGAGTTTGTCTCGAGGAACAACCCGGCTGAGGAAGCTGTAGGTTATGGGAAAGTCCTGATGTTTAACCACATGCTCCGGAAAGAGTTTGGAGATGAACTCTTCCTGAATGCATGGGCTAACTTCTACAATACCCAGCGCTTCCATTTTGCATCTTTCGATGACATTCAGCACAGTTTCGAAGAGGTGACAAATAAGGAGCTGGGACCCTTATTTGAGCAGTGGATTCAAAGAACGGGCGCACCCCGCCTTGAACTATCTGATGTGAATACTTCCAGGGATGGGGACCAGTATAAACTGAGTTTCAATCTGAAACAGACGCAAAGCGGAGCACCTTTCCAATTAAGTGTCCCCATTGCTATTTACCTGGAAGGCACAGACGAAGTGTACCTTAGCAGTGAGCCGCTTGGGAATGCCAGCACTACCTGTACCTTTACTTTCACAAAAAGGCCCCTGAAAATCAGTGTGGATCCGCAATTTGACCTCATGCGAATCCTTGACCGGAGCGAGGTACCCTCCACCCTTTCCCAGCTGTTTGGAGCAAAAAAAGCGGCAATCATCCTTCCCTCCGAATGTGCCCTTCTGGAGGAGTACAAGACTCTGGCACAGATGTGGAGATCAGCGCAGAAAGCGCAGGGCAAGAACCTTGCAATCCTCAGCGATGCCGAGATTGAAGCGATCCCCACTGACATCCCGGTTTGGATCCTGGATGCCGATAACAGGTTTTATCCCGGGCTTGAAATCACCTATAAATATAAAGCACTGCTAAGTGAAGATGAAAGGGCAAAAATGGAATCTCTGATTACCGAAAACTCGCTGGTCTATACCATTCCCAACCGACTGAATCAGGAGCAGACCCTCGGTTTTTTAGGCTCAAAAAATGCGGCTGCTATTTCCGGGCTCTCGAGAAAGCTGTTCCACTATGGAAGTTATGGATATCTTGGATTTGAGGGTGATGCCCCCGACAATGTCCTTAAGGGAACCTTCCCTGCCCTGAATTCACGGCTCGACTATGTGATACCTTATCCCGATCAACCTGCTATTCCACAGCAACTAAACCCCGGAAAGTCACTTGCAGATAAGGATTAAAAGCGTTTTCTGAGTATATTGCAAGCCAGTCCCAACAGCTGATTTGAATTCCATTAAGTAATGAATAAGAAATGAAAAAGAACCTTATACTACTGCTGGTCACCACTGTGACATTGATGAGTTTTACCTCAGACAAACCTGCTTACATACTCTATGACAAGGATGGGAAAGAGGTGAAGTACGCGAAGATGCTTAAAGAAATGGAGGGCGCTGATATGGTCTTCTTTGGAGAGTTGCATACAGATCCTATTGCGCACTGGATGCAGTTCGAACTTACAAAAGCACTTTATAATAAAAAGAAAGAGGCGCTGGTACTGGGAGCTGAGATGTTCGAAGCCGACGGTCAACTGATTTTGGATGAGTACCTGGGAGGCTTGTATCCCACCAAAAAGTATGAAGCAGAGATGCGGCTGTGGGACAACTACCAAACCGACTACAAACCGGTGGTCGAGTTTGCCAGGGAGCACGAAATTCCATTTGTTGCCACAAACATTCCCCGCCGCTATGCCTCCATGGTAAACGCAGGAGGATTTGAAGCCCTTGAAAAACTTTCCCCTGAGGCCCTTTCCTACATTGCCCCCCTGCCCATTGCCTACGATCCCGAAGTAAAATGCTATAAGGATATGCTGGATATGGGACGCATGGGTAAGCATGAAGTTGAAGAAGCTCCGGCCGGAATGAAAGAAGCACCCGAGGAAATGGGTGAGGCTCCCAAAGGTATGGATGAGGCTCCTATGAAAATGGATAAGGCTCCCATATCAATGGGGGAAGCTCCCAAGAGAATAGATAAGGCTCCTAAAATGATCAGTGAGGCTCCTAAAGAGGCTCCCAAGGGAATGGGCGAGGCCCCTGGGGGAATGCCGGCTGCCCATGGAAAAGCGATGCCCTCCATAAACATGGAAAACCTGCCAAAGGCCCAGGCCGCCAAGGATGCAACCATGGCCCACTTCATTTTGGAGAACTGGTCTGAAGGGAAACTAATGTTCCATTTTAATGGCTCCTACCATTCAAATAACTACCAGGGTATTATCTGGCACCTTCAGCAGGAGCATAAGGACCTGAAAATTGTTACAATCAATACCGTCCTCCAGGAAGAAATTGAGACACTTGACAAAGAGAACCTGAACACAGCAGATTACATTATCTGTGTTCCGGAGAGTATGACAAGAACCAAAAGATAGGACCGAATGATCGGGATTAAACTCATATCCAGGTTTACGCTTCTGGCCTTGCTGGTGGCACTGTCATCCAGCCTGCTGGCACAAAGAACAGAAGTTAGCGTTCTGGATGAAGATACCGGGGAACCCTGTGTCTACACCAATGTGGTTTTACTGGGATTTGACGGAATGTTTGTGGATGCCGGAGCAACCGACAATGATGGCGGTATTGTATTCGACCTTGAAGAGCGTGTTCAGATTTGTGTCAGCTATGTGGGTTACCAGGCTTTCCGTGACACCTTATCACCTGGTGAAAAACTAACCGTTCGCCTGAAACCTGCATCCATTGAAATGGAGGCAGTAGTGGTTACCGGTCAGCACAAACCCAAACCGGTGGATCAGTCCATCTACAAGATTGACATCGTGGATTCCAAAATCATGCAGGAGCGGGGTGTAAATAACCTGGCAGAAGCACTTGCCAATGAAACCAGCATCCGTCTTTCCCTGGACCCGGCTACCGGAACCTCCATCCAGATGCAGGGCATGAGTGGAGAGAACATCAAATACCTGGTCGATGGAATTCCAATCACAGGAAGGGTCCGCGGAAACATTGATCTTGAGCAGATCAACATGGAGAATATCGACCATATTGAGATCGTCAAAGGACCCATGGCAGTACAATACGGAACCGGAGCCATTGCCGGGGTGATTAACATCATTACCAAGAAGAACCAGTACTTCAGTGACCTGGTAAAGGGAAATACCTATATTGATAATAAGGGGAAATATAACTTCGGGATGTACGCTTCAGCCATACGTGGCAAGCATACCTTCACCTTATCCGGTAACCGGAGTATGTTCCAGGGGATGGATATTGATCTGAACGTGGATTTGGATGACTACCCGGACGGACATGATCGCTATATGGAGTTTAAACCCAAAAGGGTCTATAATGCAGATGCAGAATATGCAT
>CAZRPW010000146.1:0-8958 GCA_964601975.1 uncultured Bacteroides sp.
GTGAATATCAGCCGGTGGAATATCCAAAGCTTCAAAAAAAGTCTGCGACATCTGGTGGTCGTAATGTTGACCCGTATGCACCAGGATGTGCTCCACCTTCTCGCCGGAACCGGCACCAGAACCGGCACCAGAACCGGAATCGGAACCAAGCCCTGCATTATGTTTCTCAATGGCCCTTATAAAGGGTGCTATCTTCATAAAATTCGGGCGGGCGCCCACTACGGAAATAATCTTCATCTATACAACGATTTTTTAGAAGTTTCTACATTAACCAATACTCTTCCTGTCTTACGAAACAATTGTGGGAAAGTTGCGGCATTTATGACCAGAGAACCGATTTACTTGACGAGAGACTTGAAATGAAATAAGCAAGACGAACTCAAATTTACTAATTTCGCATATGCACCTTGAAACAACCGATAAGCTGGAGATGGCTGCGAAGTTTATAAGCAGCACCAACAGCCACCTCTTCCTCACGGGTAAGGCCGGCACCGGGAAAACCACCTTCTTAAGGCAGCTTGCCTCGCATACCCACAAGAACTATGTAATCGTTGCACCCACGGGGATTGCCGCACTCAATGCCGGGGGAGTCACCATCCATTCGCAGTTCCTGCTTCCCTTCGGGAGCTTCATCCCTGTGCAGGAGCCGGCTGGTAATTTCGGGAGCCATGCGCATTTTATAACCAAACATACCCTCACCCGGACCCATACCCTGAACAGCCTTAGAAAAAAGGTGCTGCGGGCCACCGAGCTATTGATAATCGATGAGGTAAGTATGCTGCGCGCCGACATCATGGATGCCATCGATTTCAGGATGCGCAGGGCAAAAGGCAATTATCGCCAGAGTTTCGGCGGGGCACAGCTGCTTATGATTGGCGACCTGTACCAGCTTCCTCCCATCGTGAGGGATGAAGAGTGGCAGACCCTGCAGAATTATTACAGGAGCATGCATTTCTTCGAGGCTTTGGCATTCAGGGAGGAGAAAATGGTTACAATCGAACTGGACCGGATTTTCCGCCAGAGTGACGAAAAGTTTATAACGGTCCTCAACCACCTGCGCAACAACATCACCACCCGGGAGGATATAGACCTGCTCAATGCTTACTACCGCAGCGAAGAAGAAATCGACAGCAAGGAGGGCATCATCACCATCACCACCCACAACCATATTGCCGATGGCATTAACCGTCGGGAACTGGAGGCCCTCCCTGGCTCATCCTCCCATTTTGGAACAGAAATCACGGGCGATTTCCCTGAAAAGCTCTATCCCCTCCCCCGGCAAATTGAGCTGAAAGCCGGTGCCCAGGTCATGTTTGTGCGCAATGATTCGAGCGACGACAAAGCCTATGTGAACGGAAAGCTGGCACGGGTCGACCGCATTGAGGATGAAAAAATCACCGTGCTGATGTCGGGCACAGGCAATGAGTATGTACTCCGCAAAGAAACATGGGAGAATAAAAAATACATAATCGACGAAGAGAGCAAGGATGTGCTGGAGGAGGTAACAGGAACCTTTGAGCAGTATCCCGTAAAACTGGCCTGGGCTGTAACGGTCCACAAAAGCCAGGGCCTGACCTTCGAAAAGGCAATTATAGACGTGGGACAGGCCTTTGCACCCGGACAGGTGTATGTGGCGCTGAGCCGGCTTCAGAGTCTCAACGGACTCATCCTCCGCACCCGCATCAACACCTCTTCCATTTCCATCGACCCCGATGTACAGGCCTTCTCGAACTTAGTGGAACAGCAGCAGCCACTGGAGGGGATGCTGTTGGAAAAGCAGCGCATCTACCTGGAGCAGATGCTGAGTACCACCTTCGATTTTTCCCCGCTGACCCAGCAGCTTGAATATTTACAGAAATTCACAGCAAACAAAATGGAGTTTGAGGATGAAAGCATGCAAAAGGCCATGGGAAAGCTACAGCAGCGCTTCAGGGATGAAGAAAAAAACACCCTTACCTTCCGCAGGCAGCTGCAGAGACTGCTTCAGCAAAACGAGCGGGAATTACTGCTCGAACGGGTCGGAAGAGGGAGTGAATACGTTGCCGCCTTTATGGAGGAGAACCTGAAGCAACTCCTGGTCCACCTGGCCGAAGTCGAGCGCCTCACCCGCACCAAGACCTACCGGAATGCCCTCAGTGAAATTGACCAGCAGATCATGATTGCCATGGGAAACATGGAGCAGGCCGAACATATTGCTGCATGTATTATTTCGGACCTGCCTATCCACAAAACAGATGCAAATCACAATGACCTGATCGCACTCCGAGCGAGGCTCTGGGACCAGGCCGAGAAAGCAGCCGAAAAAAATCCGAAGTTTAGCAAACGAAAAAGCGGGCGAAAGCGCAAGAAGGGCGCCAAAGTAGAAAAAGGAGAAACCTACCGCATTACCTACGGCCTCATCAATGAGGGAAAACATTTAATAGAGATTGCCGGAGAACGAAACCTGGCCCTGAGCACCATCGAGTCACATGCCCTCAAAGGCATCAGGGAAGGCGTCGTGGACATCTACAGCGTCATCCCAAAAGAAACGGTAAGCGAAGTAGCCGATCTTCTAAAAAAATCATCCCACTCGATCGCCGAAATACACAAATCCCAAAACGCAAAATTCAGCTACGGAGTCATCCGCATGGTCCAGGCCCACCTGGCAAAGAAATAGTGCTATATCCAGCCAAATCATCTTTTTTTTTAGATAATCTCTGAAATGTTCTTTATCAATTCTTGAATTTTCTCAGTACTATCTGAATCTGAACCATATGGCAATGCACTCTCAATACCCTCCAATAGGTAATCGTTTTGCAATAGGCTTAAACATTCTTGTTTCAAATATGATTTTATGACTTCATTCGCATTGTGAATGTCTTCTAACAGCTCAAAACAATTATCCATAACAAACACAATATCTTCAAAATCATGACTTTGCCTTAAGTCCTCCCCTCCACGGTATTTATGAGCCTCAAGTTTGGCCGCTAAATAGTACGATGGAGGAAACACAAATATTTCTGTCCCATCTGGTAATGATTTCACAATTTTACTTTCAATCCCTCCCACATACCACTTGTTACTGAAACCTAATATTTCCGAATTACTTGGCATCACATCCACCAAAGTATGGTCGTAAATCCACCTGCATATAGGAGCTCCCCGGGTAATATCATTTGCAAAACCTTTTGCCCTTAATTCATTTTCAAGCCTTGCATGTTCTGTTCTCGATCTTAACTCAATTACACAATCCACATCCAATGTTGGACGAATATCAGAGGTCCCAGGAATACTAGCATAAAGCTCAGTCACAGCTCCACCTACAAAGACCATTTCGTATAGTAGCTCACCTAAACCATTAGCTACTTTTTGCAGCATAGAAATATTTGAACTAAACATGCTTTAAGCGTTTATTTAATTCGTCGATTGCAATTCTAACCTCTCGCACCCTCCCCACTCGTATAGCATCAACAATAACCAGAAGCTCATAAAATAGCTTGTTGTCCTGCACTATTTGAGGTAAAGTTTTGTAAAGAGGTTCTATCGCCTGTCCCCTATGGCTTCCTTTTGCGTATGGCCAAACATACACATCCATACCAGCTGTAATATGTTCTTTTATTGGAGAAGCAGAATGGGCGGTAGGAATTCCTTTTACAACAGCACCAGGCTCTGCCGGGAATACATATTTCAATCCGTAAATGATAAACTCGATGAAAGAATTAACATTTACGACTCTCTTCTTTGAATCTATGAGTCCTGCCACTTTACATCTGTTTAATGCCTCTGATACTTCTGATGGGCTAAGGCGGATCGAATTAGCTATATCAATATTGCGCCATTCAATATCACCCTGAGCTATGATTTGCATTAGCACCACAATATCTTGCGGCCGCATTCCATTGTGTTTTTTCATTAAGCAATAATATTAATTCGCGATTCGCGAATTGCAAATATACAACGTTCACGTTACGTGAACAAATATATTTTATGAACACGGCAAAAGAATTAATATTTTAGAAATGATATCTTTATTGCATCATCCTTCAACAGCCCCATGAATGAATAAGTGGCACAGCATCATTAGCAGGATCCTCATTTCCGCAATTTTGAGTGCGCTGATCTGTATGCTCTTCATAAACAAAGAATACCAATATACAGCAAGCCTGATATCAAGCACCCCATTCCTTTATACCGATCAGACCGATTACATGGATCTGGATCAGGATGGGAAAACTGAGAAGGTATGTACGATTATGAAAGTAAAAGGCCTTACTGAGGTATTGGTCTACGAATGGGACAACGACATTCTGGAACAAATCAATGTAGAGGGGGCCATGGTAAAGTGGTCGAGACTTTTTAATGGCGATTACAATGGCGATAGTCTTTCGGAACTGTATATTTTCACAAATGAAGGAGATTCACTTTATCTGAATGTACTGGAGCCATACGCTGACAAACCAAAGCAAATAGCGCGGAGATTGATCCCTGGATGCAAACTTCTGAACGGGGAGGCTGCCTACAAGATCACCGGCGGTCCAGTCGCAGATATGGACGGGGATGGCTTTAAGGAATTCTATTTTTCTGTGATAGCCGGCTTCACCCTGAGCCCAAGGAATGTATACTGCTACGATATTGCCAATGATTCCCTTATGATTTCGCCTGCTGCAGGAACCGGGCCCCGGAATTCAATAAATAGTGATGACCTGGACAATGATGGACATTTGGAGCTCTGGGGCAGGATAAGTGCATTTGGAAACTTTAAGGATTCAATCATTCCATTCAGCGATGAGAGCGCCTGGCTGATGGTTTTTTCCCATCAGCTGGAGTATAAATTTGAACCCATTGAATTCCCGGGTTTCGGATCGGTGGTGGATGCCAGGGTCTTTGAATCGGGAGATCGAAAGAACCTGGTTGCCGTAAGAATCTATAAGGGAAACCAGGATAGCATCTGCAACGAGATCCTTTTGGTAGACCCGGAAGGAACCGTACTGAAAAGACAGCGGCTGCCGGATGACATCATGACCGGTTTTCCCGTCTTTTTTACAGGGAATGGCAGTATCTCTGTGTATTCGAATACAGGCAGCATGTATGTCTACAATGATCGCCTGGAGCTTCAGAAAAGCATTCGCAAAGACTGGTTCGAAAGTAAAATTGCTGGAACATGCTCCTTTCCCGGCGAACCGGGGGCGCTTTTTTATATAAGCCCTGACGGGGTTTTACATTTCACGGATCTGGATCACAAGATTTTAGCGAAAGTGGCATTAAACGGCCATGATCCGAACCTCTTAAGTATTGACAGGATTTCCAACTGGCAGATGTCAGAGGGATTTCAAATTAGAACCACTACTTCTGAACATACCGTTTCACTGCGTAAGAACCCCGGTCGGTTTAATATTTACTATTTCGGACTGGCGATTTTCATGATCATATTAACCTTTATTTACCTGGTTCAGCTATTCCAGATAAAGCAGGATCTTAAAAAGCAGAAAATCGAAAAACGCTTGAGAACGCTTCAACTCCAGTCGCTTAAGAGCCAGATGAATCCACATTTCATTTTCAATGCACTGAATTCTATTTCGTCGATGTATATGCAGGGACATACAGAAAAGGCGAATAGCTTCCTTATAAGTTTCAGCAAAATGATCAGGGAGGTGGTTGACTCCTCCGACCGGGTAGTTGTAAGCCTTCGTGAAGAAATCGCCTTTGTGAAAAACTATCTTGAACTGGAAAAGATTCGCTACGGGGAGCATTTCAATTTTATATTTGATATTCAGGAAGAATGTTTGGAGGTAGAGATTCCCTCGATGTGCGTGCATACCTTTGTCGAAAATTCTGTAAAACATGCCTTCCCGCATAAGGACCAGCACATGGAGATTGAAGTCAGTGCTGTTAAAAGAGGAACGCTTACAGTGGTCCGTATCAGGGATAACGGGATTGGATTTGGGAATGCAGATAAATTGGATGGTCGGACAGGCAGAGGAATGCAGATCGTCTCCGACATTATCCACAATTATTCCCTGGCCAGTGGAAGGAAAATTCATTTCACTTACGGATCAGGCGAACCGGAAGCTAATCCTCCACAGGGTTCTCTCGTCGAACTGTTTTTAGGCGCATAAAAACGAGGTGGTAATTTGCTCAGGACAGATTAGAAATCAGAGAATCGATGACCTCGTCCATAGCCGGCATGTGATCCTCCCACTCCACCAGGCAGCCGGCATCTTCCAGGGTCTCTTCAAGCAGTGTGAGGAGCAGGTCGGAACGGATCTCGATCGCTGAGGGCCTGTGTCCGGTTTTCAGCAGCTCGTCAAACACTTTTTGCGGGACCGATTCATACATGGTGAAAAGATCGGGCTTCGGCGACAGTACTGAACTGGAAATAATCATGCCGTTATGCTTATCGACCATAAGTAACACGAAGGGGAAGTATGCCTTGCTGCCCTTCTCTTTGACAGGAGCAGGCAGTAGAACCAGGTCAATTTGCAGCTCCTGACTGGCCTCGGGAAGACGCGAAAGTGCGTCACGGTCAGCAATGTCAACTTTCACCGAGTAGTAGTTCAAACCCCACTCCGGGTCTGCAAACAGATAATAGTCCTTCCACCTGAATTTGGGACCTTTCCCTGTGGGGACCCTTACCAGGTAGGACTCCTCCGGGTCGCTCCCCCGAAATAAAGGCACCACATCTTCGGTGTACTTCTCCAGCACCTCCAGCACCTGCTGCATCACCAGGAAAAGATCCACCAGGCTCTCCCGGGCAGGGTATTCGGGCAAATACCCCGGAACAACTTCTTCAATCACTGGCCAGTTTCCCTTGCCCCGGAAGCGGGCTCCAGATTTCTTAATCGCCGCCAGGTCCTTCCTGCCCAGTTCCTCCCGGTCGGTAAAGGAGAGCATCATGTGCGGAATGGTCATCATCCCCTCGATCATTGTAGAAGCGCGCATCATCGCTGAAGCATCCATCATCTCTGAAGCTTCCGCCATCGCTGGAGCATCCATCATGCTTTCGGGAGGATCGTCCCGCTGTGACATCTCAGAAATCCGGGCACGAAAACCCCAATAGCCCGCCAGACCGTCGTAGCCCTTATAAAAAGAAAGCGCCGGGAAATCTCCGCTGGCTCCCATCACAGAGACAAAATAGACGCGGTCCGTTCCGGGTACCTGCACTCCAAATATCTCATCCTCATGCAAGTACTCCCAGGGTGCCTTCCTTCGGATCTTATTCGCCATCATATACAAATAAAGGTCGAATAGCAGCTTATCATCGGAGCTTAGCAGGCGAATCCCCTCCCGGGCTTGGGCAGGCAGTTCTTCTATTCCTACACCTTCGTCAGAGCCCGCCTTTTGGTCCGGAACCTCCCCTCCTGGAGCTTCACCCCCCGGACCAGGCATTTTGTCCAGACTGCCCAGAACCGATTCCACCACACTGAGAGCGGTTTCAGGATCAACGCCGGTCTCCCGCGCTGCCGCCTCAATATCAGGTGTTTTCCCCGCATTGATCTGGGGCAGGACCAGGGCGATAAAAGCATTGATGTCCTCCACAACCTTCTCCTTCACCGGATCGGAATCCAGCTGAAACAGATCCAGGTACTCGTTCAACACCACCTTTTTTTGAAGGATCATCGCAACAGTGCCTTGCATGGACAGGTTCACCTGCAGGAAGGGCTCTGCCGGGAAATCATGCCCAAAAGCATTGAAGTCCTTCACCAGGGCATCAAAACCCCGCCGGGTCATGGCAGAAAAAAGCAAGAGCTGCTTTTCCTCGTCAAAGAAAACCTGGGCATAATGGGGATGCTCCCCCCACTGCTTATGGGTAATCCTGTACACGCCCTTTTCGTATTCAGTCCTGAATCCCTCCTTCAGCGAGGCTGTATCCAGGTTTTCCTGATCGAATTCGGAAAGCAGGTACTTTAACTGCTCATCTTTATAGTAACTCAGAGGCATCGTTGCCCCTGATATCAGCATCATATAGGGAAGCGGATCCAGTTCTACATGGGCTGCCACCTCCGGCAAATCCTCCAGATCGGGATTGAGCTCGGTGGCGTAAAACCATATATCACCCGCTTCAAAACTCTGGTAATACACGACCGGTCCATAGCTCTGCCAGCAGAAACCATTAAATCCAATAAGGTTAAACCACAGCACCGGGCGGGCCGAATCCCTGATACCGCTTACCGCAGGCGAATAAAGCAGGTAGCACTTTCCTGTCAGCACATCCTCCATTGTGTAAAAATCGGCCGACGGCTCATCCACGATCACGCTGAAGCAAAAACGCCAGGGTAATTTTAAAGCCTGGGCAAGGAAATCCCGCTCCTCCCCCTTAAAACGATCCAGCGCAGGATGCCTCATGAACTTCCCAAGCAATCCGCCCTCCCGGAATACCTTATGGACAAGGTACTGGCTCTTCAGCATGTTCACATTCTCCTTGCCCAACTGCTTAGCCACATGACGAAAACGATCAAAGTCCCGCTCCATTTTCTTCTCAAGTCCCTGGTGCCCTGCCGCATAAGAGATCAAAAAATCATCGACCACCTTTTCCGTGACCCGGCTGTTCAGTTTACAAATGGTCCTGAGTTCATCATATGTTTTCATAAGCATTGGAATTACGAACACATCCACTGTGCTGTGAATACTTTAAATTACTAAAAAAAATTATTTTAGATCCACATCACACTTCCCGCAGCGCTCATCGGTCTGTTCACCCAGGAAATTCCGGAGAAACAACATCCTGCAGGTCTGACCGTCAATATATTGCTTCATCATTTCAAACTCCCAATGCTTTGCTTCCCGCAGGGCATCCACTCCCGAGGTGTCGGGTTCGGGAGCATCGGGCAGCAGTTCGTAATGGGTGGTGGTGCCCATTCGGGCCTTGATCACGATCCCCTGGTCGATCAGGCTGTTCAGGATGACTTTCACAGCGGGCTGTTTCAGATCCAGGCCCTCTTTGAGCTCCTTCAACCTCACGAGCGACTGTTTCCTGAGCTT
>CAZRPW010000146.1:9058-10234 GCA_964601975.1 uncultured Bacteroides sp.
GCTTCAGGAAGTCGACCAGCTCCCTGTATTTTTCTGCCGGCGGACTGGCCGACTCAATAAAGGAAAGCGGCAGCTCATCATCCTCATCGGCATAGAGAAGGGCCACCGTGGCGGGCAGACCATCCCTTCCGGCACGCCCTATTTCCTGGTAATAATGAATGGGCGATTGCGGCACCTGTACATGGATCACAAAGCGGATATCCGGCTTGTCCATTCCCATTCCAAGGGCCACCGTTGAGACCACGCATTTATAGGCATTGGCCATCAGTCCGCGCTCCACCCTCCCCCTTGATTCGGGATCCATTCCCGCGTGATAAAAAGTCGAATCTATGTCACGGGAGACCAGGTACTGGGAATATCGTTCCGACTCGTCACGGGTTCCGCAATACACAATGCCATTTCCGGGCAGTGATGTAAGCAACGTGAGTAATGCTTCCATCTTGGCCTCCTGGTCGGGACAGCGGATCACCGAACAGCTGAAGTTGGGTCTGGCCAGTGAACCCCTGATTACACTCAGCCGGCTGTTATCAAACTGCTGGGCAATGTCGTCCTGCACCCTCGGGGTAGCCGTGGCTGTGCAGGCAAGCACGGGTATGTCGGCCTTCAGCAGGCTCACCACCTGGACAATCCTGCGGTAATCGGGCCTGAATTCGTGTCCCCAGGTAGAAGTGCAATGCGCCTCATCCACCACCACCATCCCCAGCTCCATGTGCTGAATGGCAAACAGCCATCGCCTGTCCTGAAGCCTTTCGGGAGCCACGTACAACATCTTGTATGCCCCCTTTTCTGCATTTGAAAGTATGACTTCCCGCTCTTCGGGTTCAAGCGAAGAATTGATAAGGGCAGCCGGCAGACCCAGTTCCTGCATCTTATTTACCTGGTCGCGCATCAGGGCAATCAGGGGAGAAAACACAAGGGTGGTTCCCTCGGCCACCTGGGCCACAAACTGATACACAAGCGACTTTCCAAAGCCCGTCCGCTGTATCATCAGCACCCGCTCGCCCTTCAACAGGCGCTCAATGGCCTCCCACTGCTCATCGTAAAAATGGGGTAATCCGAATTTCGACCGAAGCATCACTTCCGCCTCTTCCCTGCTCATATTCATCCTATCCTGGCTCATTCCCGCCAAGGTACTCAAAACTAACTTTCACGACAAAATGCTTTCGGCGCAAGACC
>CAZRPW010000147.1:0-10075 GCA_964601975.1 uncultured Bacteroides sp.
TGATGGCCCTGGTCTCGTGCAACACCGAACCTGAGCTTGGAATTTTCGAAGGCTCCTGCGACATTGGGAATGTAGGCTATGCGGGTTCAATTGTATTCGACGCTTCCGACTCTACTTACACGGTGTCGGGCGGGGGAACCAATATGTGGTTCAACAGTGATGAATTGCATTATGTATGGAAAAAGGTGTCGGGCGATATTTCCATCGCGGCCAGTATTGAGTGGATTGGTGAGGGAGTGGATCCCCACAGAAAGGCCTGCCTGATTATCCGGCAGGGCCTGGACAGCAGTTCTGCCTATGTGGATGCAGCTGTGCATGGCGACGGCCTTACCTCGATCCAATACAGGGGTGAAGAAGGGGGTATTACCAGGGAGGTTCAGGCCAATATCTCATCACCTGGCAGGGTGAGGATTGAAAAAACGGGTGATTACTTTTCCATGTCTGTGGCAGGAGATGATGGTGTGTTAAGGTCTTCCGGCGGGACTTTCAAGCTTCCCTTTGAAGAGCCTTTTTATATAGGCCTGGGGGTGAGTGCCCATAACAACGATACCATCGAGACGGCCATATTTTCAAATGTACGTATCGAAGCCCTGGTTCAAAAACCCGATTCACTCAAAAAGGTTGAAAGCACCCTGGAAACCATTGCCATTGCTTCCTTCGACAGGCGTGTGGTCTATCATACAGAAAGTCACATCGAAGCACCCAACTGGTCGCCCGATGGAGAGACCCTGATTTATAACAGTGGTGGGCAGCTATACAGGATTCCGGTCCAGGGAGGGAAACCGCAGCTGATTTCAACGGGCTTTGCATCCAGGATCAACAATGATCATGGTATTTCGCCCGATGGGACGCAGCTGGTTATCAGCGATGGGACAGAAAGTGGTCATTCACTGATCTATACACTTCCCATAGAGGGTGGTGATCCAAAAAAAGTTACAGAGATGGGGCCGTCCTACTGGCACGGCTGGTCGCCCGATGGCTCTACCCTCACTTATTGCGCCGAGCGAAACGGCAACTATGATGTCTATACAATTCCGGTAAAAGGAGGGAAGGAGAAACGGCTGACCACAGCGGAGGGACTGGACGACGGACCGGAGTATTCGCCGGATGGGAAGTTCATCTATTTTAATTCAATGCGCAGCGGGACCATGCAGATATGGAGAATGAAAGCCGATGGCAGTGCGCAGGAGCAGCTTACCACCGATGATTATAATGACTGGTTTGCACACCCCTCGCCCGATGGCCGCTGGATAGTCTACGTGAGTTTCGGGAGCGATGTTCCGGCCGGTTCACATCCGCCAAATAAGGATGTAATGCTCCGGATCATGGACCTGGATACCAGGGAGATTCGGGTAATGGCAAAACTATTCGGGGGACAGGGAACCATGAATGTTCCGTCCTGGTCGCCCGACAGCGAGCATGTGGCCTTTGTCAGTTATC
The DNA here is from genome assembly GCA_964601975.1 of uncultured Bacteroides sp. Taxonomy (GTDB): domain Bacteria; phylum Bacteroidota; class Bacteroidia; order Bacteroidales. The sequence goes on from CAZRPW010000147.1 coordinate 1,441, forward strand.
GACTGAATTAGTTCTGCTTAGTAAGCGGATCTACTTATACAGGTTCAGGGGCAGGTCATCTTCAAAGAGGATGAGTTCATGCTCCCTGAACTTTTTAAAATCAGCCACCTGTTCGTGTCCTTCATAGGGTGTGAAAAAGTGATCCACCTGGCGCTCCTCGTTTCTCCATACCAGGACATATGCGGTGCCACGGGTTTGTTCACTGGCATTCAGGATGGGGAGGAGATGCCCGGTAAACCAGTAAGCGGTTTTAAGTCCGTAGTCACCGGTTTCGCTGAAAGCGTATAGCTTGTTTCTTTCAGCAGCCATCCCGGCCAGGATCTCCATATGCCTGATGGCATCCTCACCACTCTTTTCATTTGATTTGACCCGGTACTGGTCGAAGCCCAGGATGTCGACGTATTCATCACCGGGATATCTGCCCAGGTAATCCTCTGCTGATTTGAAACCACCAGAGGGTGAATAACAGTAGAGCGCGTGGTGCACTCCGCATTCATTTTTCAGGTAGTTGATGGTGAACTGGAAAAGGTGCTTATATTGTTCTGCTGTGCAATGGTTTTTACCCCACCAGAACCAGCTGCCGGTGTTTTCATGCAGGGGCCTGAAAATCACAGGGACCAGGGTTCCGTCCGGAGTTTTTAAGGAGTTGAGGAAGGCAGCCACTTTATCAAGGTGTTCACGATAGACATCATGGTGGGACCCGCCCGGAAGGATTGCCGGCACTGTCGGGTTTACTGTATCCTTGGTGTCGGCCCATGAATCCAATCCTGAAAGCGGACTGTACTCGTGCCAGCTGATGGTTGTAACACCTCCCCTGAGATAACTCTCAACTATTAATTTCCGCATGGTATCGAAAGGAACATCGTCGAGATTTTTGTCATTCCCCAGTTCCAGTCCCCCCAGTTCCCATCCATATACGGCAGGGTAGGAGCCTGTGGTGATTTTACAGTCAGATTTCCCTTCTTCATAGGCCCAGCCGATTCCGTATGCCGGGTCATCCTGGTGGCCAAATAGGATGTGGTCCGCGGAGACCTCCATGAGATTGTTGAAAAGGTTTATGGTTTCTCTTGTTGCCTCCGGGTCGGTGGTTTGATTGTTCAAGGAGCTGCAGCTTTGAAAAGCCATTCCGGTGCCTGTAAGGATGAGTGCCAGGCTGATTATGTTTAGGGATCTTCTCATGCTAATTCAGATTTATGGTTTTCGCTTTTTTCATATTGAATGACTTATGCGTGAGTACAAGCTCGTCGGGCAGATTGTCAGTTCCAATTTCTACCTGGACGATTTTTTCTTCCCCCGGAAGGAGGGAGAGATAGTTATCACTCCAGAAAGAGGGAAGGATTTCAAGTCCGCTTAGCGGATCTACAAGTTTCAAAACAGTCATCAGCGCCAGGCTTTCCCCCTGGTTAGAGATCCTAATCGAATAGCCGCTAAGGCCCTGTTCTGTGTTTTTTTTCTGAGTTGCAATTTCAAGCTGAGGTTCCGGAAGCGCATTAAAAGATTTGAAATCATTTGTTTTATTAAGCCAGTAGAAGTTGTCAGAGATGGTTTCTCCATTGGAGTTTTTCATCTCCAGTTTCAGAAAAGATACCTCATCGGTAAGGGGCACGATGTTGTCCAGTTCAAATACCGAGTTCTCATCCAGGTCGATTGTTACCGAAAAGTCCCAGGTTCTTTGCAGGGAGGCATTATAGAGCACTGCAGAGATATGAGTCTGCTCCAATGCTTCAAGGGAGACATTCAGGACTTCAATTCTCTGGCTTTTCCTGTTATACTGAACATGGTGTCGGGCTGCTGATTTTTTTGTGCCATAATAAGCAGCGTGCGCCTGGAGGTACCAGTCATATACCTGCCATACCATGCTGGGCCATGCCGAATTCGACTTCCAGAGTAATAAGCCGCTCGAGTTGGCCCATAGTTGAGCGTTAATCGCTTCCACACAGGCCCGGTACACATCATGGTTGAGCAGCTGGCATTTATCCAGGTAGTTCTCTACCCCGGCATAGCTGGAGTCAGGAGCACCATAGGAGTTCCGTATGATATCGTCGTAATGCGTAAATTTGCGCTTGTCATTTCCGGAAAAATTGATGGCATCATGGTAGGCCCAGGTGCCATCAAGGGGAAAGCGTCCGGGTTTCCAGCTCTCTCCTGCCTCGGGCATAAACCTCTTGACAGACTCAAACTCAGGAACACCGCTGGGACCTATCTCGGAACTAAAACCACTAAGCTTGGGTTCGCTGAAGTACAACTCCGGAAGGATGGTATGGTAGGGACCCCCTCCGTGCAGTCCGTCTCCGTTGGAAATCTTCAGATAGTGTTTGCTGTCCCGGCCATCGTGTTGAGGCAGGATTTTGTTCATTATAAGGTCTTCACGCGGATTGGGACCCTCGTTTCCACCACACCAGATTATAAGGGAGGGGTGATTCCTGTACTTTTTTACAATCTGGGTGGTTGCTTTTTCAAACAGGGTGAGCTCGGGACTCATTCCGGGGGTGTTTTTAAAGGTGCCCCAGAAATCGTTGAGGAAATCCTGCCACAGTAGAATTCCATGTTGGTCGGCCAGCTCATAAAAAACCTCAGGCGGAGCCCCGGTGGGTCCCCATACCCTGAGCATATTCAGATTGGCATGCTTTGTAAGCAGGATTTCTTTTTCGTAGCGGTCGGCTGTCCAATTCAGCATCATATCCATTACCCAGTTTCCTCCTTTGCAGTAGATCTCTTTTCCATTAACCTTATATACACGCTCATTTGCACCCATATAGGTTTCCACCTCGCGAATTCCAAACCGGATTTCCTTGCTGGCTTTGTTGTTCTTACTGATGGCTTCCAGTCTCAGTGTATAGAGCGCCGGATCACCATAGCCCAGGGGCCACCATAATTCCGGATTTTTGAGGTGCAGTTGTGGCATATTGGAAGGGTCCCACATGAAAGCAAGGGTATCATTGGCTTCCAAAATGAAAGCCTGTTCCACTTCAATAAGCTGTCCCTTATTAGATATGCTGGCTTTAATGATGCCTTCCATGGATTCTGAAGAGTGGTTGACCAGGTCGGTGGAGACACACAGGTCTGCAAAGTTTGTAGATGGCAGTGGAAGGTCGGAACTCACATAGAGATTATCAAGTTCAAGCTGATCACTGGCATGGATGAACACTTCCTCGGTGATGCCCATGTCACGGTCCCTTACCGCCGGAATCCAGTCCCATCCGATTACATCCCAACGGGTATAATCCTTGCTGATCATTCCATCGGCCATGTTCAAACCCGGAGGAGCCAGTGGGGTGATGGGTGCATCTGCCGGGACTCCCGGGTGGTCGGGAGGGTAAATGGCGATAGCCAGGGTATTGCTTCCTTTCAGTTTTGCAAACTCAGAGATGTCGAAGCGGAAAAAACGTTCCATTCCAACTACTTCGGAGCTGTCGGCCAGGAGCACTCCGTTGAGCCATACCTCGGCCCGGTAGTTAATTTCACCCAGGGTCAGCCAGATTTTTTTTCCTGCATACTGGGCAGGTACTTCAAAGGTCTTTCGGTACCAGTAGGGTGCCTGCCATGGGTTTTTCCCTTCGATGTGACTGTATTGGATGAGTTCGTACTTGTTGTTGAATTCATCACTCAGATCTGGAATCCTCATGTTGTTGGTCCCCAGGTAGGGATTTGGGTACAATCCGTTTCGTACCATTACTGAGAGAACAGTTGCGGGAAGGGAAGTGGATTTCCACTGTGAAAGTTTTACCTTTTTATTTGAGAGTGCCGCGCCATCATTTCCGGCCAGTAAAGAAGAGATGACCTTCCAGTCGTTTCGAAGCAGCACCGCATTTTCAGGAAGGGGGGCAAGGCTTTTCCCTTCAATGGTGAAAGCAGCTGTTTTACTTGCAATCTTACCCTTTTCTGAGGAAGCAATCACTTTCCATTGGTGCTTTCCAAAGGAAAGAGGAAAGGGAATGAACCAGTTTTCGCTGATTCCCTCTGCCATCTTGATGCCATCGATCCATACCTCATAGTTGTGACCTTCAATAGCCTGCCAGGTCAGTTCCGGCATATTGTTGACAATCATTGCATCCTGGGAAGGACGGCTTAGTTCAACCGTATTCCCGGTATTGGTTTGTGCCCATGTACAGCTGGCTATCATCAAGGCTATTATGCTAAATAGTAATTGCTTCATCCTTTCAATTCTAATTTTGAATTATAATCTTTTGTTGTTTTTGCCGATCGCCGGCACTCATTTGGCAGAGATAAACTCCATCAGGTAATCCGGAGGCCATGAAGAAGACCTGGTGCTTACCTTTCTCACGGTATTCGTCAACCAGCATACTTACCGGCTGACCGAGCTGGTTAAATACCTCAATACAAACATGGGATCCAAAGGAGAGACTATAATCGATCACAGTTTACCCGGAGAAGGGATTGGGAAAGTTTCTTAATTGCAACTCTGATTCGTCGACAGATACAGTCTGCTTTTCGCCTGTTGTAATGGCCCGGATATTCAGATTGATAGAACGTGAGGGGTCCTTACCGTATTCTTCCACCAGAATGCTGTCACCCTCGAGGGTAACAGACTCAACCCCCTTATAATCGGATGGGATCTCGGTCAAAAATGCGTAGTAGCTTTTAAGCTCCTTTTCGCCAGCCTGGAGCTCGGTGTAAAGTTGCTTCCCAAAAATGCTGTCCATGGCAAGCACTTCGGGCCAGGTCTGGTGAAGTCCGGTTGATCCAAATTCAAGTCCCCGTGCAAAGGGAGCATTGTTTTTTAAATTCCACCATAAATTCAGCCAGGGATAATCGGCCGAAGGCCAGAGATAGCCTATCATCAGGTTCAGGGAAGGATTCACGGCTGTTACCCAGCGATAGCCTTCCTTTTCATCGAGGATGAATGAGACAACAGCTGAACTCCAGGAGTGATCACTTGCAAGGGATCTCATATCTGTTGAATCCCCATCCACCCTGGCCTCAGGCCATGTGAATATATCTGCAGGGGATGGAGGAAGCGGACCAGACTGGGAAAATCCGCTATCGACCTGGGTATCCACGATTGTACTTTCATCCAGGAAAGGGGCCCCTATGGTGGGATGCTGAACCAGGTTGTAGACTTTGGGACCGTTGTTGAGGTTGGTGATCTCTTCCTCCACTTTAAAAACCGATGATTGCTGGTTCAGGTAAATCTTTCGGTTCATGCTCAGATTAACTACTGGTAGCAGGCAGGACATCTCCGTGTAGTGCTGACCCTCATTCAGTGCCGGCTCCTGCAGAACTGTCCAGGTAACCTTGGATCCATTGCCATGCCAGGGAATTCCAAGGGCCTGATCCGCCTCGGAGGAAGGTCCCCAGCGGTCGAAACATATAAAATGTCCGTACTGGTGGATGGGATTCAGGTCAATGGCATCGAGACTCATCCTGGTGATTATTCCACCCGAAAGAGAAATGTCCATCCTGGCAACTCCATTGTCGATGCTTACCATTTGTGCTGAAATCTGGCTTGCCAAAATCAAAATAATAAGGAGGGTTAGGTTTAGTTTTTTCATGACGCTAATAGCTTACCATTCCTTTGCGGGTTACTTCCCTCATCTCTTCCAGGGAAATGTCGTCTCCATACTTTACCTGCAGTTGCTTCAATTTCTCTTTTAAGCTTACTATCAGCGCTTCATGTTCCTGGTCCATGTATAGATTGTTGAGCTCGTTGGGATCTTCCTCCAGGTCGTAAAGTTCCCAGACATCCACATCATAGTAGAAATGCATAAGCTTGTACCTGGCAGTCCGGATGCCGTAATGGGGCTGTACATTGTGCCACTTGGGATATTCATAATAGTGATAATAGATAGCATCTCTCCAGGATTCAGGTGCAACTCCACCAAGCAGGGCAGCAAAACTTTCACCCTGCATTTCGGCTGGCACTTCCAGTCCGGCCATATCCAGGATGGTAGGTGCAAAATCCACATTCAGTGTCATTTGTTCGATGCTTTGTCCGGCTTCAATTTCTTTGGGGTACCTGATCACAAAGGGCATGCGAAGCGACTCCTCGTACATGAAGCGCTTATCGTACCAGCCATGATCCCCCAGGTAGAAGCCCTGGTCGGCCGTATAAATCACGATGGTGTTTTCGGCAAGCCCGCTTTCGTCGAGGTAGCTCAGCAAGCGACCGATGTTGTCGTCAACCGAACGCACACAGGCAAGGTAATCCTTAATGTATTTCTGGTATTTCCATTTTTTCAAATCCATCCCCGTAAGGGTGTCGGAAGGGGAAACGTGCTCTCCCTTGTCGCCCGTCCGCTCCCATTTATGCAGCTCCTGCCCGGTAAGGCCGGGAGGAGGTGTCATTTTCATATCCTTGCGCGTAAGGTGGTTCTCAATGGTCATCATGGTCTTGCCGGCAGTTAATTCACGTCCCGAATAGTCATCATTGAAGGTCTCCGGGTAAGGCATCTCCACACCCTCAAACAGGTCCAGATAGATGCTATCGGGATCCCAGGGCCTGTGTGGGGCCTTAAACTGGTAGAGCAGGCAGAAGGGCTTGTCCTTATCCCGCTTATTCTCCAGCCAGTCCAGCGCAAAATCGCCTGCAAAGTTGGTGGCATAACCGGTCTCCTGCACTTCTTTTCCATTTTCGTTGTATACAGGATTCCAGTAGCTGCCCTGTTGTCCGTTTAAGGTATGGTATTTAAAATAATCAAAGCCGGTTGGCTCGCTCCAAAGGTGCCATTTCCCGACCATGGCGGTGGTATAGCCAGCCTCTTTTAACAGTTTAGGGAAAGTTACCTGGCTGCTATCAAAGGGATCACCTCCCTCGTTCTTATAAAAACCGTTCTGGTGACTGTATTTACCGGTCAGGATGCTGGCCCGGCTTGGCCCGCAGATGCTGTTGGTGCAGAAGGTATTGGTGAACAGCGCACCCTCGGATGCCAGTCTGTCGATATTGGGGGTGGGTGCCAGCTCGGCATAAATGCCCCCATAGGCACTGATTGCATGTGCGGCATGGTCGTCCGACATGATGTAGATAATATTCGGTTGTGTCATTTCAACAGCCTGCTTACAGGATATCAGGCCCAGGGCAGCAGCTGCAATTACAATTAAACTTTTTACGCTGTTTTTCATATTTTATTTAATCTATAATGAAGGTATGCTTCAAGTGAATGCCTGTTTATGTAATCGGTTGCATTTATTTTTTAAAAGTACCAATATTATTGTTTGTATTGAATAAATTCGCGGGTATGAAACTTAAAATTTTCCTCCCCGTTTTTTTCTTGGCACTTTCCACAGTGCTTTCAGCCCAGAGTGACTTCGAACTGGTGAAGCAGCGCGTGGTTGCTGAAATCATGAAATCTCAGGCTGATGATGCTGAAGTGGCAAGGCTCATTAGCACTATAAGGGAGGATGGTAGCTGGCCGGGTATTAACTATGAGGATGTATCCAATACGGGCTTTGAGCACCGTATTCATCTATCCCATATGGTGGAAATGAGCCTTGCTTTTGAGCAGAAGTCATCTAAATTTTACCAAAGTAGGAAGGTGAAGAAACTCATCAATCGCTCGCTTGAATTCTGGTGCAATCATGATTTCATTTGTGAGAACTGGTGGCATAATCAAATTGGCACTCCCACTTCCCTGGTAACTGTCCTCCTGTTGATGGATGATCAAATTGATCCGCCGCTGGCGGACAGGACACTGCCCATTATCGGAAGGGCTCACCTGGAAGCATCGGGTGCGCGTCAGGGTGGCGATCGCATTAAGGTAGGCGGAATAGCAGCTAAGAAGGGTCTGGTAGTGGGTGATGAGGCTAAGTTTGGCGAGATCATGAAGGTGATCAATGAGGAAATTAAATTTACAACGGGCGACAGGGGGATGCAACATGATTACAGTTTTCATCACCGGGTCGACCGGGTTAATACAACGTATTCTTATGGAGGTAGCTATGCCACTATTTTTGCAGAATGGGCTGCCTATGTGGCTGGAACTGAATATGCTTTTACAGCTGAAAAGATTGCGCAGCTGACCGATTACTACCTGGATGGTATTTGCAAGCAGGCGGTATATGGCATCTATCTTGAAAAGGGTGCCATGAACCGGGGGATTTCACGAAAGGAGCATTTCGGTCCCATGGAGACGGCTACCCCGGAGCACCTGATCTTAAGCACTGATTACCGTAAAGATGAACTGGAGGAGATCGTAAGGATGAGGCGGGGTGAAAGTTTACCCTCTGCCTCCTTTGCCCGTTTTTACTGGCAGAGTGAGCATTTCGTATTTCAGCGTCCTGACTTTTTTACATCGGTAAGGATGTTCTCCACCCGAAACAGGAACATGGAATGGCCCTACAATTCGGAAGGGCTATTAAATCACCACAAAGGAGACGGAGCCAGCTTTCTTTCAATTAAAGGGGATGAATACCTGAATATCTGGCCCGTATACGACTGGCAGAAGATTCCTGGCACCACCGTTCTGCAAAAGGATCAACTGCCGTCTGCAGATGAGGTCCAGAAAGGCGGACTTACCGATTTCGTTGGAGCTGTAACGGATGGACGGTATGCTGCTGTGGCTTTTGATTTCATCTCGCCCCACGACTTTATTAAAGCCCGGAAATCATGGTTCTTTTTCGATGATGAATATGTTTGCCTGGGTGCAGGTATTGAATCGGAGTTTTCTCAGTTTCCGGT
>CAZRPW010000148.1:0-6313 GCA_964601975.1 uncultured Bacteroides sp.
CATCACGGTTGGGAAGTAGTCGTCAAGGCGACAAGTCTGTAAAGTCTGTAAAGTCGTCAAGTCATCAAGTCTGTAAAGTCTGTAAAGTCTGTAAAGTCTGTAAAGTCGTAAAGTTGAAAGTTATAAAAGGAGATATATATGAAACGAAACAACATGTTGGGCTTTGGCCTGCTGATTTTTGCCCTTTTCCTCCAGGTTGGAATTGTGAGGGCACAGATTTCTATTGAGGCGGGTGATCCACCCAATGAAACGAATCTGCCAGTGTTCTTCAAATCCACGCTGCCGGATCTGGATGCCGAGCTCAAAGTTATTCAAAAGGGCAGGGTGGAAGTGATTGCCACTTCGGCCGGTGAGATGCCCGTATATGCAGTGTATTACGGGGAAAAGGAGGATTTTCAGTCGCAGGCAAATTACAATTCAGCTGTGGCGGCGCGGAATCCCGGGTATTTTGCAAAAAAGGACAGCAGCACAAAGCCGGTTGTGTATTTCCTGGGTCCGGTGCACGGACATGAGGTGGAAGGAATGGTTGGCCTCATTAACCTGATCCATATTGCAGAAACAGGAAAGGATTACAGGGGAAAGGAATGGAAAGCCCTGAGAAAAAAAATGGATTTGTGCAGGATTATAATTGTTCCCTGCGGCAATCCCGATGGCATGAAGCGCTGTCCCTACAACAGCTTTATCGGACTTCCCACCGAAATCATGACCAAATACGGTCAGGGTACACGCACCGATGGTTCGTCCTGGGGCTGGCCCGGGGCAAAATCTTTGCATCCCATGAAAGGCAATGTGGAGATCCTTGGCGCATATTTTAATGATGATGGCATTAACATGATGCATGACGATTTTTTTGACCCCATGGCGGAGGAAACCAGGGCCATTATGGACATAGCCCGGCGCGAGGTGCCGGATATGACGGTGTCTCTTCATTCGCACGAGAACAAACCCAGGATTCTCCAGGCTAATTATGAGCCCTGGTATATGAAGGAGCGCATTGATGAACTGATGCGACAGTTGAACCAGAAATATAAGGAAGTAGGGATTCCTTATTATCCATCCGACTGGCTGGGAGATCCTTCAAAGGAGGATCAGGAGTTTCCACCCCGAAACAGTTTTAACCTTATCAGTGCACTCCACCATGTGTCAGGAACCATGGCTTTTACCTTCGAATGCAGCCATGGCTGTGTTCCGAAAAACAACCCGGAACCCATCGTATCCTACGAAGATATTCTGGATATCCAGTTGCTCCTCTATGACGAGATGCTCGACTACCTGCTGGCGAACAGGCAGTATTGGACCAGGGATTAATGGGGATTTGGAAATGATTCAGAATTAGATAAAATGAGCATTGCACGAACCAGGAGCCCGCTGTTTTGTTTACCGGGAATTTCGCAAATCCTGAAAATTATCTTGCAGGGCATACTGTACGCGACCAGGGTAAAAATGAATAGGATATAACTAAATATAAATAGTATGAAACGCAGAAATCAAGTAAAGCCAAGGGTCTCCATTGCAATTGTTTGTTTGGTCTTTTTTGCTTCGCTTATACAAGCACGAGCAAGTGAAGCGCTTACAACAGACAGCAAAGAGGATGAGAAAGTATTCGTCATTCATGCACCCATCAGGGATCTGGACGATTATCGTAAACTGGCCGAGCAGGCTGCACGCCTGAAACCCTTTGGCAGGGTGGAGTTGAATATCAGTTCGCTGGCTGACAAGGGATTCCATGATGTGCCCGAGGGCAGGAATTTCTGGCATGAATACACGAGTTACAATCCCACTCCCTACAAGTTTTTTCCGGATCCGAAGATTGCGCCTTTTATTCCCGAAGAATTTGTCCGTAAAAACAGGGAATTGATTCTTGCAAAAGCAGAAATTCTGCGTGAATTCGGACTGGGCGCAGCCTTTTGGTCCTACGAGCCCAATTACCTGCCGGATGCTTTTTTTGAGGCATATCCGCATATGCTTGGTGCCCGGGTTGATCATCCCAGGAGGGGAAATACCCCGGCCTTTGCCCCCTGTGTAAGTGTCGAGGAGACCCGGGAGATGTACACCAACATGGTGGCTGAACTCATGGAGAATGTTCCCGAACTTCATACATTTTTCTTTAAGACCAACGATGCCGGATCAGGAATCTGCTGGTCCGACTGGCAGTATGTGGGTCCCAATGGCCCTACCCACTGTAAGAACCACAGCATGGGAGAGCGAGTGGCAGGCCTGATGAACGCCTTCAAGGCTGGCGGAGAAAAAGCCGGTCAGGATATATCCATCGTCCTCACAGGCTCCATGTTTTCGGATGAAGAGAAGGCCGATATTTTCTCGCATTTGCCCGACAACTGCTACTTTCAGAGTCATAACTCGGATGAAGTGAAGGGTATCAGCAGTATGATTTCCAGCTACTATCCCATGAGAGGCCTGGTGTTCCCCCTGGATATTTTAAGAAATACAAATGCCCTGGCCAGGGGCAGTGCAAATACCGTATTTATTAGCTTCAGGGCTTCATATGACAGGGCTTACGAGCGTCTTGAAGCTTCTGATAAATTCATTGATTTGCTGGTGGATCAATTAGGCCAGCCAGCTCCTGAAGGAGAGGAAGCTGTGATGGAACAGTTAAAAATGATTTGTGTGGATTGGGCCGGAGAGGGTTCAGCCCAACAATTATATGATGCTTTTTTACAATTGGAGGAAGCCAATAAATACAAGGCTGCTGCCATGCGCGGACCCTCCGGTATCTACTGGGGCGTTTCTGCAAGGCATATCAACAGACCGCTAGTTGTAGCTCCCGACAGACTATCGCCCGAAGAGGAAGCCTATTTCCTTCCCCATGTTTTTAATCCCTCGGAGCAGGAAGCCCGGATGGATTACACCGATATCCACGGAGCACATCGGGAGATTGCTTCGGGTGTTGCAAATAATTATGTGTCGAGGGTAAACAGGGTGATCAGGCTGATGGAGGGGGTTGACAATGAGGCTCCTGAAAAAGCTTTTATCGCGGATATGACAACGGCACTGAAGATTTACAGCAGTATGTTCAGGAGTATTGGAAATTTTGCTGAAGCCCAGGCCATTCGAGACCGCAATGCAGAAAAGCTAAGTGCGGTTCCACACTGGCCTTCCAAGGTTCCTACCTGGGAAGGGGATCCCGAATTGCAGGCCTTTGTCACTGTGATGCGTGATGAACTGGACAATACCCAGGAACTTATAGATCTGCTGGAGGCCGGCGGCATGAAGTTTATTTCTCATGCAGATGATGCCGAACATGAGGATACTTTCTTACTGGGACCCAATCTTGTGGATCAGTTGAAAATGAAAAGGAAAATCATGTTGGCACACTGGACGGATATTGAGGGGTATATGACGACCCCGTTTAAATAGCTATTTATTGAAACGCCTCCCGCGTTTTTTAGGGCGCTTAGTCTTCCAGCCTGGCTGCTTTCAGCCCTAAGGCCGGGATGTTGTGGATCTCGGCGTATTCGATAATCACAGCCTCTAACTGTGCGCTCCATTCCTCAATTTCCATTCTCTCAAATGGGGCCAGCATATATTCCAATCCCTTTCGCCGGTCTGCAAAATGATCTTTCACATCATCAAATACATGGTAATATTCTTTGTCTCCCACACTTTGATTTTTTGGGAGCCTGCTCTTATTCCAGGTGCTTGTAAAATCTGACCACATGATATCCTGATCCTTTAAAATTTTCCCGCATAAGCTGTGAGCATTTATGAGCAGATCCATTGCTTTTGCGGGTTCGTTTGTAATTTTTGAAGCTGCCACCAGGTTTTCTTCGATTTTCGCCAGATTCAGCACAGTTTCTATCGTATATCGTTCCAGAAAGGCAAGGGCCAGAAATACCTCCAGGTTATAACTGTTGTGGTTCACCATTGTAATATTCTGCATAAGTAGGGAGATAAGCTGATCGTTCTTCTTAAGCAATATGGAGGCTTCGTTAATCTTTTGTTCATACCTCTTGTGGAAGATCGGTTCCAGGCTCAGGTCCTTTGCGAATGGGATGGGAGGCATCTGTAGCACCAGGTCGGTCATATCACCCCCAATGCCTTTTCCGAAAGAACTCCCGTAACCTTTTACGCGCTCCTTTGAAGGTATCCTGTCCCACAATGCTTCATAATACCTGGCTCCTTCTTCCAGCAGCACATAAACTTCTGTCATATCCGGACTGTTATATCCATAGAAAACATCCATAAAGTCGGCGACGTTTTGTTGAAGGCCAGGTGTGCTTTTCGTCCAGCCATACTGGGTGACTGTTGCCCAACCCAACCAGAATGTTTCACTGTGTAAACCTGCGTCATCCCAGGCTGCTGCAAATGTACCTATCAGATTGGCTCCCCTGGATTCCAGGTTTACAACAGCACCGTAGGTGTCACTCAGTCGGCCATTGATCTGTCGCTCCCTGTAGTTTGTGGGGAAATAGTTTGGGAAAAGATACTCCGATCCCTGCATCGAACTGTAGGAGAGTTGTTCGATGCCGGCCTCGTTCTCATGATGGATCCATTCATGGTTTCTGCTGGAAGTCATAATGCCGTCAATAATATTATGGTCCAATTGAGAAATGTCCTTTGGTAAAAGAGGATATTCTACCCATGCCAAAACCCTTCTGCCTCGTTTATTCATCCATTGATTTACCCTGTTTAGATATTCTACCCATATTTTACTGCGGTTTTCAACATTATACTCATCTTCACACTGAGCGCAAATGCCTGCATAGTAGACTTCGTCTGTAGAAACAAAAAAATAATCCACCCCTGGCGTGGCATCGATCATGTCCTGGTACATATCGAAAATGAGTTCCATGGCTTCTTCATCACACATGCAGGCATGGTAGTTACTCTCTTTCTCAGCCCGAAGGTGTTCGAATTCCTGATGCTTTAACACAAAGCCCATGTGAGAAGGGGCCTGCACATTTGGGATCAATTGAATATACCTGTCCAGGGCATATCTGGTCAATTCTTCCATTTCGTTCCTGGTAAAGGCATTTGGACCCCCAATAATCGGATGGCTTGGATATTCGTATTTATCTTCCATCTCGAAAGCGATGGCATTTATTTTAAAATAGGCAGACCAGTCAATGTATCTTTTAAGGGTCTCCATTTTTTCCCTGTGGTGTTTGGTATCCCAATGGATAACCCTCAGCTCCAGATCGGGCCAGTCAGTAATTGTACCCACAGGTAATTTGAATCTCCTGTCTGACACGGGTTTTAATAATTGCATAAAACTCTGAATGCCATAGAAAAGGCCCACCTCATCATTGCCCTCAATGCTTACCCTGTCCTTGCTGATACTTATTCTGTAAGCCTGCCGGGAACACTCTGGATCAGGAATTCCGGAAACAACAGCTGGTGCAATCTTCAATTCTATCTTGCCGGTACCCGTACCTGAAAACTCCAAACCATGGAGGTCCTTTGCGCTTTTCGTAAGTTCATTGCTTATTATATTTGATGTAGTATTCTCTGACATGATTTGCCAGGAATTGTCGATAATTACATTTTCTCCATTAAGATTTACTTCTTGTGGGGTGGGGAAAATCGCATAGCCCATAAGACGCAGATCGGTGATTGTTCCTTGTCCAAAGAGAGGAGTCAGAATGAAAAGGAAAAGAAACAGAATTGCGGGGTGTTTTATACCTTGATTCATTTGTTAAATCTTAAATAAGGGTTTCATTATCTTAGCAAATTAGACAAATCTGCACTATATTCAAATTTTAAATGCACTTCTTCATTTACGATAATCATGTCCCATTTTAAACTGTATTTATTCCTATGCTATCTTTTATCTGCCTGCCTTTTTGGATGTAGTTCCAATTATAAAAAGGATCCGGTCAAGCCGAATTTGAAAGTCTCGGAAGATCACCGATATCTTGAATACGAAAACGGTGAACCCTTCTTGTGGATGGGAGGAACCACCTGGGGAATGTCGGAGTGGCTGAACCGTGAGGAGGTTGATTTTTACCTGGATCATAGAAAGGAACTGGACTTTAATGTAGTCCAGCTTTGTCTGTTCTGGGGAAAGCGGGAAGAGGATCCTGTAAAGTTTTTTGCCAATCCTACCAATGCTTATGGGTTCCGGGCTTTCGGGGAACGCGAGGGGAAGGCTGATCCATGCAAACCCCTGCTTGTGGAGGGGGGAACCCCTTTATTCCCAAACGATTATTGGGATCATGTTGATTATATAGTTCAGGCTGCCAGGGAAAGAGACATGGAAGTGGCGCTACTGCCTGTATGGGGAAGGCGCTATGTAAATGCGAGCATGCCCGGGTTTTCAGATTCCCTGTTTTCAAAGCAGGATATGAATGTCTAT
>CAZRPW010000148.1:6323-9883 GCA_964601975.1 uncultured Bacteroides sp.
TCCTCACGGTGGTGTTCGTCGGGCTCGCCGTGTACATCGCGTCGATCGTCACGGCGAACACCTTCGCGACCGTGATCGCCGGTCCCTATGGGGAATTCCTGGGTTCGCGTTATAAGGAATATTCCAACATTATCTGGGTCCTTGGTGGTGATGTGAAGGCTGATGCGGGTGGTGATTTTGTTGGGCACTATCGATCCATGGCCGAAGGAATCCTTACCGGGATCACCGGTCAGGAGGTCCCCTGGAATGAAGAATCGCCCTATTGGGATTATGCGCTTATGACCTATCACCCGGATGGGAGTCCACTTCAAAATTCATCCACGTGGTTTCATTCTGATCCATGGCTTGATTTTAATATGGTTGAAACATATGCCAACAGGGATATGGTATATAAAGCCATACAACAGGATTATGTCCTGAAGGATCCGGTGAAACCGACAGTGATGGCTGAACCTGCTTATGAAGGAGAAAGAAAGCCTACGGGATTTTCAAGCGGGGTACAAATGAGAAGGCAGGCCTATCAAAGTTTCTTCGGCGGTGCCGCTGGATTTACCTATGGTGCTTTTCGCGACAGTGTTGGAAACGGTCCCCTGTTCAGCCCTTACAAAGGCTGGAAAAATCTGATGGACATGGAGGGTGCGCTGACGATGAAGTTTGTAAAGTCATTGTGTCTTCAGCATGGCTGGCCAGCATGGAAACCTGTCCATGATATCATTCAGTTGAATGGGGGAGAGGGAGAATTTCAAAAGGTCTCGGTGCTTTGCGAATCCACAGGCGAGTGCCTGGTTTACTATCCTGACAACAGTGGTTCAAAACTGGATTTGTCAAAGTATTTCAAGGATGCTGAAAAGTTTTTTGGGCAATGGTATAATCCGGCATCTGGTAATTATGAGGACAAGATTCAATTTGCTTTTTCGAATGAGGGGATAGATGCTACTCCACCGGCCAGTTGGTCTGATGGCGTACTTATTCTGTCAAGATAGAATTTATTATGTTTGTAATAATTTGACAGTCAGCAAATAGCGCCTAATGTCATTAAGACTGGATTATTAGCTATGAAAGCATTATTTATAGTACTATTTATATCTGTGACAGTTGGATGCGACAGGACTGAGGATCCTCCTGATTGTAAAATTGTTAACGGCTATTATGGGGGGCAATTTCTCTACCAGGGTATTAAATATGGGTATTTAATTACCCTCGACAGCAACAAATATGTAGAGCATTTATCAGGAGGATTGTACCGGCAAAAATATTGTTATACTGCTGGTAAATATTCAGTTGAAAGTAACAAGCTTGTTTTTAAACCTGACTCACTTATGTATAACATGGACTCAACTATTTATCCTTGCAATCAGGAAAACTGGTTATTACCCGGAGAATATACCATTGATTATTGTTCTGATGATTCCCTGGTTTTTGAACGGGGTGAAGGAGATAACTCGATCATATATTATATTTAAAGAGACACTCATTAGTGCCATACTCAGCAATCAAGAATTCACTCATAAAGCCAAAGATTATGAAACCTGCATTTATTTCACTTCTGATTTTTTTATCAGCTTGTAGTACCGATGGTCTGAAGACCGAAAAAATTGAAAGTCTATATGATTACGATGTTGAGGAAAAGATTGAGGACCTGGGTTTCGAATTGTCTGAACCAGGAAAACCGGTGGCCAATTACGTGAATGCGGTTCGCAGTGGAGACCTGGTTTTTATGGCTGGCAAAGGGCCCGGAAGTTCGGCGGAGACTTTTATTAAGGGAAAAATTCCTTCCGATCTGAGTATTGAAGAGGGCTACGAGGCAGCCAGGTTGACTGCCATCGAGCAACTGTCTGCTTTAAAGGCTGAGATTGGCGATCTGAACAAGGTAGTCAGGATTGTGAAGGTATTTGGGATGGTCAATGCAGACCCGTCTTTCACCGGACACTCCCAGGTAATCAATGGTTTTTCAGACATGATGGTTGAAGTATTCGGAGAAAGAGGAAAGCATGCCCGTGCTGCCGTTGGTATGGGGTCATTGCCACTGAACATGGCCTGTGAAATTGAAATGATCGTCCAGGTAAAAGATTAAGGCATGCATCAAAAATGGAAGCAATTTCTGGGAAAGTTTCATGTATACGGCGGATTATTAACTGCCGGATTCCTGATAGCATTTTCTTACAGCGCCTTTGTTCATCAGCACCATCCAAAGTTCCCTAAGCAGGGTACTAAAACGGTGCAATGGGAACAGGAATTGAACATCCCTGACATTTCGGGTAAGCGGGAGTATAAAATGGCAGTGCGTGATTCACTTGGATTATTTGGCTATACTCCCTGGTGGGAGGACTATCGGGATAGCCTGGGAATCCATCATTTTATGCTCAGCAGACCCGGCAAAAAATACTGGGTAACTGTTCCGGAAAAAGGGAATGTATATAAAATTGATGAGGTCAGAAGCGGCTTCTGGGATGTCATCAACCAGTTACACCCCCTTAGCGGTGGAATGCGGGGCCATGGCGATGGCCCCTTATTTATTCAGGCCTGGAAAATAGTTTCCCTTCTTTTGGCACTGGTACTTCTGGGTGTAATGATCATCACCATTCATTTCTGGTATTCGCGCTCTTTTAAAAAGCGCAGAAGCTGGTTCATCGTGGGAGCCATGTTCCTGTTTCCTGTAATCTTAATTATATTTATATGGCTGGTAGGATGAAAGCTGGTAAGCTAACCCGCAGATTACATTTGATTTCCAGCATGATCATATTTTCTTTCATGCTGATGTATCTTGTTACTGGGATTATAAAGATCAATCACAATCTCTTTGAGGTGCCGCCGGTTGAAGAGA
This sequence comes from uncultured Bacteroides sp., assembly GCA_964601975.1. Classification (GTDB taxonomy): domain Bacteria; phylum Bacteroidota; class Bacteroidia; order Bacteroidales. The sequence continues at coordinate 9,148 of CAZRPW010000148.1, forward strand.
TCAGGTATTCACTGCCTGTTGAGAAGCCAATGGAGGGCACAGCCAGGGAGTATTCAGATTACCTGCTTGCAGAATTTGATTTGAAAGGCAGGATTAATTATAAGCAGAACCAGAAGGAGGATTGGATTTTCAATTATAATTTTCCTGGCAACAATATTCAGATCACCCTTACGCCTGCCCAGGACAGTCTCTATTTTCAACAGTGGAAGCAGGAAAACACTTTCTTTACTGTGGTCAACCGGATGCACGTTCTCAGAGGCTTTAAGGGGGGGTGGGCCTATACCGTGTGGGCAGTCATGTATGATGTTTCCTGTGTGGCGATGATCGTTTTTGCCATTACGGGAATCATCATGTGGTACAGGGCCAGGAAGCGATTTCCCTATGGCTGGTGGTTTTTGGCTGCAGGTATACTCATCCCGCTTGCCTTTATTTACATGTTCGTTCTCTGGAAATAGAGAGAATCAGGAATGCCCAAAATCTATATGCTGCAGGCTAGAGATGTTCCTTCATCCAGTCGTAAGACAACTTTTCTGCTAAAGTACAGCCGAATCTGGGAAATACATAGCAGGTCCCACCTCTTTTGTCTTTTTTTAATGTTCAGTAGTGCGTCGATGATAGCGATTCCGCTTGCTCAATTTGTAAATATTAGCACGAAAATTATCTTCCCAAAAATACTCATCTCCCTTAATTATCAAACAATTACAGAACCGATAAATTCCAAGCGGAATCGCTGGGA
>CAZRPW010000149.1:0-9850 GCA_964601975.1 uncultured Bacteroides sp.
GCCTTAAACATATTCCTTTGCAATTTGATTTACATTCTCGGCAGCCTTTTTAAAGAGCTCCCTTAGTAATTCGACCGATGTGGCCCTGTCATTTTCGAACCATTTGTTTAAGACCATATATACTCCCCCGGAAAGGTAATACACAAGGTATTGATGCTTTTCATTAAGTATTTGAAGTTTTTGAATCTTCATGTGAAGCAGAGAAAATATTTCTGTGATTTTTTCAAGTGCATGAAATGCAAGGCCGGCTTTTTGCAGCCCTTTGAACAGGGCTTCATTTTGCTGCCATAAATGGATCATCTGGTTCACCTCGAAATCCCAGTTAGGATCATGCTTGGTCTGCAGATTTTTTTGAACTTTCATTAAATATTCTTCACGGATTTCATCCATTTTATACAAAAGTATATCATCCTTAGTGTTGAAATTCCGGTAAAAAGTCTGCCTGGCAATACCCGCCTTTTGCGTAAGCTCTGTGATGCTTATTTCAGCGTAATCCTTTTCTTCAATTAATTCCAGCAGGGTTTCCAGGAGCCAGGCCCTTGTTCTTCTTGAGCGTTTATCTTGATTCATTATATGCACCATTATTTGAGAATCTGTGGCATAAATATATCTCCATTATTCTTGTGCTTGACAATGGGAAATATAAATGTTACACTTGTCTATTAATTTACGTTTGTTGCATATATATTATTGTCAATAATACCTCAATAATTATTAAAGGAGAAAACAATGAGCACAACAACAAAGTCCGAAGAAACCCTGAAGCATTTTAAAAATTCCGAACCAGAGATTCCCCAATCGGCCATAACGGAAACCATTGAAACCGAGATCCTCATCTGTGGTGCCGGGAATGCAGGGATGATGGCGGCTATTGCTGCCGGAAGGCAGGGAGCAAAAACGCTTGTCATCGAAAAAAACAAGAAGATGGGCTTTGTCAAACCCTATATGGGTGCGATTGATTCGAAGGCCCAGAAAGCAGTGGGCGATAAAGCCCGGATCGACAAGGAAGAGATCATACAGGAACTATTAAACTATGGAAGCAAATGCACCGGGAATAATCCAGCCTATGGTCCCGATTACAAAGCATCCAAATATATGGGATCTAATAAAGTTGACGAAAAACTGCTTCGCCTCTGGGCGGATGAAAGCGGCGCAGCCTTCGATTTTCTGGCTGAAGAACTGTCGGAATATGGCATCAAACATGTAGCTGAATATGACCTTGGAGACGGCCACCATGGAGGATTCAAAGCCTACCCTACCCAAACAAAATTACTGGTCCCCCTGCACAAGGGCGGACCACTCGCCATTGTCCATGCCGGCATCTATGTATTAGAGCGCTTTTTTGTAAAGAAGATTAAAAGTCTGGGCGTTAAATCAATGTTTAACACAGCGCTGGTTAAAGTCATAAAGGACGGAAACAGGGTTGTAGGAGCCATCGCCCGGAAGAAAAATGGTTCGTATATAAGGATCAATGCAAGTAAGGGTGTACTGATAAGCACCGGAGGCTATGCGGCCAGCGCCGAGTTGGTAGCTGAACTCAATCCAGAAGCCACCGCTATATCCGTACTGCATTATATACAGGAAGGAACCATCGGCGATGGCATCCGGGCCGGCATCTGGGCCGGTGGTGAAAAAGACAAATACCCTTCTGCCATGGTCTTTGACCGGGGCATCGCGAAGCCCGGAGAAAAGGCTGACATCCCCATTCGGAAAGGGGGATCTTTTGATTCATTTTTCTTTGGAAGCCAGCCCTTTATGAAGGTCAATATGGACGGGAAACGCTTTTGTAATGAATCGGTCCCCTATGATGTCATTCTGAATCCACTGCAAAACCAGAAGCATGGAGTAGCATGTATGATCTGGGATAAAAACTATTGGAAACATGTGAAGTGTTTCCACACCATTGGCTGTTCAAGAATGGTTCCCAGTACCAGCCAACCAAAAACCCATGAAGGCATGGGTCGCTTTATGAATTGGGGCATGCTGCTGATGATGCGACTAAAGGGCTACATAAAGAAGGCCAGAACGCTGGAAGGGTTGGCAAAAAAGCTCAGGTTACCAGTCGAGGATTTTAAATCTACCGTAGAGCGCTACAACCAGATGGCAAAACTTGGTGAGGACAAAGATTATGGCAAACAGGCCAAGGATCTGCTTGCCCTTGAAAAAGCACCTTACTACGGGGTTACCTATGGCGGCTGGTTACTCACTACCATGGACGGACTTCGAATCAATGAAAATACACAGGTGCTGGATACAAAGGGAAATGCCATTGAGGGCCTTTATGCAGCAGGAGATGTTGCCGGAGGTTTTTTTGCCAATAATTTCTATCCCGAACTGGTTGTAGGGGTGGCCGTAGGTAAATCCATGACATTTGCACGGCATGCCATCCTGCATATGACAGGATCCTGAAATGCAGACAGATATTGCAAAAACCGGCGTTAATAATTGCAGCTAAGGATTGCCCGGCGATAACTGACCATAGCCCAAAACATGCTCCTCGAGCATATGCCCCTTCTCGTCGATGAGCCTGAAACTTACGGTTGATTCGGCACCCTGGAGGTCAAATGTAAATTCACCAAAAGCGATGGCCTCTCTTCCATGATATCCGAAGAGCTGGTTTGTGCTGTCTGCTCCGAAAGCATCTGGTCCGGGTACACCTCCGAGCGAGGCAGCCTCAAATTCATACAGCGTAAACCCCGAAGCTCTGGGAATTTTAATCCCACGGGCCCCATGGCGGTCCCCGCTAATAAGCAAAACACCCGTGATATTTTCAGTCTCTATCCATTCAAAAATTTCTTCCCGTGCAATTGTATCCCAGGTACCCCATGAATCTTTTCCATTGGAAATATTGTCGCTCCACATGGTACCGCTTGAAATAATTTTAAAAGGAGCTGTCGAGTTTTTTAAAATGTCTTTTAACCAACTTAGCTGTTCCTCTCCAAGATAGGAACCATATTTTCCCCGTGCTTCATTCCTGCGACACGATCGTGTGTCAAGCATGATGATTTCGACCGGACCCATCCGCGTATTGAAATATATTCCTTCTGAAGCATTCTCCGGGTTGTTCCAGTTTTGACGCCACATTGTCCTGAGTGCTTCCCGGTCTTCTTCAGAAAACCTTTCAGGCAAGCCACTGAGGTCGTTGTTCAAATAATCATGGTCATCCCAACAGGCATAAAGCGGAATATTCGCCGAAAGTTCCTTCCATGGTTTTGACAGATCGCGGAGCAGGTAATCTGAATAATGCATGTTGATCCTGTTTTCCCTGTCATCCACGGCTATATCACCTAAAAGCAACATGGCCTGAGGCTCCCTTTTTAAGATCGCATTTATAAGATTTGGATTATGAAGGCCGATTTTATGGAAACAGGAACCAAAAGTCAGCCTGAACAAGCCCTCTTCATCAACGCCAGGCGCTGTGCAAAAGCTTCCTTCAGCGACTTGTTTATCTTCCGATAAGACCACATAATTGTATCCACTTGAGGGAGACAGTCCACTGATTTCAATTCGCTGATCCTTTCCGGCAATAACAGGATCCAATACATAGCTGCGTTGCTCTCCACCCTCAGATTTTGTTGTTTTTATGGTCAGGGGCTTGTCGCTTGCCGGCCTCAGCCAGAGGCTTACCCCATCTTCTCTTAGCTTGCCCAACATCGGACCTCCCATCAAAGCGATCTGATGATTAGAAGCAGCTTCCACAATTTCCCTGCTTGTAAAACCGGCATGCCGGCTTTCAAATAAACTTCTGCATTCGATATAAAACGCCCTTACATTCTGGGGCAACATTTCATAACTATCAAGCAGCCTGCTGTCGATCTCCTCGCTACCAATATGGGCTTCTTTCAGGGTGACTTTATGACGTGCCTGGATAGCCTGGCTACTTTGGCCATATCCATTAACTCCGAAGCTTATAAGCAGAAAGAAACAGCACTGTAAAAGCACATAATCAGTTTTCATATGGATCCTCCCATTTTTAGAAATTGAATCCCGGATCATACTTCGGCCTTTCTTTGGACATCATGGCAATTTACAAAAATTAGCAGCCTATCCTGCCCTAAAACGTTCAGCCTATCCACAACGGCACCTTCAATTTCAATTTCAGAATATCTTTTTCAACAAATAAACTATCTTTGTCGCTTCGTTTACCCCACCTCATACCGCCTGTGGCGGAACAAGCAAATAGATAAAATGAAATTTGAAGATCTTAAAATTATAGATCCTGTTTTAAAGGCTCTCAGAAAAGAAGAATACAGCACCCCCACCCCTGTACAGGAAAAGGCCATTCCCCTGATCCTGAATGGAAAGGATGTACTGGGAAGTGCTCAAACCGGTACAGGAAAAACAGCTGCATTTGCCATTCCCATCATTCAGCATTTATACAACGACCGTAGCCGCAATGCGGAGAAACCCCGGACAAAGGCATTGATCATCACACCCACAAGAGAACTGGCCATTCAGATAGGGGAAAGCTTCAGCACCTATGGCCGGTACACAAATATCCGCAACACAGTCATCTTCGGAGGGGTCAAACAGCATCCGCAGGAAGTAGCCCTGCGCAAAGGGGTGGATGTGCTGGTGGCCACCCCCGGAAGACTGCTCGATTTAATAAACCAGGGAATTATAAGCCTGAAACACATCGAATATTTCGTACTCGACGAGGCCGATCGCATGCTGGATATGGGCTTCATTCACGACATCAAGAAAATCATTGCCTTACTGCCCAGGGAAAGACAGTCCTTATTCTTTTCGGCCACCATGCCCAACAACATTGTCAAACTCTCTCAAAGCATCCTTCATCAACCGGTGAAAGTCGAGGTAGCACCCCAATCTTCCACAGCAGATACGATACAGCAAAAGGTATATTACACGAACAAGTCTGATAAGAAAAATCTGCTGGTTCATATTTTAAAGGATGAAAGCATCGACCAGGTCCTGCTCTTTTCAAGAACCAAACACGGGGCCGACAAAATTGCCAGGAACCTTAAAAATAAAAAGATCGATGCAGCTGCCATACATGGTGACAAGGCACAGAATCAAAGGCAAAAAGCCCTTGAAGGCTTTAAGGCAGGGAAAACCCGTGTGCTGGTTGCAACGGATATCGCAGCCCGGGGTATCGATATTGATAAACTGAGCTATGTAATCAACTACGACATCCCCAACGAATCGGAAACCTATGTTCACCGGATAGGAAGATCGGGAAGGGCCGGTGAATCGGGAAACGCTATCTCGCTTTGCGAGCCCGAAGAAAACGTCTTCATCAAAGACATCGAGAAGTTGATTAAGAAGCAGATCCCCATCGTTAAAGACAATCCCTTTCCCCAGACGGACCGCCCCATGAATGCAGCCGAGAAAAAAGAAGCGGAAAAGGAAAAGCAAAAAAGAAAACAGGAATTCTTCGCTAACAGGAAAAAGAAAGAAGGTCGTTACAGATAATATTTCAAGGACTCATAATATTTCAAGGACTCATGCAAAAAAACAGGATATGAAGAATACGATACTGCTTATGCTGCTTGGGATGATGCATTTGAATGGCTATACGCAGGACTGGCCCGACTGGCGGGGAACTAACAGGGATGCTACCTGGGAGAGCTCAGGCATCATCGATTCATTTGAATCTGAAGACATCGAAATACTATGGTCCACTCCGATCGGACCAGGCTATTCCGGTCCGACCGTTTCCAAAGGTTTGGTTTATGTAACTGACAGACCGGAACGACCTGTACAGGCCGAGCGGGTGCTCTGCTTTGATGAAAAGAGTGGCGAGCAGGTCTGGGTATATCAATACCCTTGTGTGTACGAAAGCGTAGGCTATCCGGCCGGACCCAGGACCTCGGTGGTCATTCGGGATGGGAAAGCCTATTCGCTGGGTACCATGGGGCACCTGTTCTGCTTCAATGCCCAAACAGGCACGGTACTGTGGCAAAAGGAACTTAATACCGAATATGAGATCAATATGCCCATCTGGGGCCTTGCGTCCACCCCCCTGGTGGTGGATGACAAAATCATCGTACATGTCAGCGGCAGCCAAAATGCCTGCGTGGTGGCTTTCAACAAGGATACAGGGAAAGAACTCTGGCGCAGTCTGGACGACCGTGCAGGTTATTCGGCACCCATCTTAATCGAAAAGAACAACGTGCAGGTTCTGGTCAGCTGGACGGAGCACAGCCTGTCGGGCCTTGACCCGGAAAGCGGCAAAATCTACTGGCGTTTCCCCTGGACCACCGGCAGCGGCATGAGTATTTCAACCCCGGTGCTGCACCGGGATCATATTTTTGTAAGCGCATTTTATAGCGGCTCTTTGCTTGTCAAGCTGGGAGACGATTACACAAGCGCCGAAAAAGTCTGGCAGCGCAGTGGAGAAAGTGAGCGGAAAACCGATGCATTGCATTGTGTAATGAACACCCCCGTAATCATCGACGATTATATTTATGGAGTAGACAGCTACGGCGAATTAAGATGTCTCGAATTTTCAACCGGCAACAGAATATGGGAAGATCTGACAGCAGTTGAACCTGACCGTTGGGCCAATATCCATTTCATCCAGGAGGGAAAAAGGACCTGGATGTTCAACGAGCAGGGCGAACTACTAATCACCGAACTTTCCCCGCAGGGATTAAAAGAAATCAGCCGGGCAAAGCTGATCGAACCCACCCGGAAACAACTGGCCCGGGGAGTCACATGGACACATCCGGCCTTTGCCAACAATCACGTTTTTATAAGGAATGATGAGCGCCTGATTTGCGCCGATCTTTATGCAAAAAAATGAGTAACTTTCTACATATCAAAAAGAAAAAAATGAAAAAAATACTTATTGCTTTGGATTATGATCCTACTGCTCAGAAAGTAGCAGAGACAGGTTTTTCACTGGCAAAATCGATGAATGCCAAAGTGATCTTACTGCATATAATCGCAGATGCGGGGAATTATGCCACACCCGGACATTCGCCGGTAATGGGCTACACAGGTTACATAGACGTGAGTCCCACCGTTCTGGGAAGTGAAGAGGGACTTAAAAACGCATCGCTTGAATATCTTAATAAAACCAAAGAACACCTGGGCGACCAGACCATCAAAACACTTGTAAAAGATGGTGACCTTGCTGAAACAATCCTGGAAACCGCAGAAGAACTACATGCAGATATGATCGTGATGGGATCGCACAGTCAGAAATGGCTTGAAAACATCCTCATGGGAAGCGTTACTGAACAAGTATTACAACATAGTCCCATTCCGCTTTACATAGTTCCGACCAAAAAGCATAAATAGTCAATCATCCGGCTACTGCCTGGCCTGTGACTATTTTTTCATTTCTCCTGGCAAGAAAACAAAACAGCGCAACCAGGATCGCACCGGACAGGATACATATAGCCGTAGAATGCATGAAATTTCCAATACCCACAAGGGGGGAACAAATACTTCCTGCAAGAAATGTGAATGCACCAATACCGGCAGATGCAGCTCCGGCATTTTCTCTTTCGCTATCCAAAGCCAGGGCAGTAGCTGAGGGGAATACCAATCCTAAAAACACCATCATAATCATCAGGGAGGCTTCGAAATAAACGAAAGGCATATCCATAAAAAGGGTAAGTGCAGTAGCCAGGGCAAAAACCACTAATCCCAGGCTTCCGGTCAACACGCTTTTCTTAGCCTCGTTAAATCGTATAGATAATGCAGATCCTATAACAATTCCAATTGAATTTAAGGCAAAACAAAGACTGAATACAAGCGGTGAGAAACCGTAGTGCTCCTGTATGATAAAAGGTGAGGATGCAATATATGAGAATAATATGACGGCACCGGCCACCATGGTGAAGGTATTGTATGTATAAGTAGGATTGCGAAAAACCTTCCCCAGTGAAATAAAAGTAGAAAAAGTGCGCTTATTACTTCTCTTTTCTGCAGGGAGCGATTCATCCAGGTTGTAAGACATAAGCAGGATGACAACACCCAATCCCAGGAGTACCATAAAAATCCCTTTCCAATTTGTAAATTCCATCAGCAATCCTCCCAGGACAGGAGAAATCACAGGAGCAATTCCATTGATTGCAGCAATAATGGCCAGATTCTTTGCGAGTTCCTTCCCACTATACAGATCGGCAGGAATGGATTTTGACAGGACAATTCCTCCCGATCCTGCCATTCCCTGGATCAATCTTAAAATCACAAATACATAAATATTCCAGGAAAAAAGGCAGGCAACGGTTGCGATTATAAAGATCCACATGGATATCAGCAGCGGACCTTTGCGGCCATATTTATCACTAAGGGGTCCTACCAGCAACTGGCCGATAGCCAGTCCCAACATACTTAAAGACAAACTCAACTGTGCAAGAGATGCCGAGGTATGAAAATAATCGGCAAGCAGAGGCAAAGAAGGCAGGTATAAATCTGTCACAAAAGGACCAAAGGCCGATAATAATGCCAGGGTAAGTATGAGAAAACCGGACGATGCGCCCTTTACCTTTGTATGTTCCTGGTATGCTAATTTCTTCACTGCTGCTTTCATCACCAATCGCTATCTAAAAAGCACCAAAAGTAATCAAGCTCTCCGGAATATGAATCAAAAACTAACCTAAAATGTAAACAATAGATTTGCAAATTTTAATTGTGAAAGCTCTAAGCCCAGGATTGCGCACTTAAAGCGAATACGTATAATGCGTAATTCATTTTACGTACTATTAGTTACGTCTTTTGCGTAATTAATATTATTTATTTACATTTACGTAAAACACGTAAAATGAACCCATTCTTATTAAAAGGGTATATAAGCCCCAAATATTTCTGCGACAGGAAAATGGAGACGGATAAAATTGTAAACTCCATCGAGAACCAACAAGACCTAACCATTTTTGCAATCAGAAGAATAGGGAAATCGGCATTGATCCATCATGTCTTTAATCATTTTAAAAAAAGTTACGATTGTCTGTATGTTGATCTGTGGGGTACAACTTCCCTTTCCGGGTTTATAAATGAAACAGCCAATGCCGTCATCCAGAGCTCCATCTTTACTAAAAGAAGTTTTAGTGAAAAACTGACAGGTTTTATCAGGTCCATCGGTGCCTCCCTGAGCATTGGTAATGATGGAAGACCCTCGGTTGACATCATTTACCACGACCGTAACCAGGTGTTTAACAGGCTGGAAGAAATATTTCGCTTCCTGGAAGAGCATTCTTCACCTGTAATCATTGCCTTTGATGAATTCCAGGAGATTAAAAAATATTCCGACAGCATGCCTCTGGAGGCAAAACTCAGAAGTCTTGTTCAGAGATATCACAACATCAGGTTCATTTTCAGTGGAAGTGAACAACATCTGATTTCTGATATTTTTTCATCGATCGACAAACCCTTCTATCAATCTACGCGGATGATCGAATTAAAAAAGATCGACACCACGCTATATCACCAGTTTATCACAAAGCATTTCCAAAAAGGGAATAAGGCTGTTTCCGACTCGCTGGTTTCTCATATTCTAAGCCTCTGCCATGGTCATACTTATTACATTCAGGCCATTTGTAATCTTATATATTCCCAAAAAACAATCCCGAAAACCATCGAGGAATTCGAAAAAATCTATATCGATTTCATCTCGGAGAAACAGGTGTTTTATGCCGAGTTACCACACCGCCTTACCAGGCACCAGTTCAGCACTACCAAAGCCATAGCAAGCCTGGGAAAAGCGGAAGGTGTGACCTCCAGGGAGTTTATGGCCAAAGCCGAAATTGGCAGTCCGGGTACAATGCAATCTGTCATAAATGCCTTAAGGGAAAAACAAGTCATTATCAAAGAAGAAAATGCCTACCGCCTTTACGATGTATTCCTTGAACACTACCTCAGGTATTTTGGATAAAAG
>CAZRPW010000150.1:0-9629 GCA_964601975.1 uncultured Bacteroides sp.
TGATAGAATATGTTTTCTGTCCCAATAATTTTCTCACCTTCTTTGGCTTCTTCAAGTGCATCCTTCAAGATCAGGATTCGTTTGGCCACATGCTCGTAATCGTTCTCAACGCGTTCATATTCCCATGGTATCGGGGCCTTCCCGGGGCGTTCGAGTGGTGCATTACTCAAATAGGAAATGGCTTCCCGAATTTCCCAGAGATGCTGGACATATCCCACACGAGCGTACTGGGCCTCGTGGAGCTTTTTCATGGAGCGAACAGCATGTTCCCCTGCCTGCCTGCCAAAATACCTTGTGGTCCAATCCCTATAATACTGTTCACCATCGAAAGCAATAACATCATCGGCAATATGCGAGAAAGCCTCGAGATTTATAAGGAAGGGACGAAACTGCTGTCCGTTTACCATACAGTATTTATTGGCCCCGTACTGCTTTACCATCAGTTTCATAATGGTATCCAGTTTCTCAGGGCAGGGATCGTGAACGGTATGGTTTAACCAGAAGCCGGCATGCATGTAGGTGCCAAAATCGTAGCCTTTTGTGCTTTCGGGCCAGTACTTAAAATCGGCATATCCATCATCCGACCAGGCAACAATCCAGTCTTTCGGCGGATTAAAACCATGATTGAACATTTCCATTCCATCGTGGTAACAGATCAATACTTTGGTGGCTTCTGGCTTATACTGGTCAATGATATCTCCCAGCTCTGCGTAGACTTCGTTAAACACTTCGACCTTGTCTTCCCCACAGCTGCTCTTGTATTCCCAGTCCCACACCTGGTTACGCGGACGAAGGGCAAAAATATCAGCCTTGCCAATGGGCGTTTCTTCGAAATAATATTTCCAGGTATCGATCCATTCCTGCTTATTCTGTTGCCAGCAATCGGCTTTGTCGGGCGACATAGGCTTGATCTTGTAGCCCAGTGCCATATCGATCTGAACCATCATTCCCATATCGTGGGCATAAGAAATCAGGCTGTCGATGTATGAGATACGGATGTCGTATCCGGGACGGATAAGCTGGTACTCCGGGCGTAAAAAGAATTCGGGACGCCCCAGCATATCAAACAGATGAATAGCGTTGTATTTAATGCGAACCAGTGAATTTATAAGTTCGGTGTAATTCTTCCAGTCATATTCCAATTTTGGGCTTTTGATGTTTGCCAGTTCATCCACATCGTTCTCAAAGTAACACAGAATTGGAATTTCGGGCGGAGATATCACCCGATCAGGGAAGTTGAGTAAATCAAGCTCCTGATTTACATCCGGTGTCTTTCCGCTCCAGTATTCGAAGGGATCGACACCCAGGATTTCGCTGCAATACTGGTAAACTGCATATTGCATCCCCTGCACATCGGAGCCAGCCAAAACCGCAATTTTTTGCTCATTGTGGTTTACTGTCGCCCAGATTCCCCCTCGGCTTCCGGGATAGTCCCCAGATAAAACGATAGTTTCCTTTTGTGCAAGGCTGGCGATGACTGAGTTTGATACTGGAGTCCCAATCAGCAAAATCAGGCCACTTCTCGGAAAGCTTTCCTTTTCATTCATAAGCTGAACAGGTAAATCAAGAACCTTCTCCAAATCAGTTTTTAAATGGTAAGCCGTAAGTTGCTCGGTTTTATTTGCATTTTCGCCAATTACAACATAAATATTATGCCTGTTATTGCAAGCAGCTGTAAATAATAGCAGGAGGAACAGGCAGATAGTTGGAATCTTAAACATATCAGGATCCCATATTAACTACCAAAAATAAGGTGCCTATGACCACAAAAACCACGAAAACAGCAATCAGGAAGCCGGTAATATCCTGCCTGTTCCACTTATATACTTCCAGCGAGGTGGAGGGGAACAAGAGGACCTTCTTTGTTTCATCTGGCTTGCTATAGGATTCCGCAAGGTCCTGCAAATCGACCTCTGGTCCTTTACCCCTGACCCGGGTTCTCATTTTCAGGAAAAAGCGCTCGGTAATCTCATCCTTGTTTTCCCGGGTAAACAGGGAAACCAGGATCAGCACAAGGAAGGGGAATAAGAGACGGATCAACATCCGGATGGATTCGTTCAATGCGTAGGGTTTCTGACTCAGGTCGATACCCATACTGTGGATCAGCCATAGTTCGGGGAAAATATAACCCCTGGCCGCCATAACACCGTCCTCATTTATTCGAGCCTGCTTGGACCAGAAGATGGTTTTTGAAGGAAGGTTGAAGGTTTTGGTGAAGGATTCTCCTGTCACCAGAGCTTCAGGCTTTGATATGGAGGCCTGCTCCTGCTCATTTAAATTCATCCAGGCTTCAATCTCCAGGTTCCGTTCTTCCACATCAATATCCCTGGCGGTATAATTCCTGACGATAGGGTCTGGTTGGGTTTCCAGCAGCAAGGTCTCATTCTGACGCATGGAGGGAATGATATTGGGGACAAGCAATGGGAGCAGATAAAACAGTAAAAGTGTAAGGAGTATGGAGGCCCAGGCACCCTGCCGGTTGGCCCTTCTCCATTTCAATCCAAGCCAGAAGGCGGCTGCAAAAATCACAAAGAATTCCCAGACAAACTTTAGGATCTCCAGGATGTTGTCGAAATGGGTGGTGATAATGGCACCTCCGATTAAGAAAGCTGCTCCGAATATCCTCCCTACCCATACGTAATGCATTTCCGATTGCTTTTTCACAAGCGGACGGTAAACATTGTGCAACATTAATCCGGAAACCGTTAGCATCAGGGCGTCGGCGGTCGACATCAGGGCGGCCATCATAGAAGCAACCATCAGTCCAACCAGGCCCATTTTTGCGGAACCAAGCAGATCGCGTGTGGCATACCCCCATACCAGGTCGGAGTTCTGGACTTTCCCGGTATACAAAAGAATGGCAGCAAGCCCGAGTACACCCCATAGGATTGTGCAAAAACGTTTTAAAAACCCACCGGTTACAAAACCAAAACGAGCCGAATACTCATCTTTTGCCGCCGCATTGGTTACCAGCTGATTAGGCTGGGTGACTACAGTAATGCCAGCAATCAGCGCTGCCGTTATAATAAAATACCAGGTGAAATCGATCAGGGTGGGTGCACCGAAAATCTCAAAGAAGGATTCAGGTAGTTTCTGATGTAAAATCTGCAGGGCAGAATCTCCGCTTCCTCCGCCATAAACGGCTTTGATCTTCATCCAGGAAAAGGGGATCAACACAATGGAAAGGACAATAATGAAAAAGCCCTGGAGCATATCCGTATAAAAGGCAGCTTCCAGTCCCCCCATAATGGCATAGAGCAGCACAATCAGGCACACAATCCAAATCAGCATATTTTCGTTGATATAGGAAAAATTACTCTCCGGCCTGATTCTTCTCAATTCCTCTATTCGCTGCTGGTCCTGCGCTGCCAGCTGCTCATAATTCTGCGCTTCAAGATCGCTGAGTTCCATGGCCAGGACATGTTCTGCCTTCTCACTGGCATCATAGAGTTCCACCGGTTTGGGAGTAATGGCCAGTACAGTCTTATTCATGGCCGTATAGCCTACCGAAAGCAAACCCATCATCCCAATGGTTCCGATAAGGGCATAGGTGGCCGCCATCTTTTTTGAAGCATAGCGTTCTTCATAGAAATCACCCATCGTAAGCACACGCATTCTTCTCAGCCACGGTGAGGTGATCCAGAAAAGAGGAGTAGCGAAGACCATGAGCAGGGAGCTCCATATTCCGGCTGCACCGTTGCGGAAGGTGGTGGTGGCCACACCCACTGGTCCGTCGGCCGAGGTAGCCTGGCCAAAACTGGCAAAGGTCTGCACCAGCTTTCCAAAGCGCCTGCCTCCCAGGAGGTAATCTTCCTGGTTTTTAATGCGTTTGCTGGCACGGATTCCAATGACTATAATTACAAGGAAATATATGCCGATTACAATAATATCAACTAAAGCCAATCCGAACATAATTCCTGTTTTTATTTTGTAATAGACGGGTGATCACCCTTCAGCTTATCACAGTTCACAATCACAACTTCCTCATCCCGGTCGGGGAAAGCAGATTTACCTGAGAAACCACTGATGGTGAGGCCGTCTACATTTTCAGCAAAAATACCTGAGCCGAAATTTTCATCCTTTTTACTTCCCCATCTGAGGCTACAATTGTTGATCCATACATCACTGGACCTCAATATATGAAATCCAGACGTAGGAGCTAAAATAATTCCCTTTTTTGAGGGACGTAGATCATACAGTCCGCAAGGGTATTTGGTCTTCCTTGAAATTTTCAGCTGCACATCATGAAATCTTATATTCTCTACCTTCTCGGGATCACCTCCCACAAACACCCCATTTTCACTGTTGCAAATAATATTGGAGAAAAAGATGTTGCGGACCTTTCCGGTTTCGCCCACCTCCTGACCTTCAGCAAAACGCCAGCTGGCGTCCTTATTCGCTGCATTTTCCCTTTTGTAGGAAGTTATGTAAATAGGCTCTGCCTTACCCCACCAAACATCATCGAAAAGCCGTCCCTCAATCACAATATTTGAGAACATTACATTCTCAATGATTCCCTCATCCCTGTTCTGAATCCCGATGCCCCGGTTACTCCCGTCAATAATACAATTGCTTACCGTAATATTGCGGATGGCATCCATATTTTCACTTCCCAGTTTAATGGAACAGGATGTGGATTTAAGAATGCAATTTGTGACTGTAATATTCTCTGTGGGACCGAATTCGGCATATTCGCGTCTTGTCTTTAAACAGATACAATCATCGGCCGATTCAATGTAACAATTGGTGATCCGCACATTCCTGCTATGATCAGGATCAATGCCATCTGAATTGCGGATTTTCAGGTTATTCAAAATTCTGACCCCTTCGATGGATACATCATCACAACCCACCAGGTGGAGGCACCAGTATGCAGCATTGGAAAAGGTGATATCCTTAATGCTCAAATTGGTGAAATGAATGGGGGTAAACACATGGGGTCTTGGGTCCACCTCCGTAAAAGGCTTCAACTCAAAAGCCGCCTTTCCCTCTTTCCCCATAAATGCCATCCCATTCCCATCGATGGTTCCCTTCCCGCTTATGGTAACATTCACCGCATCTTCTCCTCCGATCCAAATGCTCCCCTCTCCCAAATTTTCCCGGAAGGCACTCTTTGTATATACTTTCTCATCGGGATTTGCCAGCAGGCGGGCACCACTTTCCACATGAAAATTCACATAGGATTTCAACTCAAAGGGGCCGGTCATAAAGATGCTGCCTCCGGGAATCCTTACAATTCCGCCACCCTGCTCCGAACACAGATCAATGGCGTTTTGAATGGCCACATGATTATCAGTCTTTCCATCTCCAAGGGCTCCGTACTCAGTTATATCATATATTTTCATGGGTCATAAGTTTTATTCGTGAATCTTTCAAATGATCTCAGAAATTTTTACTGGTCGCTTTTCCTTTGCAGATAAAGTGGCAGCCAGTCCGATTACAATGGACATCAATCCATCCCTTGCTCCAACAGGCATTGCTTCGCCTGTTTGAAGCGCATGGACAAACTGGCTGATCTCCTTTTGATAGGACTCCTGGTAACGTTCAAGGAAAAAGTGAAGGGGCAAATCAGCAGATATTCCTTTTTTGGTAAAGAGCTGATGGCTGTTGGGAAACTTATTCTCTGCCCTGACCATGCCTTTATTCCCAAAGACTTCCAAACGCTGATCATATCCATATACTGCCTTTCGTGAATTATCGATCACGGCCAGACTGTCGTCTTCAAATATCAGGGTAGTCACGGCTGTATCAAAATCGCCGGCCTCTCCTATGCCCTGATCCACCATTACCGCCGCCGCAGTAAATACCTCCCTGACCTCCTTACCAGAGATATACCTGGCCATATCAAAGTCATGGATGGCCATATCCAGGAACATTCCACCAGACACTTTTATATAGCTGATAGGAGGCGGTCCGGGATCCCGGCTTGTAATCTTGATGATCTGCGGATCGCCCACCTCATCGTCCTCAACCAGTGTCCGGATTTTCTCAAAATCGGGATCAAAGCGACGGTTGAATCCGAGCATGAGCTCTACACCGCTATCCTCCACCACTTTTATAACCTCCTTTACCTGGTCAAGGGAAAGATCGAGTGGCTTTTCACAGAAAATATGTTTCCCGGCCCTGGCTGCCTTCATCACATGATCGGCATGGAGGTCTGTAGGGGAACAAATGACAACTGCATCTAACTCATCCATGCAAAGCAGTTCATCGAAATCTTCAAATACCAGGGGTATTCCATATTCCGCTGCCAGCTTTGTGGCCTGGTCTGATACATCCATTACTGCAAGAACCTCAACCCCATCCACAGATCTGCACAGGTTGTTCAGGTGGATTTTACCGATCCGGCCGAGTCCGACCACTGCAACGCTTGTTTTTTTCATCCTTAAATATTTATTAGATACCAAGTTCCTTTATATAGTTCCTGTTGTTTATGGCACAGCTAAGGGGCGATCCCATCCCGGGCAGCACATCCTGTTCAACCACAATCCAACCCTCATATGCCTGCTCTTTTAAGATAGTGGCAATGGATTTAAAATCCACAGCTCCCTTCCCCAGTTCACAAAAAACCCCCGCCTCTACTGATTTAAAATAGTCGAGATTATCTTTAGCTGCTTGCACTCCTACCCCGGGATCAAAATCTTTAAAATGCACATGCCAGATCCGCTCATAGTACATTTTAAGTGCAGCAAGCGGATCGCCGCCACCAAAGGCGTAATGCCCCATGTCCAGGCATAAACCCAGCAAGGAAGGGTCGGTAAGTTCCATTAAACGGGCCACCTCCGCAGGTGTTTCCACATATCCCCCGCAATGGTGGTGAAAAACCGTACGCATACCGAAAGCTTCTTTCACTGCCCTGGCTACTTTTTCGGCCCCGGATGCAAAAGTTTTCCAGGATTCGTCGGAGAGTCCCATTTCGGGGGTAATCCGACCCGCATTCCTGGTCCGCACATCCACCGTACCATTGTCATCGGCCAACACAATAAAGGCATCCCTGTAGCCTGCCTCGAATATGAGTCCTGCTGTTTTAAGCGCGAGTTTAATCCCCTCGTCATGGGTGCTTTCATCCGAAAGGGCCACGGGAACAAATGCCCCGAGTAAGCGCAGTCCATATTCATGAAGTGCTTCACTTAATGCTTCAGGATTGGTGGGCATGAAGCCCCAATCACCCAGTTCGGTACCGGCATAGCCGCTTTCTTTCATCTCTGTAAGTACCTGTATGAAAGAGGGTGAATTTCCTTCGAGGTCAAACTCCAGGGCTCCCCAGGAGCATGGTGCATTCGCTATCTTAATCATGCTGTTACGATTTATACCGATTAAAATTTACGGGTCCATTCATTGGGCCACCTTTCAATAACCACTTTGGTCTGGGTGAAAAACTCAATGGCATGTCTTCCCTGTCCGTGCAGGTCACCAAAGAAACTGTCGTTCCAGCCGCTGAATGGGAACTGGGCCATGGGAGCAGCCACTCCGATGTTGATTCCTATATTTCCTGCATCCGCACGGTTCCGGAAAGTGCGCGCATTCAACCCGCTGCCAGTAAACAAGCAGGCCATGTTCCCAAAATTATTCCGGTTTACAAAGTCAATGGCCCCATCCAGGCTTTCCATATGCAGCAGGCTCATCACCGGTCCGAAAATCTCTGTATTGATCAATTCTCCATCCAGGGGCACGTTTTCCAGGATACATGGCTTAATGAAGTTGCCTGTTTCATATCCTTCAACACTTGCACCGCGGCCGTCCAGCAGAAGCGCTGCTCCTTCCTTCACCCCGCTTGCAATAAGACCTTCGATGCGCGCTTTACTCTCCGGGGTAATAACCGGTCCCATCTCAATCCCCTCATCCAATCCAAAACCGGTGGTCTTTAGCTTTGCAGCCTCCACCAGGGCATCCCTGATCTTCCCGCCCTGATCTCCAACAGCAAGAATGTTGGATGCTGCCAGACATCTTTGCCCGGCACAGCCGTAAACACTATCTGCAATAATTTTCGCCGTCATTTCAATATCCGCATCTGGCATGATGATCACCGGATTTTTCGCACCTCCCTGGGCCTGAACCCGTTTGCCATTGGCAGCACCACGCTCATAAATGTAGCGGGCCACCGGTGTTGATCCCACGAAAGAAATTGCCCTGACATCCCTGTGATCAAGCAGGGCATCCACGCTTTCTTTCCCTCCGTGAACCAGGTTCACGAGCCCGGCCGGAATATCTAAGAGATCAATTAACTCAAACACCTTCATCATGGTCAGCGGGACCTTTTCGGAAGGTTTCAGGATGAAGCTGTTTCCACAGGCGATGGCATAGGGCAAAAACCAGAATGGGATCATCCCCGGGAAATTAAAGGGAGAGATGCAGGCTGACACACCTACGGGTTGACGAATCATAAATTCATCAATACCACCGGCCACATTTTCAGAAAATTCGCTCTGCATAAGGGTGGGTGTAGCACATGCGGTTTCAACATTCTCAATCCCCCGCTGCATCTCTGCCTTTGATTCGGCAAAGCTTTTTCCGCATTCCAGGGTGATTAACCTGGCAATTTCATCCTGATGCTCTTCCAGCAGTTGTTTTAACTTATAAAGGGGTTGAACACGTCGCATCACAGGTGTGTTTTTCCACTCTTTCAGAGCATGGTGCGCAGCGGAGACTGCATCCTGCACATCTAACCCGGTTTTGAGTCCGACGGGTACCTGTGCAAGCACCTCCTGGTTGGCAGGGTTCACAACATCCAGCCGGGAGCTTTCGTGACTTTCCACCCACTTTCCATTTATATAATTTTTTAGTAATTCCATATTTCTCTTTTTAAATTAAGTTCGACCAAGCATTATATATATAAGAACCGTAGTTACCACCAGAACTGCAGATAAATGCGGTGTATAACGCCATCCCTGCATATTAATCTTTGGAATATCAGTACTGAAGTCATAGCTTTTTCCCGGATAAAAATGTGACACAAGCAGCATGAGGAAGATGTTCAGTACAAACTCAATTCCCCACAGATGTATGAAATGGATGTCCACCTTGAAAATAAAAGTGGTGAAGATGTAGAATAGCAGGCCAAAAACCAGGGCTGATTTAGCTCCGGCTGCCGAAATTTTCTTTATAAAAAATCCAGCCAGCATGATGGAAGCAATGGGGATGAAGAAAATACCGTTCAGTTGCTGAAGCAGCTGGTAAAGTCCATCCGGGGCTCCGGCAACAAGGGGCGCAGAGATAATGGCAAAAATAGCAAGGATGGATGAGGTAAGCCTTCCGATCCATACAAGGCGCTTTTCTCCGGCATCTTTGTTTATGTGTCTTTTGTAGACATCCAGACTAAATATGGTGGCTGCACTGTTCAGTACACTATTGAAAGTACTTAATACCGCCCCCATCACCACTGCAGCAAAAAAACCAGCCATCCAAAGCGGCAGCACTTTCTTTACCAGGGCCGGATAAACATGGTCCTGAGTTTCATACATCGAATCACCAAAATAATAGAAGCCGATGACACCGGGTAAAATAATAATGATGGGTACCAGGATTTTCAATACTCCGGTAAAGAGCAAGCCTTTCTGCGCCTCCTTCAGGTTTTTTGCTCCCAGGGCCCTTTGCACAATGGTCTGGTTCATTCCCCAGAAATAAAGCTG
>CAZRPW010000151.1:0-9418 GCA_964601975.1 uncultured Bacteroides sp.
GACTTTACGAACTTTACGGACTTTACAAACTTTACGGACTTTACAGACTTTACAGACTTATTTCGAGATGGGCTGGGCAAAGCTGATCACATCCTTGCCTGTAATTTCTTTGCCGCAAAGGATGATCAGGCGTTCCAGCACATTGCGGAACTCCCGGATATTCCCGGTCCATGTAATCTTCTGAAGTTCTTTGATGGCATCATCCGTAATCTTCTTTGGCTGGGTGCCATATTCCTCACAGATAATGGTGTTGAAGTGTTCTGCCAGCAGGGGGATATCTTCAAGCCTTTCGTTGAGCGATGGTACATGGATCAGAATTACACTCAAGCGATGGTAGAGATCTTCGCGGAATCGGCTCTTTTCAATTTCCTCCTTCAGGTTCTTGTTGGTGGCAGCCACCACGCGCACATTCACATTAATATCCTTATCACTACCCACACGGGTGATTTTATTTTCCTGCAGGGCCCGCAGCACCTTGGCCTGGGCAGAAAGACTCATGTCCCCGATTTCATCCAGGAAGATGGTTCCCCCGTCGGCCTGTTCAAATTTACCCTTGCGTTGTTTGATGGCAGATGTAAAGGCGCCCTTCTCATGCCCGAAGAGCTCACTCTCGATCAGTTCGGAGGGGATTGCGGCACAGTTTACCTCGATAAGGGGAGCTGCGGCACGTGTACTGTTCTCATGCAGGGATCTGGCTACAAGCTCTTTCCCTGTTCCGTTTGATCCGGTAATCAGCACACGGGCATCGGTAGGGGCCACCTTCTCGATCATCTCCCTGATGGCTTCAATGGCCTTTGATTCACCAATCATTTCATAGCCTTTGGAGACCTTCTTTTTAAGCACCCGGGTTTCTGTGATCAGGCTGGTTTTGTCCAGGGCATTTCGTACTGTGATGAGCAGCCGGTTCAGATCCAGGGGTTTTTCAATGAAATCGTAGGCGCCCTTCTTGATGGCTTCTACCGCATTGTCCACACTTCCATGCCCCGATATCATGATCACCTGGGCCTCACCCTGCTCTTCAAAAAGCTTTTCCAGCACCTCCAGTCCGTCCATCTCCGGCATCTTTATATCGCAGAGTACAATATCGTAACTGCCCTTCTTATACTTCTCCAGTCCCTCCACACCGTTTTCGGCCAGGTCGACCGTAAACTTCTCATATTCAAGAATTTCCTTGAGGGTATTCCGTATGCTTCTTTCGTCGTCTATTACCAGGATATGTGCCATGCTTTCTTGTCTTTTCATTTGAATCGTAAAACTACGAAAAAGCATTCATCATTTTACAAAATACAAGAATACAAAATACGAGATACAACTCTTGAAAATACGAGATATAAATAGTAAATTTGCAAAAACACGAAATAGATTCCGATGATAAAACGAGACCTTTTTGAAGAAGTGCTTAGTTTGGTTTCAGAGCCCAGATCTTTTATAATCAGTATTTCGGGCCCTCGTCAGGTTGGGAAAACCACGTTGATCAACCAGGTGCTGAAGGAAACAACGATACCCTCGGTATATATTTCTGCAGATGGTGTTTCACAGAGTAACACCTTTTGGATAAGTCAGCAATGGCAAACTGCCAGATTACGCCTGGCCAATTCTTCGGAGGAGGAGATCATTCTGGTTATCGATGAAATTCAGAAAATTGAGAATTGGAGTGAAATCGTAAAAATGGAATGGGATGCTGATAGCCTGAATGGAGTAGGTTTGAAATTAGTGGTTTTAGGTTCTTCGAGGCTTCATATTCAAAAGGGATTAAGTGAATCACTGGCTGGAAGGTTTGAAGAGATTTATATGCCCCACTGGTCCTATGCTGAGATGGAAAAAGCTTTTGACTTTTCTCTGGAGCATTACCTCTGGTTTGGTGCTTATCCGGGAGGCGCAAAGTTAATTAAGGATGAGAAAAGATGGAAGAATTACATTATCAACTCTTTGATTGAAACAACCCTGTCAAAAGATATACTGATGATGGCCCGCATTGATAAACCCGCGTTATTGCATCGCGTTTTTGAATTGGGTTGTATTTATTCGGGTCAGATTCTGTCATTGTCCAAGATGCTGGGACAGCTTCAGGAGGGGGGGAATACAAGCACTTTAGCGAATTATCTGAACTTGTTGGATTCGGCAGGAATGCTTGCGGGTCTTGGGAAATGCTATGCAGATAAGATCAGAACACGTTCATCGAGCCCTAAATTGCAGGTATACAATACAGGTCTCATGAATGCCTTACGACCCGAATTCTTCAAACAGGCTTATATGGATCCTGCTCTTTGGGGAAGAATTACCGAATCAGCTATTGGCGCCCATCTGCTAAATTATTCCCGTATAGAAGCTTACCATCTGGAGTACTGGCGTGACCGCAATGAAGAGGTTGATTTTGTGCTCAGAAAGGGGGATAAAATTATTGGATTGGAAGTGAAAAGTAATGTCATCCCGAAAACAAAGGGGATGTATTTATTTGCGAAAAAATTCAATTCTGCAAAAGTCCTGATGGTTGGAGACAGTGGCATTCCCACAAAGGAATTTCTTAAAATGAACCCTGCAATGCTTTTTGACTAGTCTAAAGCCCCACCAGCTCGGCGATTACTCCTTCCTTGAGGGCAAATTCCGATTGAACCAGGTGTTTGATGTGGCATTCGCGCAGAACGAAGTTTACAAAAATCACAGCGGGCACAATCATATCCACTCTGACCGGTTCCATGCCGGGCATATTCATTCTTTCTGCATGACTGGATCGCATCAGGTTCTGTTGAATCCGCCTGAATTCGGACATGGACAGTGGCCGGCTGTATTCCACATCGTCTACCACGCCGGCGCGGTGCCTGGTCATTGCATAAAAGGTGTCGAAGGAGCCCGATGCGCCTATGAGGGTACGTGGTTTCTCTTTTTTTACAATCTCCAGCAGGGGTTTCAGTTCATGTTTAAAATAGGCTTCAAGGGCATGAACTTCCTCGTGGGTAATGGGATCGTTGAGCTCAAAAAGTTCCAGGATACGGGCCATCCCCAGTTCAAAACTGTGTTTCCAGCTGATCCCATTTTCATTGCAGATTATGAATTCATTGCTGCCTCCCCCAATGTCCAGAATCATTACCTTCTTTTTACTCATGGTGTAGGCTTGCCTGACTCCCTTATAAATCAGTTCTGCTTCCCGTTCGCCCGGGATCACCCTTACTCTGAAATTGAAGCGTTTCTCCACCTCATCCACAAATTGTTGTCCATTGCTGGCATTGCGAATGGCTGAAGTGGCAAAGGCACGGACCTCCTCTACCTCAAATTTTTTTATGGTTTCCATGTGGTTATTGATGGCCACATACCCACGTTCGAAGGCAGCAGGAGTGATGCGGTTTATATGTATACCACCCCGGCCGAGCTTAACCGGCTGTTTTCCTGAGTATACAATCTCAAAACTGCGCTCTTTACGCTGGGCGATAAGCAGGTTGAAGGTATTGGTACCAAAGTCAAGTATAGCGATCATGGGCTCTATTCTCAATGGGTGATAAGTTGGGATACATGGCTGCACCAAAGCTACATTTTAGCAGAGAAACGAGCAAACTAAAATGACCCGAATAAAAAAACTTAGCTGCTATACCGGAGCCATTTCCATACCTCCTTGTAGGTAATCTTTTTACCATACATGAGGATTCCGGTGCGGTATACCTTCCCGGCTATCCAGGTCATCGCCACAAAAGTGGCAATCAGCAAGGATCCGGAAACAGCAATCTGCCACCAGGGTACTCCAAAGGGAATGCGCACCATCATCACTACGGGTGATGTAAAGGGAATCAGGCTGAACCAGAAGGGGAGTGCCCCGTCGGGATTATTGATAGCACTGATCATCACATAAACACCCAGGATCAACGGGAGAATTACCGGCATAATCAACTGTTGGGTATCCGTCTCGTTGTCCACCATCGACCCCACCACTGCAAACATAGCGGCATAAAGCAGGTAGCCGAATATGAAGTAGAAGAGGAATGCTGCTACCATTTTTCCCAAGTTGATGGTTTTCAGCGAGGCAAAAATCTCCATGGCCGTATCCATATCATCACCGGAAAGGACCGATCCGCCTGCTGAAGAAGCCTCTCCCAAGGCTCCCCCTTCGCCGGTTCCCTCTTCGAAAAGCCCTGATCCCACTACCTGTTCCGTGGGGGTCTGGTTGAGCTCAGGGAAGAAAGCTGCCTTCAGGCCGGTAATCAGTACCAGAGAGAAGACAATCCATATGGTAAACTGGGTCAGGCCGACCAGACCCACCCCAATGATCTTACCCATCATCAGGCGAAAGGGCTTCACCGATGATACAATCACCTCGATAATCCGGCTTACCTTTTCTTCAATAACTCCGCGCATTACCTGGGAGCCAAAAAAGAATATGAAGAAGAAAATCAGCAACCCACCCATATATCCCAGGCCCATCACAACACCCGTATTGGTTTCCTGGGTTTCACCATCCTTGGTCCATTTGATACTGCGCAGGTTGACCTTGGTTTCCACCTCTGCCAGAATCCGTTCAATGTCGTGTATGTCGTTGGCGGCCAGTTTCAGGTGTTCTATCTCGTTCTCCATGGATCGCTTTATATGTTCGCTTATTTCCAGGGAGACCTGCTTATTAGAATAAAGCAGCGAAGATTCAGATGCAAGCAGATTGGAGGGGATGAAAAGGATCGCATAATATCCCGATTCTTCGAAACCTTCCTTAAAGGTTTCCAGCGGAACCCCTTCAATTACCTTAAATTCCAGGAACTCCCTGTCGGGGATTACGCAGCTGGCCCCATCGGGACCATATTCGGTAAAAAGCTTGGATTCGTCAATCACCACTACGGTTTTCTCGTCCTTGTCCTCCAGGGTGGCAAAATACATGGGGATGAGCACATAGGCCGCAAAAATAAAAGGCCCGAGAATGGACATGGCGATAAAGGATTTTTTCCGGATGCGGGTCAGATATTCACGCCTGATGATCAGTGAGGTTATATTCATTTTGCCTGACTGTTTTTGTTGCTTGCATTTTTCACCACCTGGATGAAAATATCGTTCATATCGGGAAGTATCTCGTAGAATGCTTTGACCTCGGTGATCTGAACCAGGTTCTTAAGTAATTCGTTGGAGCCGCCGTCACGGGTAACCCGGATGGTTGCTTCCTGGCCCCTTCCGTTCTCGTCCATTTGCAGCAACTCAAATCCAGTTTCGAGTCCGCTGCTAAGTTCTTCAGGTTCTCCCTTATAGAGGACCCGGTACTTGTTGGCCCGGTACATTTCCTTCAGCTTATTGATTTCGCCATGAAGCACTACTTCCGATTGGTTGATCAGGGTGATGTTGCTGCACAGTTCTTCCACCGATGCCATATTATGAGTGGAGAAGATGATGGTAGCTCCATTATCCCTCATCTGGAGAATCTCGTTCTTCAGCAGGTTTACATTGATGGGGTCAAAACCGCTGAAAGGTTCGTCGAAAATCAGCAATTCGGGTTCATGTAATACCGTTGTGATAAACTGAATTTTCTGGGCCATACCCTTGGAGAGTTCCTCCACCTTTTTGTCCCACCAGCTTCCTATTTCAAATTTTTCGAACCAGTATTTCAGCTTTTTCATAGCATCCTGCCGGCTCATTCCCTTCAGCTGGGCCAGGTAAAGGGCCTGCTCACCCACCTTCATTTTCTTATAAAGCCCCCTTTCCTCGGGAAGGTAGCCAATTTGAGATCTGTGTTCAGCTGCGATAGGCTTGCCCCGAAAAAAGATTGCACCCTGGTCAGGTGCAGTAATCTGGTTAATAATTCTAAGCAGGGTGGTTTTCCCTGCTCCGTTTGGCCCAAGTAGTCCGTAGATACTCCCTTCCGGGACCTCCAGTGAGACCTTATTTAAGGCCCTGTGGCCGCTGAAATCCTTGACAACTTCCTCGGCAGTAATAAGGTTAGCTCCGCTGAGCTCGCCAGATGGGTTCATTCAAAAAAGTTTTTCATTCGGTGGAAAAAACCGTTCTCCGATTTATCGGGACGCGGTGTAAAGCTATCCGATTGTTCCATTTTTTCAAATATTTTCTTCTCCTCTTTTTCAAGGGTTTTTGGAATCCAGACATTAATCTGCACCAGCAGGTCGCCCCGTCCATAGCCATTCACCTCCGGTACACCCTTACCTCTCAGCCGAAGGATTCTTCCGGGTTGTGTTCCCGCCTCAATCTTAATTTTGGCTTTACCCTCCACGGTGGGAATTTCAATGGTTGAACCCAACGTAGCCTGGGGAATGCTCAGGTAAAGGTTATAGATCAGGTCACTTCCGTCCCTGGTCAGGTCCGGATGTTCCTCCTCCTGGATAATCACAAGCAGGTCGCCATTTACCCCTCCGCGACGAGCCGCATTTCCCTTACCGCTCATTTTTACCTGCATGCCTTCAGCCACACCTGCGGGGATGTTAATCTTAATCACCTCATCCTCTTTCACAATCCCTTCACCGTAGCATACCTCGCACTTCTGGCTAATGGTGGACCCTTCGCCGTGACAGGTCGGACATGCAGACGCGGTTTGCATTTGGCCCAGGAAAGTATTGGTAACCCTGGTAACCTGTCCGGTTCCATGACAGGTGCTACAAGTGTCTTTGGCCGTGCCATCTTTTGCTCCTGATCCATGGCAGGCGCTGCAGGCATTATATTTTTTAACCTTAATCTTCTTCTCAACCCCATTGGCCACATCCTGCAGGCTCAGTTTTACTTTTACCCTCAGGTTGGAGCCCTTGCTAACAGCTCTTCCGCCCCTGGAGGATCCGCCGCCAAAACCGCCAAAACCGCCAAAACCTCCGCCGCCAAAACCGCCAAAGATATCTCCGAACTGGGAGAAAATATCCTCCATGGACATGCCACCACCGTGGAAGCCTCCGCCTCCGCCGTTCTCAAAAGCAGCGTGACCGAACTGGTCATATTTCTGCCTTTTCTGTTGGTCAGAAAGCACCTCATAGGCCTCTGCAGCTTCCTTAAACCGCTCTTCAGCGGCATTGTCCCCGGGATTCTTATCCGGGTGATTCTGAATGGCCTGCTTCCGGTAAGCTTTTTTGATCTCCTCCTGGGTGGCGTTCCTGGACAGGCCTAATATTTCGTAAAAATCTCTTTTTGCCATATGGTTCCCTTAAGTTCCGTTTTTACTCTCCTATTACCACTTTGGCAAATCGAAGCACCTTCTCGTTCAGGTAATATCCCTTCTGAATCACGTCTACCACTTTTCCCTTCAGCTTTTTTGAAGGGGCCGGGATCTTGGTGATTGCCTCATGCAAGTCGGTATCGAAGGCCTTTCTTAAGGCTTCAATCTCCTTGACACCCTGCTGTGCAAGGAATCCGCTGAATTTTCCGGAGATCAGTTTCATTCCCTCCTTCACAGCTTCAATGTCCTTGGCATCGTCTACTATTTGCAGGGCACGGTCGAAATCATCGGACACCGGCAAAAGGGCATTCAGCAGGTTCTCATTGGCGGTTTTCTGAAGGTCGATCTTCTCCTTAAGGGTTCGTTTTCGGAAATTGTCATACTCGGCTGACAAGCGCAGGTAGCGATCCTGCAATTCTGCCAGTTTTTCCTCGGCAGTGGGTTCCTTTTTCTCCTCTACAGCTTCTTTTTCTTCGGTCTCTTCAGATTCCTCATCCTGTGAAGTCTCTTCCTGAACGACTTCCTGGTCCAGTTTCTCTTCAACCTCTATTTTTTTACCCTTCTGTTCATCAGAGGGTTGTGACTTATCGGCCATCTCTGTTCTCTTGTTAATTAGTCAATAATAATGACCCTTACAGGTCAAATATTGAGCCAATGCCAGATTCTTGACATATTGTCAGTTTTAAGGGGGCACGATTTGTCTTAATTATCGAAATCTTTAGTTTTCTGATTCTTGAAATCGCCAAAACGCCAGAACGCCAGAACGCCAAAACGCCAGAACGCCAAAACGCCAAATCTTCAAATCGCCAAATCGCCAAATCGCCAAATCGCCAAAACGCCAAAACGCCAAATCTTCAATTCTAATATATTCTATGCCCATTATCTCTCGTATGGAACTGCTTTCAGTCGCTTGAATTTTTTCCGGCGATTCTGGCGGATTCTCAACAGGATGAGGATCATGGCTGAGAGTAGGATGAAGGCGCCGATGATCAGGGCCTCCCAGCTGCGGGGCTCTGAGGAAGAGAGAAGCGCGATTTGGTGTTTAAGCAGGTATCCGGTGAGCACTGTGATCAGGCATTCGGGAATAAGTCCAATGCTTGTTCCAACAAGATAGGCACGCGGTCTGATTATACTCAGGGGGAAACTGAAGTTGATGATGTTGGTGGGAATAATGTATATACCGCGGCTGAACGCCACAGTCCAGAGTCCGTACTTCCCAATCTTTTTGTTGATGCGCCGGATCAGTTTCTTCTTCCCGTATTTTTCCTGGAAATAGTCAGAAAACAGCGTCCTTACCATGTAAAAGGAGACCATTATCGATATA
Source organism: uncultured Bacteroides sp. (assembly GCA_964601975.1). Lineage (GTDB taxonomy): Bacteria > Bacteroidota > Bacteroidia > Bacteroidales. The sequence goes on from CAZRPW010000151.1 coordinate 8,442, forward strand.
AGGTTCATCCCCCAGGATATGAAAAGGGCAGGGGTAAGGCTTATAATGAATCCCATGGCCAGGTTTATGTAGAAAATGGGCAGGCCTGTAAGAGTACTTAGGAGAATGAAGGCGCAAAGGATCAGAACGGCAATGCTCTGGTGCTGGTCTGCCATGGTAAGACGCTCCATCAAAAGGGTTTCGGGATCACTTCCGGCGGTAATCCATATGAAGGCTCCCACCGCAGCAAAAATCAGCACAATTATGATTATCCGGATCAATTTCACACCCCGAATTTACAAACTTTCCAAACTTCCCCGACTTTACGGACTTTACAGACTTTACGGACTTTCCGACTTTCGACTTTACGGACTTTCGACTTTCGACTTTACGGACTTTCGACTTTACAGACTTTCCGACTTTACGGACTTTACAGACTTTCCGGACTTCCGCGGTTAGATATAAATTATCCAGTTATTAACTAAATAGGTGCGGTTATGGATATATTTATCTTCCAACAGAAATTAAATATCCGTTAAAGCACCAAATAAGTTAATAACTGGATATTTTGTTTTTCATTTTTTCATTTTTTCTCAATCAGCGATCGTCAATAGACTTCTGAGCATTATAGCATGATGTAAGTGTTGGGATCTGGCTTCTTTTTACTGGATTCGGTGTTGCCGGGCAAAGGCAGAAAAAGGAGGAAGTTTGGATGTGTAGTAATATACAACAACCAAGCCCTTAAGTGACTTAATGTTTGTGTATTACATCATTATCAAATAAGTCAAGCTTATCCAGGCATTAACGCTCTGAACACTGCATGTTGTGAGCGAAATACTTTACAGACTTTACAGACTTTACAGACTTTACGGACTTTACAGACTTTCCAGACTTTCCAGACTTTCCAGACTTTCCAGACTTTCCAGACTTTCCAGACTTTACGGACTTTACAGACTTTACAGACTTTACAGACTTTACGGACTTTACGGACTTTACAG
>CAZRPW010000152.1:0-9313 GCA_964601975.1 uncultured Bacteroides sp.
AAATTATTTCCACATTTATTCGCATGAAAGCACTTGTATTGGAGGCGAATCTGCCACATAGGATGCGTGGTGATCTGTAAAAAGGTCAAAGTTTTTTGTAACTTAATGACACTTTACTCTAACAATAAATCTAAACAAAATGGGCACTAATCTATCACGGCGTAGCTTTTTTCGCAAGTCCACCGCTGCCACTGCAGCGGTTGGGTTCGGCGGATTTCTTATGAATTCGGATCTTGAAGCCATTTCCGGCAATGTCAATACGCATTCGCAACCGGCGGATTTGAGAATAACCGATATGCGGGTAGTAAGCATACACCGACGGCATATCATCAGGCTGGATACCAACCAGGGGATTTCCGGATATGGTGAAGTCAGGGATGGTGGTAGCAAAACCTATGCATTAATGCTGAAGAGTCGTATAGTCGGAATGAATCCCTGCAATGTGGATATGATTTTCAGGGAGATCAAGCAATTTGGTCACCATGCCAGGCAGGCAGGAGGTGTTTGCGCCGTGGAGATGGCATGCTGGGACCTGGCAGGAAAAGCCTGGGGAGTACCATGCTGGCAAATGCTGGGGGGGAAGTTCAGGGATAAAATAAGGGTGTATTCGGACACAACATTTACCAAAGATCCAGTGGAACAGGGTAAGCGACTGAAGGAACGTATGGATATGGGATTTACTTTTCTGAAGATGGATTTGCCCATCACTCTTCTGGAGGATAGTGAGGGAGCCATAACATGGCCAAAGGGTGATATAGATCCCTTCAAACAATGGAGGGGTAGTCATAATTCGGTGAACCTTGAACATCCATTTACCGGTATCAGGATTACAGAGAAAGGGCTGGATATATTTGAGGAATATGTGGCCGGAGTTCGGGAGATCATCGGATGGGAAATCCCACTGGCGACTGACCACTATGGACATTTCGGTATTGAGGATGGCATCAAGCTTGCCCGGCGCCTTGATAAATATAACCTGGCCTGGTTGGAGGATATGGTTCCATGGTTTTACACAGACCAGTATGTACGTCTCAAAAACGCCTGTACAACTCCGATCCTTACCGGTGAGGATATCTATCTCAAGGAAGATTTCACCAAACTATGTGAGGCAAAAGCCATTTCCATTTGCCACCCTGATCTTGCTACTTCCGGAGGCTTGCTTGAAACAAAAAAAATCGGTGATATGGCCATGGAACACGGAATTTCTATGGCCATGCACATGGCAGGCAACCCGGTTACACTTTTCGCAAATGTGCACTGTGCTGCGGCAACTGAAAACTTCCTGGTACTGGAGCATCACAATGTGGATGATGCATGGTATGACACCCTGGTTGATGGTATTCCAAAACCCATAGTCGGGTCCGATGGTTACATCAGTGTTCCCGATGGTCCGGGCCTGGGAATTGAGTTGAATGAAGCGGCTGTGAAAGCGCATATCTCATCCGGCGGCTATTTTGAACCTACACCAGAATGGGACAAAGAGCGCTCTTCGGATCGCCTGTGGAGTGTGCCTTAGCACGTTCAACAGAGAAAATCCTTTGATCCTGGCAAGCCTTATCTTGAGTGAGCCTTTTGCTTAAGAGGCAAAAAACTTGTCCAGTTTTTTCATAAACTCATCCCGAAGAATGGGTTTTGTAATGTGGTCATTACACCCGGATTCCAGGGCTTTCTCGCGGTCCCCTTGTAAGGCGTAAGCGGTTTGTGCGATAATGACCAAAGAGGAATTAAATTCCCGGATCAGACTGGTGGCTTCAAGGCCATTCATGCCCGGCATTTTTATATCCATCAATACCAGGTCAATATCCGGGTGCTCCCTGCATGCTTCTACCGCTTCAGTCCCTGAAGTGACATGCAATACTTCACGGGACATTTTTTTCGTGAGTATGGAGAGATGCAAAAAGGAGGCCATATCATCCTCTGCGATGAGTATTTTCAGCTTTCGAGAAAGATTTCCATGTTGTTCCACTTGTTTCGTTTCGATGGATACAGGTTCTTTTCCTTCTGATTTGATAAAAGGAAGGGAGAAAAAGAAGGTAGTGCCTTTGCCTTCAGTAGAATCCATCCGGATGCTCCCGCCAAGTAATTCTGCCAGGCTTTTGGAAATAGTCAGACCAAGCCCCGAACCTTCATAGACATTGTGGTCCTCAATATCTGCCTGCTCGAAGCGATTAAATACAGCCTCCTGCCTGTCTTTTGGTATTCCTATTCCGGTATCCCTTATGTAAAATTCAAGCTTTGGGCTGCCTTTTCCTTCAAGTTCCCTGTATCCAAAATCAACGCCACCCTGGTGTGTGTATTTAATGGCGTTTTTTATTAGATTCGAAAGAATGGAGTGTACTTTCTTTTCGTCTGTCCGGATAATTAAGGGATTGTCGGAAAGTGATTTGTGATAATTCAGGCTAATCCCTTTTGCCTCTGCTTCCCGTTGAAAGAACCTGTAAAGGCTATCCAGCAGGTCATTGATTCCGGTATCCTGAATCACAATGTTTTCCAGTCCGGCTTCCAGTTTGGAAATGTCAATCAGATCATTGACAGTACCGAGCAAGCGATCCCCGCTTTTATTAATGATCTCGATGTAGCTTAGCTTCGTTTCATTTGTTAGCGATGGGTTTGCCAGCAGGTTTGTAAAACCCAGGATCCCATTCATGGGAGTCCGAATCTCGTGACTCATATTTGCAAGGAAAGCAGTTTTCAGGCGGTCGCTTTCCTCTGCCCGATCCTTTGCTATTATAAGTTCCCGGTTCTTTGTCAGGAGATCCTTTTCTGCTTTTTTTCTTTCGGTAATATCCAGTGCTGTAAAAGTCACACCCTTTTGCAGATCATCGGTATTGACGGGAGTCGAGCTCAGGAGAATATCCAGAATGGTTCCGTCCTTGCATTTCCATCGTGTCTCGACGGTGCCCGTACCGCACTCCTCGATCCGCTTGTATTTCACTTTGCCCACATATTCATAGTCGCTATCAGAAAGGTATAGTATACGGGAAGACTTACCGATGAGTTCCTCCTCAGAATAACCCGTAAGTTCGCATATTTTCCTGTTAACACCCGAGAATGTCCTGTTCACTAAAACCCCAATCCCTATCGGGGCAGCCCTGAAAATACTCTGAAGATATTGTTCCCTCTGTTTATTGAGAGATTCTGCCTGCTTCATCCGGCTTACATCCTGAATAACACCGGTAACCATATTTTCCTCAGCATTATATTCAGCAATAGAGCGTACATCAATGATCTGGCCGGTAAGCTGGTTTTTCAGCTTGAATTCAAGGTCGTATTCGCTTTTCCCTGCTACCAGATCTTCGAGGGCTTTATCAAGCATCTCCCTGTATTCGGGCAGGTGAATGTTCTGGATTTTTTCGGCGGTTAGTGATTGTCCGACAAGCCCGTATATTTTCTTGGTTTCTTCTGATCCATAGGCTTCGAAAGTGTTCAGGTTCAGGCTCCAATTGCCCAGCAGGGCTATGGATTGTGCCTTTTTAAGACTGGCTTCACTCTCCTTCAGCTTTACAAGCGCTTTCTTTCGGACTGTAATATCTACAAGGGAAGCAATGCTCTGGTCTGTGCCAGGAATCATGTCAACGAAAAGACTTATGTATTTGATGTTTTTATGACGATCTATCAGCCTGAACTCGTACTCTCTTGGGGTTTGTACCGGATCCTTTCTTCTCTCTTCGTGCCAGCTGATCATTTTTGGCATATCCTCATCGACCACAAAATCCTTCCATTCCTTTTTGTTTTCGATCTCCTCGACCGGATATCCAACCAGGTTGGCAAACTTGGTGTTTGCCAGTGAGATTAAACGGCTTTTTTCAATGATGACAGTTGCTGTACCTGTTTTTTCAAAGACGGTCCGGTATCTCTCTTCACTTTCTTTGAGTTCATCCTGAAGAATCGTCTGTTTTGTTACGTCCCTGATGGCTGAGATCCGGACTTTTTTACCCAGGTAGTTAACTTCCTTCGCTTCAACTTCAATGATGAACTTTGAACCATCTTTCTTTAAAGCAGTAACATGGAAAGGTTTTGACTTTCGTTTTAACATGTTGGCCACCATCCTGGCTTTATCGCTTTTTTTCGGGATAAATTCAAGCAGGTTTTTCCCAAGTGTATCTTCAAGGGTCAAACCTGTCATAATGCGGAAGGACTCATTGGTGTCCAGAACAATTCCCCTTTCATGTACCACAATACCTTCGAAAGTAGATTCTGCAAAGAATTTGAATTTTTCTTCATTTAGCAATAAAGCCTTTTGAGCCTCTTTCTCACTTGAGATATCCCTGATAATGCAGATATAGTTTTTGCTGTTTTTTTGAATTTTTATGGATAAGGCCAGGGTTTTGCCTTTGGAATCAATGTCTATCTGGCTTAACGATTCCCCGGAAACCATCTTTTGCAGCGCAGCAGAGACCTTTCTGTTTGACTTAGGGGAAGTGAATTTGCTAGCGAGCTTGAATCCGCTGACACCTATAACTTCGTCACGGTGAAGTCCGGTGATGGAACAGAAAGCAGTATTTACATCCAATACATTCGCCTTTTGATCTGCTATAACAATCCCGTCTACTATTCCATCCATGAGATCCTGAAATGGTTCTTCCACCTTTCGGAAGGTTAAAATATAACAGGGGTATTCTCCTTCAGGGAAAGGCTGAATCCTAAGTTCAATATTGTGTTGGATTCCTGAAGCATCCTCAAAGATTGTTCTCTTAAATTCCATTGGGCCAGAAACTGAATTTGGAAAAAACAGGGTCCCATCTTTTCCCGGGAGCTTCCTGGTTTGGATTCCAATAATTTCGGCAGCAAGGTCGTTTCCTTGAACTATTTCAAGGTTATCCGTCCTGACCAGAAGGGCTGGCATGGGAATATATTTAAGAGGACATGAATCCATGCTTGACAGATTTTTATTAAAAGTAGATTTAGCAATCCCTTTGAAATGAAATTAATACATTTTATTTTAATGCATGGTAAAAAAAAGGTTTTTCCTAACTTAACAAAAAATTTAACAGTTCGATAATGGCCAAACAGGTACGTTCAGGACATATTGGTATTCTTACTTCAGGGGGAGATACACCTGGTTTGAATGCAGCAATCAGGGGAATTGGGAAGACAGCCACCAGGGGAGGCACTATGCAGGTTATTGGTTTCAGGGATGGATTCCGTGGACTGATGGAAAATAGGTCGGTCCGCCTTGACAACCAGATGCTCTCGGGAATTCTTACAATGGGAGGGACCATCTTGGGAACCAGCCGGGATAAGCCGCATAAGATGCCCATGGGTGGTAAGAATGTGGATATGACCGATGTAATAGTGGAGAACTATCATAAAAACCACCTGGATGTGCTGGTCTGCCTGGGTGGTGGAGGAACCCTTAAAAATGCATACAGGCTTTCAAAAGCGGGCTGTAATATTATTACCCTGCCCAAGACCATCGATAATGATATTGTGGGTACCGATGTGACCTTTGGCTTTGACACGGCCCTGGGAATTGCAGTGGATGCTATTGACCGACTGCACAGTACAGCCTCCAGTCATCACCGGGTCATCATTGTGGAGATCATGGGGCACAAGGTGGGCTGGCTGGCTCTTGGCGCAGGAATGGCCGGCGGCGCCGATGCCATACTGATCCCCGAGATTCCCTATACCATCGATAAATTGGCGGATAGTATCCTCGAAAGGGTAAGCCGGGGAAAACGATTTAGTATTGTGGCAGTTGCAGAGGGTGCTATCACTGTCGAGGGCGCCCGGAAAATTAGAGCTGTAGAGAAGAAACTGGAGGGCGCAGAAGGGGAGGAGCGCGCTAAGCTGAAAGCACAGTTGAAAGCGCTTGATGGTGAATACAGGGGCTCGACCATGGCCATGGCCGAGGAGTTGCAGATCATAACGGGACTTGAGACCCGGGTAACGATTCTGGGGCACCTGCAACGTGGGGGGACCCCTTCGGCGCTGGACCGTAACCTGGCCACACGGCTGGGAACATCAGCCATCGATTACATAAGGGATGAGCAATATGGTATTATGGTTGCTGTGGATGGCGAACGAACCAAAGCAGTTCCCCTGCAGGATGTAGCAGGACAGATCAATTATGTACCACCGAATCACCCCTGGGTCCTTGCTGCCAGGAATCTTGCCACCAGTTTTGGTGACTAGTCAAATCCCCAGAATCTAAGGATATATCTCTGACGACTACTGGAGATAGACCGGGACGCCCGTTGTATCCCATTGCTTTACCAGTCGGTCGAGTTGATCACCTGAAAAGGGCTTGAAAAACGGGTCAGACTTACTTACAGGAATGTACTTGCGGTGCTGCTCCAGGATTGTAAGGTATTCAGGATTTCCTGCAAGGTTGAAGTGCTCTCCCGGGTCATTGTGGTGATCATAAAGTTCTTCAGCGCCATCTCTGTAGCGGATGTAGCGCCATTGTTCACTTCTTACCGCAAAATTGTCATACATCCAGGATGTGAGGACGGGAGTGTCCCAGGATGTTTGAGGATCTGTAATCAGAGGTAATAAACTATTGCCATCCAGGTATTCCGGAGTTTCAAATCCGGCCAATTCCACCATTGTGGGGTAGAGGTCGAGCAAACTTACGGGTACGTCTACCTTCTGGCTTTTTTTCCTGCCGGCTTCATGGATCAGCAGGGGTACATGGCTTGCTTCCTCCCAGAGGTTCATTTTACGCCACATCTTCTTTTCTCCCAGATTTTGCCCGTGGTCCGACCAGAGTACCACAATGGTATTGTCGGCATAGGGGCTTTTTTCAAGCGCTTTCAGTACTCTGCCAACCTGGGCATCCACGAAGGCAATACTTGCAAGATAGGATCGGACCAGGTCGGACCAGTATTCAGGTCCCATGTCCAATACCGTGTAGTGATCTCCTCCCGGCAGGAAGCCCAGGGCCATGCTTTTGCCATAAACAGGGATATCTGACATTTCATGATCAGGTACTTCGGGAATCTTTATGCTGTCGTTTTCGAAAGCTTCAAAAAACTCGGCCGGGGCTGTGAAAGGGACATGTGGTCGCACAAATCCAATGGCGAGGAAAAAGGGTTTATCATAGTCAGCCGCCAATTTTTCTTCTCCCCAGCTCGCAAAATACTCATCAGGCATTTCTCCATTCGGGATATCCTTCTCCCTGATTAGGGGTCCGCCACACAGTGAATTTCCAGGAGTAGGGTCACCATACCTGGTAACGATGGGACTTCCTCCGGAGGGGAAGGGATGGTAAAAATTATCCCCGTAGTTGTGTCCCCTTTCCCTGAACTCCCTGCTCAAAGGATATTCCGCCTGAATTTCATCCCAGAAGAGGGTTTCCATAGCTCTTCCATCGGCAGGTCCGTAGTGAAATACCTTTCCTGCCATCAGGGTTTGATAACCATGATTTTTGAAAAACTGTGGAAGCGCAGTGGATATTTTTGAAATGGAATCACTTACCCTGTCCACTTCCTGCCTGTTAAATATATTTTCATACCAGCCTGTGCGGACCGGGTGCAAGCCCCAGAGCACGGAATTTCTTGAAGGCTGACAGGCTGTGGCTGTTGCATGTGCACAGGTAAACACCGTGCTGGTTCTTGCCAGGGCATCCATATTCGGCGTCCTTGACTGGGGATGTCCTCCCAGGAAGCCTGTCCAGTCATTCAGATCATCCACTGCAATGAACAGAATATTCGGAGCTTCTTGATCCTTCTCTGAGCAGGAACTGAATCCTGGCACCAGCAGGAACAACAATAGAAGAGATTGGAGCTTATTAGCGAGCATGCATTAATTACTTTCTGGCTTGTATGATGGGTGTCGGGGTCCGGTCCCCAGGTAGGGCACAGCATCGAAATCATAGTCTGCCACGGCATCGCTTCGGGGATCGCCCGTAAGTTCCAATTGTTCCAGGAGCAAATCTGACATTTCCATCTGAATCTCCATGTAGTCCGGGTCGCCCGCAAGATTCACCAATTGCTCGGGATCGTTCCTGCAGTCATACAATTCCTCGGCAGGGCGCTTGGCAAAGGCAAGATTCCACAGTTTCTGATGCTGCTCATCCTTGTCTTTTTGCTCCACCATGTAGGTTTTGGTAGGACCATTGTCACAATCGCCCAGCCAGCAGTTGGGGATGGCAGCCTTTAAGTAATCGGGCGTTCCACTGGGCCAGCGCTTCTCTTCGAAGTTGCGGATGTAAAGGAAGTCATGGTTTCGGATGGCCCGAATGGGATAGCCACCCATATTTTCTTCCTGTCCCGGTACATGACGCTCTTTTCCGTGCAGCACGTAGCTTCGGTTTTCGGGATCAAGCAAACCTTCCTTTGTGGATTTAAGAAGGTTCAGCATACTTTTTCCGCTCATCACCGACGGGACTTCAACTCCGGCCATCTCGAGGAAAGTGGGAGCCAGGTCGGTGGTGCTTATGAAATCGTCCAGTACCCTGCCCGGTTTTTCAAGTCCCGAACCCCAGCGGATGGCCAGGGGTATTCTTGCACCGCTGTCATAATTGTTGGCCTTGCACCTGGGGAAGGGCATTCCATGGTCGCCGGTCATCACAACAATTGTATTTTCAAGCTCGCCGTATTGCTCCAGTAGTGCTATGGCACTGGCTACAAGGGTGTCGAAGCGTTGTACTTCATAGTAGTAATCGGCCACATCGCTGCGAACAAGTTCATTGTCCGGGAAGCATTCAAAGAGCCGAATTTTATCAAGGTCCATGCCGGCAGCAGCACCGGTTCCCGCATCGTATGGCCTGTGCGGATCCCATGAGCCCAGCCAGAAACAGAAAGGCTGGTCGGGGTTTCGCTCTTCCATAAAGGCAGCAAAACCGGTTTCAGTGTAATTCTGACCGGCAGGGTGACGTTCCCAGTTGGAGATGTCGCCGGGTCCCCAGCTCTTGCGGTAATATCCGATCTTGTACCCGGCATCTTCAAGCAAAAGGGGGTATACCGGGGTGGCAGGATCCAGGGTGCTCCACAGGTTGGCACCGGACCCCAGTCGCCAGTGATATTGTCCGGTTAATATGGCGTTCCTGGATGGCGTGCAGGACGGTGAAGAGATATAGGCATGATTAAACAGGACTCCTTCACTGGCAAGGCGGTCGAAGGCCGGGGTCTGCACCACCGGATCGCCATAAACCCCGGCGTGGGGCCATCCCCAGTCATCGGCAATTGCAAAAAGGATGTTGGGTCTCTGGAGGGTTTCCTGCTTGCAGGACGTGAAAAGCAGGGAGGCAACAAGAACGATTAACATTGGAACAGCCAGTCTGAGATACGCTTTCATGGGATTTGTGCGATTAGTTTTTTTATGTTTCCACTTTAAAACTATAAATAATTCCGGTTCCAATTAAACTCAG
>CAZRPW010000153.1:0-9280 GCA_964601975.1 uncultured Bacteroides sp.
CCGAATTCTCCGATGGCAATGTAAATTTTATCAACGCTAAATTTGGGAAAGGAGAGGTCTCTTTTAAGGTTGCCCGGTTTGGAAGCGGAAAGCTTGATTTTCATTTTGCCTCCTTCAAAAGCAGCATCCTTAGCTTTGAGCGCACCGAATTCGGAAATGGCAGGGTTGATTTTCGCACCGTGGAATTTGGTAGCGGAAGGGTAAATTTTAACCGGTCTGTGTTTGGCAATGGAGAAGTAAGTTTTGATGAATGCGTTATGGATGCCGGGAAATTCAGTTTCAAAAGAGCCATTTTTGGTGCGGGCGATATTAGTTTTGAAGAGCTTGTTTTTGAAAATATTGATGTCAGTTTTGAACGTACCAATTTTGGTGAAGGAAATGTAAGCTTCTACAAATCCTGGTTTAAATCAATATCCCTTTGTTTTTGTCATTTGGATGGCTATGTGGATCTGAGGGTGAGTCAGAGTCGCATAATCGATCTCTCCAGCACGGTGGTGCGAGATATAATCGATATAAACCCTCATGAATTCAGGTCAAAGGTGGACACCATCTTCATGGCGGGCATGCGCCTGATGGGGAGGATTTATCTTGACTGGAACCTTTCCGGTGTGAAGCAGATGGTATATTCCCAGGAGAAAAGTTCCCACAGGATAAAAGCAGAACAATTCCGGATACTGAAGGAGAATTTTCAAAGTCAGGGCCTTTACAATGATGAGGATCGTGCGTATGTTGAATTCAAAAGGTGCGAGTCCAGGGCAGAACTCACGGAAGCGCTTGCTGAAAAGAAGTGGAGCGCAGTTTACCGCTATCCCCTTTACTGGTTTAAACTTGTACTTTTCGATAAGGCTGGCTTATACGCTACAAGCCCGGTCAGGGTGCTTTTAACCATGCTGAGCTTTTACCTCCTCTTCAGTTTTATTTATGTGTTTCTCATCCAATTTACGAGTGCTGATATCATAGCTTCTGTGGACGACCAGCTTGGCGTATTTGCACGCTCCTTTTATCACAGCGCAATTACTTTTCTTACAATTGGTTATGGTGATCACTACCCCTTTGGATCTATTCGCTGGGTGTCTTCGTTGGAGGGCTTTTTCGGACTATTCCTGATGTCTTATTTCACCGTTGCTTTTGTGCGGAAGGTTCTGCGCTGAGTTATTCCTTCGTATCCTTAAGCAGGTCGGGTCGCAGCTCCTGTGTGCGCTGTAAAGACTGCTCATGTTTCCACTCTTCAATTTTTGCTGCATGTCCTGAAAGCAGAATGTCGGGAACCTTCCAGCCTTTATAATTTGCAGGTCGCGTATATACGGGCGGAGCCAGCAAGCCGTCCTGGAAGGAGTCTGTCAATGCTGAAGTTTCATCAGACATGGCTCCGGGCAAGAGCCTTGTTACGGCGTCGGTAATCACCGCAGCAGCAAGTTCGCCACCGGTCAGTACGTAGTCGCCAATGGATATTTCGCGGCTGATCAGGTGATCCCGGATCCGCTGGTCGATGCCCTTGTAATGGCCGCAGAGAATGATTATATTGTCCAGGGTAGCCATGTAATTCGCTTCCGGTTGATTGAAAAGTTTCCCATCCGGGGAAGTGTAAATGATTTCGTTATAATCCCTTTCGGAGCTGAGTTGCTTGATGGCTCTTTCAATCGGTTCAATCGACATGACCATTCCTGCATCTCCCCCAAAAGCATAGTCGTCTACATTTCGATGCTTATTGGTCGAAAAATCCCGCAAATCATGTACGCAGATCTCCACAACACCTTTCTCCCGGGCTCTCTTTATGATTGAAGTATCAAGAGGGCCGGAAAGCAATCCGGGTAAAACTGTGATGATGTCAATGCGCATTTTTTGCAGAATTAGCATTCAAAGATAGAACAGTTTTTTATCGAAAAGTTGAACTTATACGGGAAAAATGAGTAATTTGTAAGTTATAGCTGGCCATTAACCCTCTACCTGTCATGAAAAATATGGATGCAACAGACCCTCTGAATGAACAAGAATCTAAAGAGCGCTTAGAAGAGAAGAACAAGACAGAGCTTACCGAAAAGGAGGAATCCAAAAAGGAATCTCCCGATAACAGCAGTACCGTGCCCAAACCTGATATTTCTGCGCCGGAACCTGAAGACGAATTGCTGGTGGATGATCATGAGGAGCGGAAAAACAATGATTCATACGATGATGATGTGGATCATGATGCTCAGAGTGAAGATGATCCTGAGACAGAGGCAGAGACAGAGGCAGAGGCAGAGGCAGAGGCAGAGGCAGAGCAGATTAATTATGCCCTTCTTAGTAAGGAAGATCTGGTCAAGCTGATGAGGGAAAAGCTGGATAATCCATCTAAAGGCAATATCAGGAAAGAAGTGGCAGCCATCAGGCAGGTTTTTACCGAAAAGCAGGATGCCGAAATGGAGGAGAAAAAAGCCCGCTTCCTGGAAGAGGGTGGCACGCTTGAAGATTTTAAACCTGCAGAGGATCCTGCTGAACTTGAGATGAAGGAGCTGCTTCACAAGTACAGGAGTCTGAAAGCAGAGTATACCAGGCAACTTGAAAAGACAAAGCAGGAGAATCTGTTAAAGAAAAAGCATATCCTGGAAGAACTCAGGATGCTGATGGAAGGGCAGGAGGCCTTCGAAATTACCTTCAGGAAATTCAAGGAGCTTCAGAGGCAGTGGTTTGCCGCCGGTATTGTTCCCCAGCAGAATTTGAAAGACTTGTGGGATTCCTACAATTATTTCGTGGATAAGTTTAATGATTACGTCCGCATGAACCGCGATCTGCGGACCCTGGATCTGAAGAAAAATCTGGAGCTGAAAACCCAATTATGTGAGCGGACCGAGGCCTTGGATCAGGATCCCAACATTGTACAGGCATTTAAGACATTGCAGAAGTTTCATACCCGCTGGAGAGAAATAGGTCCGGTTCCACGGGATGATCGGGATGAAATTTGGGACCGGTTCAAACGGGCTACTTCTGCCATAAACAGGAAACATCAGGAATATCATTCCAGGTTAAAGGATTCTTTGCATGAAAATCTGGAGAAGAAGGAAGCCCTTTGTCAAAAGGTGGAGTCCATCGCCCAGCAGAAATTTGATTCCCATGGAGCCTGGGCTGAAAAAACCAATGTGATTCTGGAGATACAGAAATCCTGGAAAACCATTGGTTACGCTCCTAAAAAGGATAATAATGCCATCTATGCCAGGTTCAGGAAGGCTTGTGATCAATTTTTCGAAAGCAAGGCCAACTTTTATTCCGCTGCTTTCGACGAGCAGAAAGGAAATCTGAAGCAGAAAATGGATATTGTTGAAAAAGCTGAAGCGCTGAGTGATAGTACGGATTGGAAAACCACCACAAGCGAGTTGATTAAATTGCAAAAACAATGGAAGGAGATTGGCCCGGTTCCACGGCGCGATTCGGATAAACTTTGGAGACGCTTCCGGACTGCCTGCGATGCTTTCTTCAATAACAAATCGAATTACTTTGATGATACCGATTCCTCTTTTGATGATAACCTCAAGGCAAAAGAGAATATAATTAAGGAGATGGATGCTTTTATTCCTGGTGAAGAAAGGAAGCGCAATATGGATGCACTGACAGATTTCCAGTCCAGATTTGAAGAAATCGGATTTGTTCCTTCTAATAAAAAGGATTGGATCAAAGAGCAGTTTCGCCTGTCCCAGGATAAACTGCTGGAAAAGATGGGGCTTGATGAGTCGGAGCGCTCGCTGTTCCGATTCAGGAATCGCATTAAGGGGATGATAAATACGCCCAGGGCGGATATGAAATTGAATTTTGAACGTGACAAACTTATGAACAAGCTTCAGCAATTGAAGAGTGATATCAGTGTTTGGGAGAATAATATTGGTTTCTTCAAACAGTCTAAAAGTTCAGAAGAGACCCTGCAGGCTTTTCATGCCAAGATCGATTCGGCCCATGAGCGGATCAAGGCCCTGGAGATGAAAATCCGCATCCTGGATGATATTGAAAATGCAAATTAAATATTTACTTTTACGCCGAATTTAAATCATAATCTTTTGGGCAAGACAAAGTATGTTTTCGTGACGGGTGGTGTAACATCTTCCCTTGGTAAAGGTATTATTTCCGCTTCTCTCGGCAGGCTGCTTCTGGCCCGTGGTTTCAAGGTAACCATTCAGAAACTTGACCCCTATATCAACGTGGATCCAGGCACCCTGAATCCCTATGAGCATGGGGAATGTTACGTCACAGACGATGGAGCTGAGACAGATCTTGATCTGGGTCACTATGAGCGTTTTCTGGATAGCCAGACTTCCCAGGCCAACAATGTAACCACCGGTCGTATCTACCAGAGTGTGATCAATAAAGAGCGCAAAGGAGATTACCTGGGGAAAACCGTTCAGATCATTCCGCATATAACCGATGAGATTAAAAGAAGGATTACGCTGCTTGGGAGAAAAGAGGAGTATGATATTATAATCACTGAAATCGGGGGGACCGTGGGTGATATTGAGTCTTTGCCTTATATTGAGGCAGTGAGGCAGTTGCGTTGGGAGTTGGGTGTTGAGAACACATTGTTTATCCACCTTACCCTGGTTCCTTACCTGGCAGCTTCAGGAGAATTGAAAACAAAGCCCACGCAGCACTCTGTGAAAGAGTTGCTTGAAAATGGAATTCAACCGGATATCCTGGTTCTGAGAACTGAGCATGAACTCACAAAGGATGTTCGGAAAAAAGTAGCCCTGTTCTGTAATGTTGCACATGAGGCAGTTATCCAGTCCATCGATGTGAAAACGATTTATGAAGTTCCCCTGTTGATGCGAGATGAGGGTCTGGACAGAATCGTTTTGCAGAAGCTTAAGCTGAATGCAAGTGGTAGCCCCGAACTTAAAGAATGGACAGAGTTTGTAAACAGGCTGAAGAGTTCAGAAAAGGAAATCCGGATTGCCCTGGTGGGGAAGTATGTGGAGCTCTATGATTCCTATAAATCGATTATTGAGTCGCTTACTCATGCCGGAGCCATGAATGATGTAAAGGTGAATGTTACCTGCATTCATTCTGAAATGGTAAAGAAAGAGAATATTGGGCAGACCCTGGGGGGATTTGACGGTATCCTGGTTGCTCCGGGATTTGGAGACCGCGGTATTGACGGAAAGATACTTTCGGTTGAGTATGCCCGTATGAATAAGGTTCCCTTTTTTGGAATATGCCTGGGTTTGCAATGTGCGGTCATTGAATTTGCCAGGAATGTGCTGGGATACGAGGATGCCCACTCCTCCGAAATGACCAATATTACCAAACATCCTGTAATAGACCTGATGGAAGAGCAGAAGGGCGTTACGGAAAAAGGAGGGACCATGAGACTGGGAGGATATGCCTGCTCCTTGAAGAAGGGGTCGCGTGTGCAGAAGGCCTATAATACCGATATGGTTCGTGAACGCCACCGTCACCGCTATGAATTTAATAACGATTTTCTTGAGGAGTTCAAAAAAAAGGGCATGGTTCCTACGGGTATTAATCCCGAGAGCGGACTGGTGGAGATTATGGAACAGAATGATCATCCGTGGTTTGTAGGTACCCAGTTTCACCCCGAATACAGCAGTACGGTTTTGAACCCTCATCCGCTATTCATTGCCTTTATAAAGGCTGCCCTGGAGAACGTGAAGTAGAATCCTTACCCCGATATCCGGGTTCATTTACCGAAATCTTATCGATTTTAGTTGATTTTATAATTATATATAGCCTGATTAATTACTTTTGTGGCTGAATTAAAAGCTTGATATGGATAGAAATACAATCATAGGACTTGCACTGATTGGACTCATATTGGTTGGGTACAGTATATTTACCAAACCCGCCAGGGAGGCGCAAATGGAGGAGACCAGGAGAAGGGATTCCATTGCAAGGGTAGAGCAGATTAGGGCATTAGAGGCTGCCCGCCAGGCTCCGGTAGCTGCAGAAATGACGGCTGAGGCCGGGTTAAGCAATGATTCAGCCGCCATGCAACAGCTCTCCAAAGAGCTGGGCGATTTTGCAGCAAGCGCTGTGGGTGAAGCTGAAAAAATTGTACTTGAGAATGAGCTCTTAAAGCTTACCTTCTCCACCAAAGGTGGACGGCCTTATACAGCTAATCTGAAGAAATTTCAGACCTATGATTCTCTGGCCCTGGATCTTTTTGATGGAGATTCCACTATTTTTTCGCTCAATTTCTTTGCTGATAACCGGGGGATCAACACCGGGGACCTGTTTTTCAAGCCTTCCGTAAAAAAAGCGTCCGATGATGAGGGTCGTACCTATCAGCAACTCACCATGAAACTTGATATCTCCGAGTCTTCCTCGGTATCGTATATCTATAAGCTGTATGATGATGATTACATGCTTGATTTTGATATTCGTCTGAAGGGCCTGGATGCTTATAAAACGGATCGCATGGAGTTTAATTTCGATTTCTATGCGCCCAGCCAGGAGAAGGGTTATCAGAATGAGGCCATGTATACTACCTTGTATTATAAGTACCACGGAGGCGATGTGGAGAACTTCAAATCAAGGTCTAAAAAGGAATATGAAGAGGTCACCGAGACCACCCGGATTAAATGGGTAGCTTTCAGTCACCAGTTCTTCTCAACGATTATTATTGCCGATGAGTATTTTAATGGTGGGTATATTAGTCAGCATCGATTCAATGACCCGGGTCCTTATGTGAGACAGTTTTCCACAATCCTGGATATACCATACGATCGTACTGCTGATCAGAATATTGGCATGCAGCTTTATCTGGGTCCCAATAACTTCTCTTCATTGAAGGAATATGGAGACCTGGGCCTGCAGAATGTGGTTACAGTGGGTGGTCCCATGCTTCGCTGGATCAATGCCTGGGTAGTCATTCCCATATTCAACTGGCTGGGAAGACACTTTGTCAATTTCGGGATTATTATCCTTCTGCTTACCCTGATTATCAAGACTGCACTTTTCCCTCTTACGTACAGGTCCTACAAATCACAGGCTGTCATGCGGGTGCTGAAACCCCAGGTGGATGAGCTGAACGAAAAGTTCCCCAAGAAGGAAGATGCCATGAAGAAGCAGCAGGCCACCATGGCCCTGTATAAGAAGGCCGGTGCTAATCCCATGGGAGGATGCCTGCCCATGCTCCTGCAATTCCCGATCCTATATGCCTTATTCCGGTTCTTTCCAACCTCTATTGAGCTTCGGCAGCAGGGGTTCCTTTGGGCACATGACCTCTCCACCTACGATTCTATTCTGGATCTTCCCTTCACCATTCCCATGTATGGCGATCACGTTAGTCTCTTTACCATCCTGATGACCGTCACCACCATGTTGTCTATGAAGATGAATAACCAGACAACAGCTACGAACAGTGCCATGCCGGGCATGAAGACCATGATGTACATCATGCCATTGATGTTCATGCTGATATTGAATAATTTCTCGGCCGGACTCACCTATTATTACTTCCTGGCAAACGTGATAACCCTTGGTCAGAACCTCCTGTTCAAGTATTTTACTGACGAAGAGGCCATCCTGAAGAAAATCAATGCAAAGAAGGATAAACCTGTGAAGAAATCGAGGTTTGCCCAGCGGCTCGAAGATCTTCAGAAACAGCAGCAGAGTGGAGGGAAAGCGCTGCCTAAGAAAAAGAACAGGTAGACTGGTGTAAAATCCCGATATAAAATAAAGAGGGTGTCTCAAAAGGGCACCCTCTTTTTCGTTATACCCGGTCGTCGCTTAAAACCGAGCTTGCGAGCTCGGCAGCTAATCTTTACTTCGTAAATATTTGTAGGCTTCCTTCCGGGTATAACTTTCAAAGAGGAGCTTTTGCATCACACCTCAATTTTCATGTATTGATAACTAGGGAGTTAGTGTTGATAAAGAAGGGGGATGCCTCCCCCTTCAAAGACTTCAAGCATAGTAACTTGAAGTATGCAATTTTCAAGTAAATCAAAGTTAGTCTTTAAGGACTACAAATTCAACCAGAATTTACTTCTTCCCCCTTCACTGGAAGAGCTGATTGCTCCCAATCACCCTGTTCGCGTGGTAAACCAGGTGGTTGATAATCTTAATATGGATCCCATTTTGGCAAAATACGAGGGAGAAGGCTGCCCGGCTTATCATCCTCGTCTGATGCTCAAGGTGCTTGTTTACGGCTATCTGACAAATCAATACTCGAGTCGTAAGATCGAACAGGCCTTGCAACAGAACATCCACTTCATGTGGCTGAGCGGGATGAGTTATCTTGACCATAATACGATCAACCGGTTCCGTAGTGATCGTTTAAGGGGTGTTTGAAGGAAGTATTTAGCCAGGTAGTTCTCTTGTTAGTTGATCATGGTCATATTACACCGAAAGAGGCCTACCTGGAAGGGACTAAGATCGAGGCCAATGCAAACCGGTACACCTTTGTATGGGGCAGGACTATCACCTACAACAGAGGCCGGATCATGAATCAGTTGAAAGAACTATGGTCCTATGCCGAACAGGTTGACAAAGAAGAGCTGGAACATAATGAGCGGGATAGCTTCGAGGCGATCAATGCAGAAAAATTAAGTCATGCCATCGATCAGACCGACAAGGCTTTATCGGGAAAGGAGGTGGACAAGAAAGTAAAGCAGAAGCTCAATTATGCTAAACGAAAATGGCTTGAAGCCCTTGAAAAACACGAAGCGTATGAGCGGCAGATGGTAGAAAGAAATAGCTTGTCAAGGACCGATCCAGATGCCACCTTTATGCGGATGAAGGAGGACCACATGCTCAATGGCCAACTCAAGCCAGGATATAACTGGCAAATAAGCACCCAGAACCAATATATCCTAGGTTATACACTACATCAGACCAGTACAGATACAGCTACACTACCTGTCCATATTGAATCGCTGAGAGAAAACCTTGGAGTGGTTTCGGAAACCCTTGTGGCTGATGCGGGCATGGGAAGTACGTTCGCTTCGGGAAGGACAAAGGGGCACAGCGCTATAAGTGCGGGTCATGCCGGAGGAGCTTTACCGAGTATACCGGTACATGGATGGCAGGCCTGCACAAAAAGGACAAGGTGGACGACTATCTTACCCTGATGATGGAAGAGAAGAGCCTTGACAAGATCAAGGATGCTCTGAAGATCAACAAGAAGACTGCCTTCGACTGGCGCCACAAGATACTATCCTCACTTGCCGACAGCGACGGCGACGATTTCACGGGGATAACCGAGAGTGATGAGACTTTCTTCCTGAAATCGGAAAAGGGAAGTGAGACCGTTGGGCGAAAGCCAAGGCGTGTTTCCTTCAATTGAAATCCATACCACTAT
>CAZRPW010000154.1:0-7323 GCA_964601975.1 uncultured Bacteroides sp.
CTTTAAAAAGGCTGCCGAGAATGTAAATCAAATTGCAAAGGAATATGTTTAAGGCGAATCCGATTTATACTAAAATTCAATACTCACATAGTTGGTCCGCCGCAATAGTCCGGCTATACGCAGTTTCAAGTGAATAAGGTGATATAGCATGGGATGTAATAATAGAATGTTAAAAATGCAACATTTGTCGATGGGTGTTGTTTGATTAACTTAAAACAAGATTTATACTAATGAAAGATCTTCAGCTATTAACACCCCATAAACTTGGCGCTATTATGTTGTCCAGCCGTATTGTGATGGCACCTATGACTCGTTGCCGTGCGATTGGGAATACTCCCAATGATCTTATGGCTAGCTATTATGCGCAAAGATCTGGTGCAGGATTAATTGTCACCGAGGGAGTAGCGCCTTCGCCAAACGGTTTAGGATATGCCCGAATTCCTGGTCTTTTTAATCCATCTCAGGTGGAAGGCTGGAAGAAAGTGACCGATGCAGTTCATCTTAAAGGAGGAAAGATTTTTGCACAGCTCATGCATACCGGACGGATAAGCCATATTTTGAACATGCCGGAGGGTGCACAAATACTGGCCCCATCTGCTGTAAAGCCAGCAGGCCAAATGTGGACAGATGCTGAGCAAATGCAAGATTTCCAAGTTCCTAAAGCTATGTCAGAAAAGGAAATAGCTCAAACAAAGGAGGAATTTGTCTCAGCTGCAAGGAATGCCATTGAAGCAGGGTTTGATGGCGTTGAATTACATGGTGCAAATGGATATCTGCTTGAACAGTTTTTATCACCGGTAAGTAATATCCGGACAGATAAGTATGGGGGAAATATCGAGAACAGGTGCAGGTTTGTACTTGAGGTCGTTTCGGCTGTAGTAGAAAATATTGGTAAAGAAAAAACCGCTATCAGACTTTCGCCCTATGGGGTGGCAAGTGATATGCCCCATTATCCCGAAATTGATGCTACGTATACCTATATGGCAGAGCAACTTAATAAAACAGGCATCGTGTATATTCATCTTGTTGATCATTCTGCAATGGGAGCACCCGAAGTTCCAAGGGATATGAAGAGGCTTTTTCGTGATAATTTCCATAACTCCATCATATTGTCAGGAGGATATGATCTCGAAAGAGCTGAAGCTGATCTTGCAGGCGGACTGGGAAATATGATTGCCTTTGGTCGGCCTTTTATAAATAATCCTGATCTGGTAAACAGGTTTAAAAAGGATTCGCCATTATCTCAAGATCTTAAAATGGATTTGTTTTATACCGCCGATGAAGCAGGGTATACTGATTATCCGAACAGTTAGCAGCTTTAATTAAATGCTTCTGTAGTTTACTGATTAACTAGAGTTTTATAGTCAATCTAATCGAGAAATCTGCTCGTCCAAGGCTTTCATATTTATCCTCCTCCAGAGAAACAGTTCTATTACGACCTCCATATTCTAACTCATAATTAGTCAAAGTACCCCCTAGAAATGAAGTCTGGATCCCAAAGGCAATGTTCTCTGAAATATTATAATTATATCCTACATCCAATAGTACTCCGACACTTTGGCCTGTGATACTAAAGTTAGCCACATACTCACCCACATCGCAGTATTTCATGAAACCAATTCCAAAACATCCAGTGAGAGAATGTTTTTTATCTAAACTATTTAACCGTGCAGCATAGCTTGGACCAATATAACTGATGGCTATATTGTCTGCCACATTTCCGGTAACCTCTTCTCCGACAATGTTAAAAAGCTGGGTATCCTCCAATGAGTTGGATGTAATAAATCTTGAGTAATTCAATCCAAGCCCGGATGAATATCCAATAAAGTAAATTGCATTAATGCCCAAAACAGTTCCCCTCTTTAGTTTTTCCGTATAAGCTCTCATTGGGTAAGACAGTTGCGGATCAATTTCCCCAAACCTGTAACTGCGACCAACACCGAAAGAGAGCCAAAAGTTTTTCTGATTCTCCATATTGGGAAGTAGTCCAGACGATGAAATATCTTTAGGGTAATATTCGCGAATATATACTGTTACCTGGTCGAGTGGCAGTTGTGTAAAGGGTACTCTTGCATCGCTATTTTCAAAATTAAAAAAGAGATACTCTGAAGTAGCAGTATCAATTTTGCAATTGATGGAATCACCTTTGGAGGTTACAATGAGGTCTTGAGCATTTGCACTGAAATAGAACGACACACAAATCACTGCAATAATTATATGTTTCATAATGTTTGCTTAAAAGGTCAGTGAAAGGCCAATGCCGTTTTTATTAATGCCGAACTTAAGTTGCAATCCTAGCTCAACTGCTTTTCCTGCTAAATTTGAATTGTAGGTATCTACAGCGTTAACTGCTAGTTTTAATGCACTTGATGACACTGGAATCCCTATTGCCAGACAACCTGCACCAATACCGGCCAGCAAATAATTAAATTCACCTCCGCCGATAATCGTTCCAAATGTCCATCCCACCAGAAAGCTTCCAGTATAGGTAAAAACATTACCCACACCCAGGTTGGATTTGGCCTTGGTCATCATGGCATGGGCCTCCTGATCACCTTCCATTATATCCAAAAGCGCCTTTGGCCTTAGTACCTGTTCGTTCTGCTCAAATTTGTAACCACCAAAGATCTTGGTGGCAGTAAGTGAATCACTCTGAGCAAGTAAGGAAAAGGAAAAATAGAAAAACAAACTAAATGAAAAGAGAGTTTTCATTGGAGTGGATATAAAAGACTAAAAAGGAAAGCTTTAGAATTTTATACGGTGAAATTCGAATATTGTTTCAATGGACAAAAATGAAGCTTTTCTACTTTTCTTAAAGTAACTATAGCTTATGGACCTCATTTGCTGAAATTGATTCTATTTGACGGGCATTTCTTTTAGTTTGGCAAAGTACATGGCAAAGGAACGGTACAGGAAGTGGGTCCATTTACCGAAAGGAACAATTATAAGGGACCATTGAACAAGTACGGTAAGATGAATAAGGTAGATCCATGTATTTGTTTCGAGGAAGTTGAGATCGATAAATATGCGGACAGAAAAGGCTGTTAGTCCCATCAGAAACAACCAGATGACGAAAAACCAGTCTGAAGGCTGAGAAAATTTGTTTGTCTCCTTGTTCTTTTTTATCCGGCCTCTCATAAAATCGAAGGTGACTACAAATATGGTGACGCTTTCAACATATCCAAGCACGATAATAAAAAGGCTTTGTGTAGAAAACCAATCGAGAAATACAGTTGTGAAAAGCAGCGCCAAATAGCCTATAACGAGTATGAAATGCTCAAACCACCTGAACTGATTATCGTCACAGCCCAGGGATCTTTTTTGGGTAAACATGTGTACAATCAATTCCCCTATGCTTTTTGCATATGTGAGCAGTGAAACCTTGATTTTCGGTTTCAGGATTACAAAATACCACATGCGGATGATATTGGGCAGGAGGATGAAAGTAAACACAGAAGCGATGGCAATCATTTCAAAATAATGGCCGATGTGGAGAAGGCTGTCGAGCTGGAAGGATTTGTAGGCAAAAAAGCCAATTACGCCCATGGCGGTTATCAAAAATGCTATAATGCTTAATGGCAATGACTTGTATAATAATCCGGATAAGCCGGTCCAGTCGTATTTAGAAGTAAGCCAACGTCGGAGCGACATCATTAATTCGCCCGGATTGGCCGTTTGCGGACAATGGGTGGTGCACTCGCCGCAGTAGTAACATAGCCAGGGCTTTAGGGAGGATTTTAAATCATCTTCCAGTCCCAATACGCTTAAGCGTACCATTTCGCGCGGGAAAGAATCTTCGGGCGTGGATAAGGAACAAACTGCAGTACAGGTGCCGCAATTATAACAGGCAGAAAAATTGATGCCCCCGTATTCTTTTAAGGCCTCTCCAAATTTTGGATCAATGCTTGCCATTACTTTTTCAATTTATAAGTGAAATATTCATCCATGTCGTCGACTTCGCCCGTTTCCACAAAGCCATATTTTATAAGCGACATTAAGTAGTAAACAACATCGGGTCTGGGCATATTCAGTTGTTGACCGAGCTGGTTGATCGTTAAATCCCCTTCTTTTAATGCACCCAGCATTGCTTTTTTTATGCTGTTGAATTCCTTAAGTTGATCTTTCACCTCCTGGGGGACTTCGCGTTTTTCGCGGAGGTATTTAAAGGTCTTTCCTTTTTCAATTTCCATGGGATGTTCAATTTTTGGGTCAGCTTCAATCATTAATCCTGCGCCAGTGCGTCAATCATGCTTTCAATTTCATTGTTCGAAAAGGCGATTAACTCAATGGCATCTGAAGGGCAAACCGGGAGGCACATGCCACAGCCTTTGCATACCGGGTTATTGATTTCTGCGATGGATTTGCTTCCTGTTTCTACAAGGCTTATGGCGTCGAAGGGACAGGCTGTTGCACAGGCACCACACCAGGTACAAAAATCCGGATTCACCACAGCTACAATGGGTTCTGTTTCCATTTCGCCCTTGCTCAGGTAAGAATAGGACTTTGTTGCCGCCGAAAGGGCCGAATTTGCCGATTCCATTATGTTTTTCGGTCCCTGGCAGGCACCTGCAATGGTAACTCCGTCGATAAAGGTCTCGACCGGACGAAGTTTCATGTGGATTTCATTGAAAAACTTATCGCGTCCTTTAGGAAGTTTCAATAGGGTTCCAACGGAATTGTCGGCGCGCGGAACCATGCCGGTGACCAGTACCACCAGGTCGGCTTCAACTTCTATTTCCCGTCCGCCGGTGAGGATATCCTTCACTTTTACAATGGTTTTTGATCCATTTGCGGATATCTCGGGTGGCGTGTCTTCGTTGAACTGAAGGTAGATATCTCCTTGTGCGGATGAGTCGTAATACAGGGACTCCTGTTTTCCGTATGTTCTGATGCCACGGTTAAAATGGTAGTTGTTAAGCTGTGGATATTTCTTCTTAACCAGAAGTGCAGCATGAATTGCAGATGTGCAGCAATACCTGGAGCAATAGCTGTTCCCGCCTTCTTCCTGACGGCTACCCACACAATAGATGTAGGCAATGTTTTTAATCTCTTTGCCCTGATGCATCAGTTTTTCCTCATTCAATTCAATCATTCTTTTGAATTGAGGCAGGGTGACCACCTTTTCGTTTTCCTTGTAAGAATATTCTCCATCCCCGGGTGTATAGGGATCGAAGCCGGTGGCCATAAGCACGGAACCTACATGAATATCGAGGATCTCCTCTTTTTGGGAGAAATCGACGCTTTCACAGACTTCTTCGCACTTTCCGCAGCGATTGCAGTTTTTTATATCTACAACGCCAGCATGCGGATATTCACCGGGGAAGTTGTGGTAGATGGCCTTGCGCCGGGTTAGGTTGAAATTGAAGGCATCAGGGATCTCGACCGGACATGCATCTATGGCTTCCTCCAGTTTGCCTTCGTCGCAGTGGTCTTTAATATAGCGTGGAGTAATTTTAACTTTCAGTTTAAAATCCCCGATGCTCCCGGTACTTGCAATGAGCTCGGCACCGGTAAATACAGTTACGTTTTTTCGTTTTATAAGGTCCTCATAAATCCTGGTAACGACTTCTTTCCCCGTTTCGTTGGTGGTGAACATGGAGCCCCATTGAGATACCCTTCCCCCGATAAAAAAATCACGTTCGATGAGGTACACCGGGCAATCTTTATCCGACAGGGCAATGGCTGCCTTCATGCCGGCTACACCGCCTCCAATAACAGCTACGGCCTTTTGTGCCAGAATTTTTTGGGGTTCGAGTGCTTCGGCCAGACGGGCTTTGGCAATGGCAGCCCTGACAATATGGATGGCTTTCCCGGTAGCGCCGGCCTTATCGTCGGAATGCGCCCATGAATCCTGTTCGCGGATATTGGCATGTACATAATTGTACTTGTTTAAGTTGGCCCTTTCACTTACATTTCTGAACGTGCTAAGGTGAAGTTTGGGGGAGCAGGAGGCTACAACAATTCCGTTGAGCTGCTCGGTCTTAATATCCTCCACCATGTCTTGCTGATTGGAATCTGAACAGGCAAACATGGTTGTTTTGGCCAACATAACGCCGCCTTCATCTTCAATGGCCTGTCGAACTTTTTCTACATCTACATAGTCGGAGATGTTCCCTCCACAATGGCAAACGTAAACACCTATTTTCTTTTCCATTATTCCTGTATTAGATAAGAGATGGCTTCAGATGACGCTGAACCTGCTGATAGAATCGAGTCGGGAATGTCCATGGGGCCAGAAGCCGTTCCGGCAACAAATACCCCGTCGATGCTTGTGCGGGCCGGACTCATCAGGGAGTCGGATTGCTGGATAAACTTGTACTTATCGAGTTGTAATTCTTCCTTGTCGAAAAATCCGGAGGCATCCTGATTAGGACGCACCCCTACCGAGAGGACAACCATATCATGTTCCTCTTCTTTAACAATACCCTCATTGATATCTTCGTAACGCAAAATCAGATTTCCGTTACCTTCTGCTGTTTCGCTGATTTTACCAATTTTTCCTTTGACAAAATTCACACCCATTCCTTTGGCCTGCTGATAGAACTCCTCGAAGCCTTTGCCAAAGGACCGGATGTTGATGTAATAGATGGTGACATCGGCCATGGGTAAGGAGCCCATCAGCAACTGGGCTTGTTTTATTGAATACATGCAGCAAATTTGCGAGCAGATCGGATTTCCAACGGAAGCATCTCTGGAACCGGCGCATAATACGTAGGCTATTTTATCGGGAACCTTGCCATCGCCCGGACGCAAAACCGTATTGAAGGGGCGGGTAGGAGCCAGTTCACGTTCCATCTGCATGGAAGTGATTACATTTTTATGAAGACCAAAGCCATAGCGGGGAATTAACAGGGGGTCAAATAATGTAAACCCGGTAGCCAGGATCACCGTTTTGATGCTGAGATGGATTTCTTCTGTTTCCTGGGTGAAATCGATGCAATGCGTTGGACAAGCTTTCTCGCAGGCACCGCATAAAATACAATTTTCAATATCGATGGCGGCGGCCATTGGACTGGCAATACTGAAGGGTATAAATGCGGCTTTGCGACCCACAAGATTATACTGGTACTGGTCAGGAACACTTACCGGGCAGGCCTGTTCGCAAAGCTGGCAGGCCGTGCAATCTTCAACGTTTACGTAACGTGGTTTTTTGATGAGGCTGGCTTCGAAATTATTCCCGGCAACTTTTTGAATATGACTTACTTCAGTGCTTGTGTAAATCGTAATGTTTGGGTGACGTGATATTTCGGATACCTTGGGCGTAGTAATGCAAGCGGCGCAATCGAGGGTGGGAAAAACCTTACTCAGCATAATCATTTTCCC
>CAZRPW010000154.1:7423-9218 GCA_964601975.1 uncultured Bacteroides sp.
GCCGGTTCGATCGATTTCTCTTTCATTAATTCGTGGGTGTGGCTTACTAAATCACCGGTTTTTTTAGTACACGATTCACCATAGACACAATCGCTGCCATCGGCAGCAATAAAGACGCCGTCAAATCCTTTTTCATAAGCATGGAGAATCCATCGCGATTTTATGCCGCTGGAACAGGGAATTGTAATTGTATAAACCGTTGGAGGATAATGTAATTTAAGTAATCCCGCCATGTCGATGGCAGGATCACTTATTTTTTCTGTTGAAAAGACTAATATTTTAGCGCTTTTCCTGGTTTTCTCAGCCATGAAGCTACCTTATTTCTTTTTCATGTAAACTTTGAAATACCCATTTTCTTCAACTGCACCAAGATATTCGTGGCCTTGCTTTTTGCACCATTTTGGAATATCACTCTTGGTTCCTTCGTCGGCCGAGAGGATTTCCATGATGTCGCCTCCTTGAATGGTTCCGATTGCTTTTTTTGCTTCCAGCAGCGGACCCGGACAAGCGGTTCCACGTGCGTCAATTGATTTTGCTACTGTTGCACTTCTTAATTCTTCAGGTGTCATTATGATTATTTTAAGTGTTCGATTAATTTACAATTGTGTATTATCCTGGAATTTAGATAAATAGCTGGGTGCTGCTTTCGTTGGCATCGCATACAAAAGTGGCAGCGCCAGCATACGACAGGTGGGGGTAGTCGATCATTTCTTCTTTAGTAAAGCCCATAAGTCCCATCGACATTTCGCAAACTATGATCTCGATTCCCAGCTCACCGGCCTGTTGAAACATTTCATCCAGGGAAAGTACATTCTGACTTTTCATTAAACGTTTGATCATCATTGGTCCCATGCCTGCCATTTGCATATTTGAAAGCTTCAGTTTGTTTTTTCCCTTTGGCAGCATGATGCCAAACATTTTAGAGATAAAATCTTTTCCTTTTACCTTTTTATTGTCGGCCCTGAGTGCAGAAAGCGCCCAGAAAGAAAAAAACAATTTCACCTTTGTGTCTAATGCTGCTGCCGCAATTGATATTACCATAGCGGCCAGGATTTTATCAAAATCGCCTGATACGATGGCCATGGATAACTGATCTTTCCGGGCATCTTCGAGCGTCGATACTTTGTCATTTAATGCTTCAATTTGTTCCTGAAGCTTTGCAATTGTTGGTTCCATTACTGTTTCCATTTTATCCGGGTTATTTTTCAGCTGTGATTTCTATTGTTTGCTTAATAACACTGCAAATCTATATCTACTGCTCCATCTTTTATTTAAAATGGCTGTGCACATTCGCAAGATCCAGTGTGATATAGTTCACATTATTTTATCTTTGCAGGATGAAGAATGAGTGTAGTACTTGTAGATTTAAGTCGAAAGCAGCTGTGCTACTGAACGATGCCGATATTTCTAATTTGTCGTGTAATAATGCGACCGTTAAATTCAAAAAAGGGAATTCCATTATAACACAGGGCACCTTCTCCACGAATGTGGTGTATTTAAGGAGTGGTTTTGCTAAGATTCACATAACCGGACCCTATCACGAACAAATTATAAGGGTGGTTAATGCGCCACGTTATTTGGGACTGCCCACCACCATCGGGGATAAAATAAATCAGTATTCCATTACCGCCATTAGTGATGCTGAAGTCTGCTTTATCGACATCGATACCTTTCGAAGCCTGCTGAAACACACCGAGCATTTTTCCAATGAGATTATCCTGGATATGTGCAAAGATGAATTGGAATCTATGCGCCGATGTGCCATGCGCACACAAAAGCAAACCAGGGGAAATAT
>CAZRPW010000155.1:0-9191 GCA_964601975.1 uncultured Bacteroides sp.
AACTACCCAACTAATTCATGGTACAAAAAACTGCAAGAGAAGACATTGTTCCTATCGGACAAAAAATAGCATTTGGATCGGGTCACCTGGCAAACCAGCTTTTCCCTGCTGCACTGGGGGTTTTTATGGTGATCCTGGTGCTGGCCCTGAAGATGGATCCCTTTCTGGCCGGATTGCTGGCTGCCATTCCCAGGTTGCTGGATGCCCTGACCGATCCCATCATGGGGTATATCTCCGATAACACAAGGTCGAAATGGGGGAGGAGGAAACCCTATATTTTCCTGGGCAGCATGATCACCGGGGTCGCCTTTATGGTTATGTGGCAATTAAATCCGGAAAACTCCCAGGCCTACAATTTCTTTTACTTCCTGGGCATGTCCATTATTTTTTACATTGGCTATACCATTTTTGCAACTCCCCTGATTGGACTGGGCTATGAAATGACGCCTGACTACAATGAGCGGACAAGACTGATGGCTGTTTCACAATGGCTGGGCCAGATGGCCTGGGTGATAGCCCCCTGGTTCTGGGTGATCATTTATAATCAGAATATCTATGATACACCGCCGGAAGGGGCACGAAACCTTGCCATCTGGGTGGGGGCCCTTTGTATGGTTTTGGGAATTATGCCTGCCTTGTTTTGCAAGGAAATGGTCGTGCCCAAACTTGCCCATCAGGCCAGTCTGACCATGAAGGACATGGCCGTCAATACGAAGGAGTTTTTTAAGGGGATTAAGGAGACCATAAGCTGCAGGCCATTTATGAGGTTGTGCGGCGCCACATTTTTTATATTTAATGGTTTCCAGACCATTGCCCAGTTTGCCTTTTTCATTGTTATTTTTTACCTCTTTAAGGGGGATACTGCGGCCGCCGGGAACTGGCCTGCCTGGTTTGGTACTGTGAGTGCGCTTGCAACCGCTTTCCTTGTAATTCCTGTGATCACCTTTATATCCACCAGAGTGGGCAAGAGAAATGCATTTATAATCGCTACCCTCATCTCCATGGTAGGCTATGTTCTTAAATGGTGGGGCTTTAATCCGGCCAATCCCTACCTGATGTTTTTACCCATTCCACTGCTCTCATTCGGAATCGGTGGTCTCTTTACCCTGATGATGTCCATGACTGCCGATGTATGCGATTTGGACGAACTGAATAATGGCACACGCAGGGAAGGCACCTTTGGGGCTGTATACTGGTGGATGGTAAAGCTTGGAACAGCCCTGGCCCTGCTCACAAGCGGTGCAGTCCTGAACCTGATAGGATTCGATGTGGATGCCACTGAACAGGCAGTGGAAACAGTCACAAAATTGCGTATTGCAGATATTGTGATCCCGGTGGTTATGGGAGGCTTTGCCATATGGATTATGTGGAATTATGATGTCACAGAGAAACGAGCCAATGAAATAAGAGCCGCACTGGTCGCCCGCCGTGGCAAAGTCCGTCACCAGGGTGATGATGAACAGAAATCATAAAAAAGATATGGAAATGAGAAACGCTAAAATGATCATTTTGCTGATCGCAACTTTTATGTTTTCAGCTGCCTGCAACACTCAGAAGCAGGCGGAGTCTGATAAAAGCGCGGCCGAAATCCTGGGGAACCCCGATTATCTGGCCATCTCCTATGGTGGATACAGGAACGATACACGGGAAGCAGGACCATCCGTGGAGGAGCTAAAGGAAGACATGCTTTTATTGTCTGCCATGGGAGTAAGGATTCTCCGTACCTATAATGCCAGCCAGTTTCCGCAGGCCGGGAATATCCTCAAAGCCATCAGGGAACTGAAGGATGCAGACCCTGTGTTTGAGATGTATGTGATGATTGGTGCATGGATCGATTGTGAGGGGGCGTGGACGGATACGATCAATCATGAAGGAGAGGATGTTGAGAACAATACAGCTGAGATAGCAGCCGCTGTTGCCTTGGCTAATGATTATCCGGATATCGTAAAGATCATTGCAGTGGGCAATGAGGCCATGGTACACTGGGCGGGCAGTTATTTCGTACAGCCCGGAGTCATCCTGAAATGGGTGAACCATTTGCAACAATTAAAAAAAGAGGGGAGCTTACCCGCAGAAATATGGATTACCAGTTCTGATAATTTTGCCTCATGGGGTGGAGGAGATGCCTCTTATTATAAGGAGGATCTGACAACTCTGATGAAGGCTGTGGATTATATATCCATGCATATTTATCCCTTTCATGACACCCATTACAATCCGGCTTTCTGGATTGTTCCTGAAGCAGAAAAGGATTTGTCGGATCTGGAAAAGATCGGGGCAGCCATGCTTAGGGCCAAAGCGAATGCCATATCCCAGTACCAGGCGGTTACCTCCTATATGGAAAGCCTGGGTATTGATAAACCCATCCACATTGGAGAAACAGGTTGGGCAAGCATTGACGCTTCTTTGTTTACTCCTGAGGGATCGGGTGCGGCAGATGAATATAAGCAGAAACTTTATTATAAACATATGAGGGAGTGGACCCGGGAGGCAGGAATGTCCTGCTTCTTTTTTGAAGCTTTTGATGAAAAGTGGAAGGATGATAAAGAGCCCCGGGGATCGGAGAATCATTTTGGATTAATAAACCTGCAGGGGGAAGCAAAATATGCACTCTGGGAACTCGTTGATGAAGGTGTATTTGAGGGATTGACCAGGAACGGGCAGACCATTACAAAAACCTTTGGAGGCAATGAAGACAGCCTGCTGTCTGGAATCGTTCCACCGCCATCCACTTTGAAGCAGAAATAAAATCATAAACAAATGAGTAAAGCGTCAACAAAACTTTCTCTCAAAGAGAAACTTGGTTATGGAGTGGGCGATACAGCCTCTCACTTTGTATGGGATATGGTGGGATTCTGGATCCTTATATTCTATACAGATACCTTTGGTATTTCAGCTGCGGCTGCAGGGACCATCATGTTGATTGCCCGGGCATGGGACATGTTAAGTGATCCGCTGATGGGGATTATTGCCGACCGTACCAAAACCAGGTGGGGAAAATTCAGGCCCTATATTCTATGGATGGCCCTGCCTTACAGTATACTGGCGGTGCTTACATTTTCAACTCCTGATTTCGGCATGACAGGTAAAATTCTTTACGCTGCCATTACTTACTTCCTGCTGATGACAGTTTACACAGCCATCAATCTCCCATATTCTTCCCTGGGAGCAGTGATGACAGCCGATTCGTATGAAAGGGCCGGATTGAATTCTTATCGCTTTATTTTTGCCTTTGCAGGTCAGTTAATTGTTTCAGGAGCAGCACTTTCACTGGCCCTGTTTTTTGGGAAAGGAGACCAGGCCAAGGGCTACCAGCTTACCCTGATCCTCTTTGCAGCCATCAGCTTCATCCTCTTCATGATTACCTTCAGGACCACAAAGGAGCGGGTGCATCCCCCGAAGGGACAGAAAGAAAGCCTGAAGGAGGATTTCCGGAATTTATTTAAAAACAAGCCCTGGGTAATCCTGCTTTTTGTGGGAATCATTTCCTTCATCATGTTTGCCATGCAAAACCTTTCCGTGGCCTATTATTTCAAGTACTACATTGGCAACGAGATGGGCGTCCAGTTATTCAATGTGATTGGTACCATTGCGCTGATTGTGACCATTCCATTCTCCAAGCCCCTGGCGAAACGATTTGGCAAGCGAAATGTATTTCTTGCAAGTTCAATTTTGTCGGGTATCTTTTTCATGCTGCTCTACATTCCCGGGGTGGGGGATATCAAGTTAATCTATCTCTTTAACATCCTCGCGAAAATGGCCTATGCCCCTGCAGTGCCTCTGCTATGGACCATGCTGGCGGATACGGCCGATTATTCGGAATGGACAAGTGGACGACGTTCGACCGGACTGGTTTTTTCAGCGGCAACCTTTGCCCAGAAAGCCGGCTGGGGAATCGGGGGTGCACTTGCCGGATGGCTGCTGGCCATCTTCAAATTTGCACCCAACGTGGAGCAAAGCGATACGGCCATCACGGGGATAAAGCTCATGGTCTCCATTATTCCCGGAATTCTGTATATGTCCTGCGCTATACTGCTTTTTTTCTACAGCATCGATCATAAGACCTGTCTGATCATGGAAAAAGAACTGCAGGAACGACGCGATAAGGAAGAACTAAGTGCGCAGTAATGAAGCTACCTAAGGATCTGCTTTTCCTGCTTGGAGTAGGCTGCTTTTTTCTTCCATTTTTCATCAGTGGACGGGTTTTTGATACCTACTATCAGTTTAACCTGGAGCATGGTCTGCTGATGAGCTTTATCAAGTTCTTCTTCCTGGCTACGCTGGGGGAAGTAATCGGTCTCAGGATACGGACCGGTGTATATTACCGAAAAGGATTTGGACTGCTTCCACGGGCCATTGTATGGGGATTTCTGGGAATTACAATTTACATGGCCTTTGCGATTTTCTCGGCCGGAACGCCTGTATTGCTAGAGAAGCTTGGTTTTGAGGATGCAAGCCTGATGCTGCAGTCTGATTTAAGCTGGAGAAAAGTAGCTGTTTCATTTAGCATAGCTACCGCATTAAACCTGTTTTATGCCCCGGTTATGATGACTTTCCACAAGATCACCGACATACATATTCTGCAGAATGAAGGAACCCTTCGGGGATTCTTCACACCTATCCGTTTTGCCGGGATATTTAAGGAGATCAACTGGGATGTTCAGTGGAACTTTGTATTCAAACGTACAATTCCCCTTTTCTGGATTCCGGCTCAAACGATCACCTTTCTTCTGCCCGAGGAATTCAGAGTGCTTTTTGCAGCCTTCCTTGGCATTATCCTGGGTATACTACTTGCCATAGCAGCATTGAAATAAAAAAGAGGCTGCCCTTTTGAGACAGCCTCTTCTTAATATTCGAAGATTATTGATTACTCAATAATCAGCTTTTTGATGCTAATATTCTTATCTGCATCGGTAAAACGAATCATATAAACACCAGATGACTGTCCATCCAGAGACATTTCAATAGATGCGTTACCCGAATTCAGTTGCCTGTAGGTAACCTGTCCCAGAAGATTTACAAGTTCAAGGGTACTTATCTCTTCAACATTCCTAATGTGCAATGTTGAACTGGCAGGATTGGGATAAATCTCAATCAGTGAAGCTCTGTCCACATTAACGGCGTCATCCATCCAGGGTGTATAATCACCATCGTTGAAAACAATATCAATAATATTGTCTCCTTCAACAACCGTATAGGTCCTGTTTGGTCCGCCACCGGGGAATTCCGAAATCGGATCCCAGGAACCGTTCACCCTGATTTTGAATTCAAACACGTCACCCGGTAAAAAGAGTGTATCCGGAGTGATCGTATAGATACCATCTGCATCAATATCAGACATGTTCATAACCGGATCTCCCCAGTTATTCAGGCTACCAGCGATGTCAACCATATCTACGGCAGGATCAATAATATTTTCACTTATCATTCCTGTCATATCCACGTTGAAGGTAACAGCCTGGGGCTCCAGCTCAGGAGTACCAACGACAGTACTATTGGCCATCAGTGTAACTTCACCCATGTAACTTGGGTTTCTCCATGATTCATCAGCCAGCTGGTTCCAGGACAAGGTTGCATCCCTGTTGTTGCCATCATTGTCGCCGATTTTCACATCAAATCCAATCATTTTGCCTTCGTATGCTGATAAATCAACACCGAGTCTATGGAAAGGAAATGCATACTCTACGGTATATCCGGTTTCTCCGATAACTTCAACAAAGTCAACACCATTTACCAGAGTGTCACCCATCCAGCTGAAACCTTGAGGCTCAGTCCATGGCTTTTCAACATTGAACTGAATTGAATCCAAAGGCTCAACTGTACTAGCAACATAAGTTGAAGTTTTCAGGTTATCCAGGTCGAAATAAATGGTGTAATGATCACGCTCCCATGGATTCCATGATGCATCCACATTCAGACTGTCATCTGTAACGTCCAGGAGAACATAGAAATTATCATTATCCCAGAGCGCCCTGGCAACACCACTGAAGTCAGCAGCATCGGTTACGCCTGTGATATCATTCTCCCGCTCGAGGGGCATTGGAACGGCCTGACTCCAGTCACCTTCCATTTTGCCATCGATAACTATTTGAGCTGGCGCCTTCATGGTGGTACCCATATCGATATCCAGTTCTCCTGCTACAAGTTTAATGTTACCAAGGTAGCTGGGATTTTGCCATCCTTCGTCTAAACGCTGGTGCCATGAATACTTGCCATCAAGTGAGCCATCACCATCGTTATCACCAATTTTGGCGTCAAATCCGATGATATCGTCCAGTCCAACGTCAACTCCAAGCAGAGCCAGGGGAACGGCCATCTCGAGGGTGTAACCTTTTCCTGAATCAATGTATTCAAAGAAATCCAATCCCTCTACCATGGAAGAATCCAGGGCTGCTACCCGATTTGAGAAAGCAACGTCTCCGGCAACACTCCAGATTTTTTCAAGCATAAACTGAACGGAATCATTTGTTGCATCGGTATCTTTCACGTAGGCAGTGGTTTTCAGGTTTGCCATGTCAAAGTAGATGGACCAGTGATCCCTTTCCCAAGCCTGATTTGATTCAGTGTCCAGGGTATCATCCATTACTTTAAGGAGCACGTAAATATTGTCGTCATCCCAAAGGGTTTTAACGCTTCCGCTAAAATCGGCAGCGTTATCAACTCCGTTGGTTTCACCAATATTATCTACCAGAAGTTTGTACTCAGTAGCACCATACCATGCATAATCATCCATACCATCCAGCACGGGCATATGCATAACCTTGGAAAAAGAACCATCAGCTTCCAGTTTTGCGGTTCCGATGTAGCTTGGGTTTTGCCAACCTTCGTCCATCGTTTGGTATAATGAGTACTTTCCATCGAGAGAGCCGTCAGCATCATTGTCTCCAATCTTGGCGTCAAATCCGATGATATCTCCAGCTGCCAGGTCAACCCCGATCAGGTTGAGAGGGATTGCCATTTCAACGGTATAGCCAGTTCCGGAGTCAATCATTTCAACAAAGTCCATTCCCCAGATCATAGAAGTATCTTCCAGAGTTAGATCTCCTTCCACACTCCAAATTTTCTCGAGCATGAATTGGACTGAATCCATTGGTGCAACCGCATCAAGCAAATAGGAAGTTGATTTATGGTTGTTTAAGTCAAAATAAACGGAGTAGTGGTCCCTTTCCCATGGATTATTCGACTCTGTGTCCAGGGTATCATCCAATACCTCCAACAGAACATAAATGTAGTCTGCGTCCCACATCGCTTTAACAGTGCCACTGAAATCGGCAGCATCACTTACTCCTGCGGAACCGTTGTCCCTTAGAAGTTCCATTGCTGTCATGGTGCCCCAAACAGCATCAGTTCCATCGCCGTCAATAACAGGCGGGGTCGTAATCTGTCCAAAGGAAGATGTACCAACCAGGCCTACCATTGCGGCAAGGAATAGTAGTTTTCTTGTAGTAGTTTTCATCATAGTAAATTTAAGTTTTAGTTAAAAAACACA
This sequence comes from uncultured Bacteroides sp., assembly GCA_964601975.1. GTDB lineage: Bacteria > Bacteroidota > Bacteroidia > Bacteroidales. Next base: position 7,490 of record CAZRPW010000155.1, read on the forward strand.
TAATAGTAATACATATATACCGCTAGTGACTATACATATGCAATGACAATGTAATATTTTATTGTGATTTATGGAATTATTTTCTATGAACGATTTGACCAAAGGCATTTAAATACTGAGCAATGCTATGGATTCAGCAGCTTATTGGTAATCTTATTTTACCATGATAAGCAGCGCTGAGTATTAGCTTATATAAGTACCTGTCAGATCAGGATTGCGCCATATGTCAAAAATGTCAAAAATATTGATCTGCAATAAGATAGGGTCTGCATTTAGCTTTGAAATTTTGAACTGCAGATCCCTCTGAATTACTAATGAGATTAATAATTTATTTAAACCAAAACAGTGTCCTGAAGAAGATTTCAACATTATTTCTCCTGCTTTTTTTGTGGGAATAAATTCTTATGCTCAGAAAAAATAACTCCGTTTTTTTTTCTGAACATGAGTCAATTACAGTAACCCAGGAACTCTGGAAGGCTATGGTCACTGGTGATGAGGCAAAGTACAGGAGTTACTTTGCCGAAAGTGCTTATATTGTCAGGAACAGCGATACCCTGCCAAAAACTGAGAACGAAAACATAGGGAAGGGACTGGCCGTGTGGATTGGCAATTTTGAAAATCTGAAGGTTGGAGATTATAAGCCGGCCTACCCCGATGCTTTGGAATATAAAGACGGAGGAACCTGGGTTCAGGACAGATTACTTATTTCGGGGATCCATAAAGAAACCGGGATCGTATTGAATCTACCCTTGCATAACCTTTATGCTTTTAATGAAGAGGGAAAAATCACAATATAACAAAAGGAGGTTTAATTTTTTAGTCATATGAATACGTATTTCTCTCTTTTAGAATTCGTTTACTTGAAATAATTTTCAAATCTTGGTTTTTTTGTATTCTCGGGGTGTTTTTCCTTTTATACTTTTGAATTGTCTGTTAAAATTTGACAGGTTTTCATAACCAGATTCAAAGGCAACCTGTGAAATATTTTTATTGCTATTATGCAATTGTCTACTTGCGTATCCGATTCTCAGTTCTGCCAAATAGGTTGAGAAGGGCATCCTGTATTTGTATTTGAAGGCATTGCTGAATGCAGTATTCGACATGTTTGTAAGTTGAAGTAATTCCTTTACCTGGATCTGCCTTTGGAAATTTTGCATGATAAACTGCATGGCCTTTTGTATGGGTTCATCTCCACTTAAATCATAAGACTCCACGAATGCCGGACTTGAAAGAATATGCATCTCCCCGGATGAAATGAGTATTTCAAAGATTGAGAATAATCTATAGAGCTGTCCGGTTGGATCCATATCCTTCATTTGATACATGATATCGATAATCTTATCCTTGGTCTGTCCATGGATTGCAAAGCCCCTGGATGAGTCAAGAAGGAATTTTTTTAAATCACTGTTTTCATGTACTTCAAAGAATTTTTCTCCTAGAAAATCATACATAAATTGGATGACAAATCCTTCACCTCGGAATTTCTCCGGTTCCTTATAATAATCCTTATCACATGTCCATTCATGTGGAGTGTCAGAGCCCAGAAAAACAAGATCATTTTCCTCGAAACGGTCGATGTGATCTCCAACCATCCGACGTCCTCTTCCCTTTGTGATTAAAACAAGTTCAAATTCAGGATGATGATGCCATGGGGAAAAGGCATTAGTCTCATGGTAGAACAGAAGCGATTTACCAGGCTCTT
>CAZRPW010000156.1:0-9035 GCA_964601975.1 uncultured Bacteroides sp.
AAGCGGAATCGCTGCGCTCTTTCGTATTTAGATTTAAATTATCTATCTATAAGCAAATATAGCTTATAATCGGATAATATGTATAAACCTATTGATATAAATTATCCTCAAAAAAGCCAAAATAGCTTATGATGAGATAATATATCTAAGAAAAGTTTCCAAAATATAAATCAAAATACATATCTGTGCCATCAAATAACTTTTACCCCGCAAGTGACTGAATTGCTCGAACGAATATCAAAATAATGCTATCTAAGTTCAATTTGGCTTTGGCTAATTATTGGGGTATATACCCCTTAGGTTCAACCTTAAGTCCAAATAAAGTTAGTGCAGCAGATGGAGCTTTTTTCCAGCGTAAATATTACGATTATTTCTTGGTGTCATTTTCGCGCGTCTCTTAGCTATCGGCAAACTAACGATGTCCATAAAAAACATACCTGTAGACTGCGTCGCTGCGAAATCTCTGGGGAGTCGCTGCACATTCCCGTGATTTTCCCTACCCACACCCTGCTCTTCTCCTACTTCGTTCATTTTTCGGAATCTCTCTCCAAAACCAAAAGAGAGTTTCGAAAAATGATTGCAAAAGGCACAAAAAGTTGAGAATCTGGCTCAGCCTGATTCATAAAGGCTTATGAAAAAATATGGGGGACCATATTCTTATCAAATCCCAGGTATGCTCGGTTGAATTTAATCACTAGCTTTACAAAGCTATTGCCCCCAATATTCCAATGATTCCATTCAGAATTGTGAATCTGTTCTAATTCCATTTTGTGTCAGGGAATGTTTAGATAAGGCTTTAGCATAAAAAATTATCTGCATTTATCTATTCAAACTGTATCGAGCACTTCAAGGACAATCCGTTTAAATTCGCCGTATTCACTATGACTCGAAGAAACATATTCATCGTATTCCTGGCCCTTCTGTTAAGTTCATGTGAAAAAGAACAAATCGAAATTGGAAGGATTTATACTAGTAAAAATGTCGTTCAAACTAAACTGAAAGCTTATACAATATTTGGCGAAATCACATCCCCGGAAGAAATCAACACTATTATGGAAAAGAATGGAATTAGATTCCTGGATGTTGATACGATAGATGCTGCAGGAGAAATTGAAGTCAAATATATAAGTGATTCCAGAGTTGAATGTAAATATTCGAGAGACGCTGAAATAGAAACCAGAACTGCACATGAGAAGGGCGGGATAATCTATTGGGAAAAAGAAGATACAGTCACATTATGCAGATTTAATGCATATGAGGATTTTCTCAAATACAGACCCCTCTGTTTTGAAGAGACTAAAATCAATCCTGCAACGGGATATAATTATGTAATTAAATCTAAACCTTGCACATATGCTCAAAAATTGTCAAATGGTTTCCATATTCTTTACTTGGACGTATTTTACAAATTTGAAAAGCGAGAATTCAGCGCAATATCGAGAGGTACCCAAAGAATTACCGGAGTCAACAATAGACTAAATGAGGACTTCCTTACCACGCTTGGTGAAAAGGATACTATCGTCTGGCAAGAATATTATATTGAACTTGAATAATGGTTCATTGCATCAACAGCAGCACTAAACTATTATCATATAAGAAAGAAGAAAGCCAATGAATACTTTAAACCTGGTTTATTACTCCCCCACAGGAACAACACAAAAAATTGTCAGAGAAATTGGTCGAAACCTGGGATTAAAACTTATCTCTGAAAACAACCTTACCCAAAATCGGGCTGAAAGAATAACTGAAGGAACGACCGGAAAAATAATTGAAGGAACGACCGGAAAAACAACTGAAGGAAGGGCTGGATCAAAACCCGAGGCCAGTGAAACATGTTTGACCATAATTGGCGTACCGGTATATGGAGGACGGGTGCCGGCATCTGCTATTGAGGCATTAAAGACATTTCGATCCGGTCAAACACCAGCAGTTATTGTGGTGGTCTATGGCAACAGAGAATATGATGATGCGCTTCTGGAGCTTGAAGAAATTGCAGGCAATTGTGGTTTTAAAATAATTGCCGGTGCTGCATTTATCGGAGAACATACATATTCATCAGATGAGAAACCCATAGCCAAGAACCGGCCCGATAAGCAGGATCTGATAAAGTGCCGGGAATTTGCACAAATGATAGGTGTAAAACTGAATGATATCAAGGATTTAAATTCACGCTCAAAACTAAATGTGCCAGGTACATATCCCTACAAGGAGCGTAAACCATTACCTGTGGAGGTTCACCCTGAAACCGTTTATGATTTATGTACCATGTGCGGAATCTGTGTAAATGTTTGTCCCACAAATGCGATAACGATCCATGAAACAGTAGAGACAAACGGAGAATTATGCACCTGGTGTTGTGCCTGTGTAAAGCAATGTCCGCACGAAGCACGGGTATTTGAGAACCCAACTATAAACGCGGTACAAGAAAGATTATTTCGCAATTGTTCAACAAGGAAAGAACCTGTTTTTTTTGTCTAGCGCTATTTAAATGAATACCGGGGAATTGCATACATTGAATTCACAAAAAAATAAATTGAAATGAAATTAATACATCTTAGTATTTGTCTCATTATTTCTCAAACGATCTTTGCTCAAAACCCGCACGACGAGTCAAGATGGAGAATATCAGATAGAAATAGTATCGTATGGGATCTTACCAAGGAAAACCAATTAGATCATTCCGATAATATTGAAATGTCAGGGCTTAACATTGCAGCCATCATTTCCTATTCTGTTGACCCGTCAAAAAATTTAAGCATCAGCCGGGATCTGATTTATCCTCAATTGAGAACATTCAACAAGTCGGGCGATAATGAATGGAGAAAATACAGAGCGTATTTCAGACACACCTACGGGGATGAAATCCAAGCCAATATTTTCCATAATGACAAAATACTGATCTTTGATAAAGTTGACTCCGTAGAAATAGCCGGAAAGCTTATTTTTTATCACACTCCTGTTCAGGGGCTTGCCATGACAAGGACTTTAATGCCCTCGATGTCGGAAAGGTTATTTATTGAGAAGTGGCAGATTACAAACCTGCATGATACCATACAGGAATTATCAATAGGCAATACTTCCTTTCATTCTTCTGTGAAAGGATACAAAGGTCAGTATCATCTTAAATCTTACTCGGACGCTTCCGATGAAATAAGTCTTTTGCCCGGAGAACAATATTCATTTGCTATATACTTTTCTGCAGGAATTGATGAGGAAAAGACCTCCGGATTTAATTTCAACCAGGTTGAACAGGAAAGGAATGATTTTTTGGCAAGTATGCAGAAAAATTTAGTCCTGGAAACAGGAGATAATGTATTAAATACACTATTCTACTTTTCAAAAATTCGTGCCGCCGAAAGTATTTACAATTCAAAAATGGGCATTGTTCATTCGCCGGGCGGAGGGAATTACTATGTAGGTGTCTGGGCCAATGACCAGGTGGAGTACAGCGGGCCCTTCTTTCCTTTTTTAGGATATGAAAAAGGAATAGAAGCCGCAACAAACGCTTACCGAATGTATATGAAGAATATTCCAGAAAACCTGGAGCCCATATCATCATCCTTTGAAATGGATGGAGAGCTGCCTTGCTGTGGAAGGGACAGGGGGGATGCTGCAATGCTCGCATATGGGACCTCTCAGTTTTTGCTGCAGGCAGGAGATAAAAGCCTTGCAAAAGAGTTATGGCCACTCATCGAATGGAGCCTCGATTATTGTAATAAGCAGCTGAACGAAAATGGAATAGTTCGCTCGGAAACTGACGAAATGGAAGGAAGAATTTCAACGGGAAATGCCAATCTTTCTACAAATTCGCTTTACTACGGGGGCCTTAAATTTTCATCCTTTTTGGCCAAAGAACTCGGTCTAAACAAGGAAGCTAAAACCTTTTTGAAACGCCTGGAGAAACTGGAAATGGCAATTGAAAAGCAGTTTGGGTACAATATCGAAGGATTAGAAACATACCGGTATTTTGAGGGAAACAGGCATTTACGACATTGGATTTGTTTGCCTCTGGTAATGGGCATAGATAAGCGAGCAACAGCTACGACCACTGCCTTACTTGATAAGCTATGGACTGAAAACGGGGTCCTGGTCGAACTAAATCCATCTTCAAAGAATGCTGAGGTATTTTGGGACAGAGGCACTCTATATGCGCTTCGTGGAACATTTAAAGCCGGAGCCGTTGAAAAATCCATGAGCAAACTCGAAGCTTTTTCCAACAAAAGGCTTTTGGGCGATCATGTACCCTATGTGATAGAAGCTTATCCTGAAAATAACATGAGACATCTGTCTGCTGAAAGTGCCCTGTATTGCCGGATATTTATTGAAGGGCTTTTAGGTTTTGAACCAACAGGTTTTCGGTCTTTCAGCCTAACACCAGTATTACCATCTGGCCACGATGCGTTAAAACTGGATAAAATGCATTTGGCGGACTCTCAAATTTCCTTCAGCCTTAAAAGAAACCAAACGAAGATCCTCTTAAGAATTTACAGAGACCAGGAGCTTATTTTTGACGATCTGGTAAAGCCAGGTGAAAAAATCTCCGTTTCTTTTTAAGCTTTTCTATAATGGTTATCAAAGCTTTGTATAAATGAAGCCCATTAATCTCAGTGTAGAAATTCAAGCTGTTGCTCCTTCAAAAATACGATGTCTTGTATCGGATCAATCAACTTTTATCAGCCTTGAGTATAACCCTGGGTCAGAAAGCATCGTTTTTTCAGACCGAAACTATCTTTCCGATACCATTCTCAAAAACCGGTTTCAATTTGAAAAGGTTATCCGCTCGTCTATTAAAGGAAACATTGCTGCCGGTTTTACAATTCAGTGTGTATTTATTGAAGGTTTCCCGTTTCTAAGTGAATCTGACTACATGCGTTATATACATGTGGACAGGCGAATGGGAAAACTGGATATCTCAAGTTGCGATACTGAAGCCGGAAATTCAGAAAGGGGGGATTTTCATAAAATATATGCGGATGGTTCTTTCTCAGGTAAAACCAAACAAGCGGGTTACGCAGGATTCATTGAAGATCCGAAGGGTAAGCGGGAAGTATACAGCAGGTCATTTAAGAAGGGAAACAGCAATTTGATGGAGCTCCTGGCCGTGTCTGAAGGCTTGAGTCGACTGAAAGGAACTGAGAAAATCCAGGTGAATACCGATAGTCGTTTTGTAATCCGGGGCCTAAGCCAGTGGATTCATTTCTGGAAATTCAATAACTGGCAAACAGCATATGGCTCCAAAGTGAAATTTGCATCCAACTGGCAGAGGGCAGATCGATTGTGCGAAGGAAAATTTCTGGAATTTAACTGGATAAAAGGCCATTCCGGCAATGAAGAACAGGACTTCTGTCACCAACTGGCCAGGCAATCAGCCCGATAATGATTTTAGAGTTATAAGAATTTGTATGATTATGAATAAAACCCGACTGCTGCTCCTGATCTTTCTTTCTGTTCACACTTGCGGAACATATTCCCAGGTCAGGCTTCCAAGGCTTATTAGTGATGGAGTAATACTTCAAAGAGACGCTGAAATTAAAATATGGGGCTGGGCCTCGGCAGATGAAGAAATTGAAATGACTCTCCAGAATAAAACCTATTCAACACAGGCAAACAAAGAGGGGAAGTGGGCAATTATTTTACCCTCCCAGGAAGCGGGCGGACCTTTTGAAATGGTTTTTCAGGCAAGCAATACGATAAGGATTCGGGATATCCTGTTTGGAGATGTCTGGATTTGCTCGGGGCAATCTAATATGGAACTGACAATGGACAGGGTTAAAGATAAGTATCCAGACGTTTTAATATCTTCTGAAAACACAAACATCAGGCAGTTTCTGGTGCCCGATAAATATGATTTTAAAACTGAACATGACGATTTCGATGCTGGAAACTGGGAAAGTGCCAATCCTGAAAGTTTACTTACATTTTCGGCCATTGCTTACTTTTTTGCCCGGGAACTTTTTAATATATACAAGGTCCCCATAGGTATAATCAATGCTTCATTGGGAGGGTCTCCTGTAGAAGCCTGGATGAGTGAAAACACCCTGAAACATTTTCCTGAAGCATATAAGGAATTGCAAAAATTTAAAGACGATCATCTGATCACCAGTATTGAGGAAAGTGATAAAATCAGAAATGACAGGTGGTATCAGGAACTGAATGAAAAGGACAGGGGCCTGGCAAATTTGCCAAACTGGAATGTCTCCGAAATGGATGATTCTGATTGGGCAAGCATGAGCATACCCGGGTATTGGTCGGATCGTGCTGCAGAAGATCTCAATGGTGCGGTCTGGTTTAGAAAAGAAGTGGATATTCCAGCATCCATGACCGGTAAAACTGCAAAACTGGAACTTGGCCGTATTGTCGACCAGGATTTTGTATATGTCAACGGAGCGCTTGTAGGAACCACGGGCTATCAATATCCACCAAGAAAGTATAGCCTTGATTCCACCCTGCTCAGGGAAGGAAAAAACACCCTTGCCATCAGGATCGTCAGTCAATCAGGAAAAGGCGGATTTGTTTTAGACAAACCCTATTACCTGGCTGCGGGAAACGACACCATCGACTTAAAAGGAAACTGGAAATACAGGATCGGGACCCGTATGGATGCCCTGGAAGGCCCAACTTTTATTCGGTGGAAGCCAGGGGGATTATACAACAAAATGATTGCACCCCTGGTGAATTTCAATATTAAAGGGGCCATTTGGTACCAGGGCGAGTCCAATACAGAAAATCCTTCCGGCTATGGTGAAGCATTTCCTGCAATGATTAAGGACTGGAGGCAAAACTGGAAGCAGGGAGACTTTCCCTTTATATATGTTCAGCTGGCCAATTTTATGGAAGAAACTGAAGAACCTGTTGAAAGCAATTGGGCAGAATTAAGGCAGGCTCAGTTAGAAACCCTTTCGGTTCGGAACACAGGCATGGTTGTTTCAATTGACCTTGGAGAATGGAATGATATACATCCCCTAAACAAATCAGATATAGGCAAGCGACTGGCGCTTCAGGCACGAAAATTAGCCTACAATGAGCAAGCGCTGTTTGCCGAAAATCCTGTACCCGTTAAATCCGTTTTTAAGCGAAATAAAGTATGTATCCATTTCAAAAACACGGGCAATGGTTTAAAAGCTATAGACAACAAAGCCTTACAATACTTCTCCATTTCCGGGGAAGGAGGAAACTATGCCTGGGCAAAGGCAAAATTAAAGAGGAATAAAATTATTGTCTGGCATGATCGTATAAAAAATCCTGTAGCAGTCAGATACGCATGGGCAAATAACCCAAAAACTGCGAATTTGTATACAAGAGATGGATTGCCTGCCAGTCCCTTTGAAGTAAAAAAATAAGCGGAGCCCGGAAGCTTCCTCTATCAGACGCTAAACCCTCAGGAAAATTTTATTCCTGTACAAATAAAGGAGCAGGGCCCATTCCAGCACCAGTACACCAATTGAGATGAACAATGCCCCCCACAGTTCACTTATGTGAATGGAAGTCCAATTCAGAAAAAATTGACTGATCCCATGAAAATCAACAATATGCGCACCCATATAAATGGTAATGGAATTCATGCCGAAAACCCGGAAAAAGAGGGTCCAGTTTTTATAGCCCTTCACATCAATTACATAATAGAAAAGGGCAAGCAACAGGGCACTATATCCCCCGGCCATTAATACATATGTGACAGTCCACATTTTCTTAATTACAGGATATACAGGCCTGAGGCCATATGCAAGTGCAATGGCGACCACTCCTGCAAGCGCAAGATAGAGGGCCTTTTTTGTTGGTGTTTGCTTCCCGCTGCGAATCACATGACCCGCCAGCGTACCCATCAGGGTTACGGATACAGCAGACACAATGCATAAAACACCCTCCGGGTCAAACGCTCCATCGTAGAGCCTGCCGGGCACCAAGCGCTGATCGAGCCAGGCATTGATGGTGGTTGCCGGTTCAAAACTTCCTGCACCAAAGCCGGGAACAGGCACAAACAGTTGTAAAGCAGCCACGCCGGCCAAAATAGCCAACAGCCAGTATACAGGACCCTTCACGCTTTTAGAATAAAGACTGATGAGTGCAGCAAAAAAGTATCCAAAACCGATCTGGGACAATACACTTACATAGCGGAGATTGGTAAAACCATTGCTGGTCGCACCGTTATAAATTATACCAAAGGCGATCAGCGCAAGCAATCGAATAAAAATCTTCTTCAGAAGCAAAGATTTTGCCACCCCTTTCTCCACTTTTGAATTGACAGCATAGGGGATGGCCACCCCGCTTATAAACATAAACAGTGGGAAAATCATATCATAAAAACGAAACCCTTCCCATTCCACATGGTGTTGCTGGATAGCCAGAGTTTCCATCCAGTTCCAACCAGTCAGGCTGGCAAGCGCGATAAGGATTCCACCACCCCCCATAAGCATGACCATATCAAAACCACGAAGGGTGTCCAGTGATTGTAATCTCTCTTTTGTCCCTGTCCTCAGGGGGGTTGATGTATCAGTTTGTGACATAATTGGGGTTTAAATTACATTAAACAATAGGATATAAATATAGCGATTTGTTACTCGAATTCTCTAAGATAACTTATCACAGCTATTGGGCAATTCCCTGGTGTTTTTTATTTAAATTTCTACTTTAAATTTTGTATATGAACGATTTGAAATTAGACTATTCGAATAAGGGGAAACTTTCCCCCCAGGTAAAACGATTGGCGCTCATTGCCGGAATTGTGCTATTGGTTTTAAGCCTGGCTACTATTGTAATGATAATTTCCGAGGGGTTTAAGGTCATATTACTGGTAGGGGCCATTGCAAATACCCTTGTTAGTGTCGGTTTTATCCTCCGATCGCGTGACCACAAAATCATATTTCCAAAAAAATACATCCATATCTCAAACGAAAGCATCGAATTTAAGCTGGGTGCTTGGTTTAAAGAGCAAAAAATTACCTGGGATTCGATTACCAAGGTTTCGGACGAGGGAAAATCCATTCATATTCATACAAGTGACCGGGTAATTAAAATGAACATGCTTCATTTTCCAT
>CAZRPW010000157.1:0-8863 GCA_964601975.1 uncultured Bacteroides sp.
GGTAAGTGGGTAAGTGGGTAAGTGGGTAAGTGGGTAAGTAGGTAAGTAGGTAAGTAGGTAAATGATAAGTGAGGGAACAATTTGTGCACCGGCAAGCCATGGAAGTGGTGCCATTTCAATAATCAGGGTAAGCGGACCCGATTGCCACTCCATTGTGGAGAAGCTATTCCACCCCGCTACTAAGGGGAAAGTACTTTCCAGACAGAAAGCCAACACGATTCACTTTGGCACCATACAGGACGGAGATACCATCGTTGATGAAGTGCTGATCAGCTTTTTCAGAGCTCCTCACTCCTACACGGGTGAAGACTCCATCGAAATATCATGCCATGGATCCTCCTACATCCAGCAGAAAATCCTTGAATTGCTGATCGCTCATGGCGCACTGGCTGCCCGTGCAGGGGAATTCACCCAGCGGGCTTTTTTGAATGGAAAGATGGACCTTTCACAGGCTGAGGCCGTAGCCGACCTGATTGCTGCCGAATCGGAAGGAGCGCACAAGGTGGCCCTTCAGCAATTAAGAGGGGGGTTTTCAGATAAGTTAAAATTATTACGTGCCCGGCTGCTTCACTTCATTTCAATGATCGAACTGGAATTGGATTTCGGTGAAGAGGAAGTGGAATTTGCCGACCGCAGTCAGCTCGTCAGTCTGGTAGATGAAATAAAGGCTCTGATTGCTGAACTGATAAGCTCGTTTCAACTGGGTAATGTATTAAAAAACGGGGTCCCGGTAGCCATAATTGGTCGCCCGAATGTAGGTAAATCCACCCTGCTCAATGCCATTCTGAATGAGGAACGGGCCATTGTAAGCGACATCGAGGGAACCACCCGTGATTCCATTGAAGATACCATCAACCTGGAGGGAATCAACTTCCGTTTTATAGACACGGCAGGTATTCGTGAAACCGCCGATACCATTGAGAACCTGGGGATAAGAAGAACCTACCAGAAAATTGAACACTCCTCCATTGTCCTCCTGCTCACCGAAGCCAGCGATGATCTCGAAATTATTCAAAAATCAGTGGACGCCATCCGTTCCCAGATGACAGGAGACAAACATTTAGTGGTAGTGCTGAACAAATCGGACCGTATCAACGAAGACCAGCTGGAAGCACTTGAAAAAGGGATATCCCTTAAAGAAAACGAGAAGATTATATCCCTTTCAGCAGAAAAAAAGGAGAACATTGAAGGCCTCACCTCCCTCCTGCTTGATATCGTCAACATAGGGAGCCTCAAACACCAGGATGTGTTGATCTCCAACATCCGCCACTACAACGCCCTTCGTTCGGCCGCCGAGAGCCTCACACGTGTATCCGAAGGCCTCACCAGCTCGCTCCCCTCCGACCTGCTTGCCCAGGACATCCGCGAAGCCCTCCACTACCTGGGCGAAATCACGGGCGAAGTCACCACCGACGAAATCCTCGGCAACATCTTCAAAAACTTCTGTATCGGTAAATGATCTTTGCATAATGCATTTAATTGTATATTTGATCTAGGATTTCCTCAAAATTCAATTATTGCCATGATTGAACGCGAAAAAATATATTTAACCCCCAATGGTTCAACCGTGATCGAAAAAGATGATGTTTTGAATATTTTAAGCGATAAAGAAGACAACCTAAACAAGGTTTATGAATGTTTGCTGATGGAGTTACCCTTAAAAGAAATGAATTAGTCTTTCAAGATAAAGAAAATTAAAGTCCTTTTTCCCGGGGCAACAGGAAATCGGTCTCTTTCAGGTCTGGTCGGGATAAGATCTTCAATACCCGCATCTCGGTTGTTTTCTGGTTTTCGAAGTCTTCTGTGAGGATACGCATGGCCTGGATCTTATGTCCAGCGCCATCGACAGGCTGATAGTCTGATAATTTTACCAGGCTGGATTTGTTCCCTTTTTCATCAAAAACAGTAATCTGAACAATGCGGTAGCTGTCCGTCTCGATTAATAATTCGCCCCTTGCATCATCAGCATTGTTCTTATCTTTCGCTTCGATGGTGAAGCATTTCTTTCCGTTGGCTTCCTGAGGACTTAATAGCTTAAAAATTAGATCATCAGGATCCTGGGCTGAAATATTTGTAATCTGGGCTTCAGATCCAATCAATTCCATATTCTCCGGTGTAGCCTTGAGCTTACGAATTTTTCCGTTGGAGGGTGTAAACACTTCTATGAGCCCTGTCTCCCCGGGCTGTTCAGTAAAGATAATGGTGGTTCCTTTTGCCTCCACCGGCTTTTCCCAGCTCATCTTGGTTTTTTCTACTTCACCAAAGCGGGCCACCAGGACTTCAAAGCCCTTCTCCTTGACCCTGCCTTTTTTATCCGTAATATCCAGTTCCATCACCATCTGCATATTCTCGGTGAGCATCTGCGTGCTCGCCTTTGTAAAAATCTCCCGGGCATCATCCTGTCCCGACAATGAGAATTGAACAAGTACAAGAAGAATACCTATGATTGTTGCTTTGAATTGAAGCTTCATTTCAGACTATTTTGTTTCCAGGAACCTGGGTTTTATTAATATAACAATGGATGGAATCAGGACAAGCGCACAAATCAAACATGTGGTGATGGAAATAACGACCAGACCTCCAAAAAAACGCAGGGGTTCAAAATTTGAAAGTGTGAGTGCCAGAAACCCTATGATAACGGACAGTGCATTAATGATGATGCCCCTTCCGGTTGTGATTAAAGTAATATAGGCAGCTTCCCGGTGATCAATTCCTTTGGAACGCTCCTCTTTAAACCGCCATAAAAAATGGATTGTATAATCGATACCCACGCCTATCATAATGGATGATATGAGTGCTGTAGCAATATCCAGGGTAATTCCAAAAAATCCCATCAGACCAAAAAGCACCAATATGGCCACAGAAAGAGGAAGTACAGACAATACACCAGCATTTAAAGACCTGAAAATCAGCGTAAGAAGAACAAAAACAACGACCATGGCCAGGATGAGAGATTTTATCTGGCCGCTGACAACCATGTCTGCCAGTTCGATTTTACTCAGACTGGGACCGGCAATAAACCTTACATCGGGATCATCTTTAGTAAGTTCCACCATCTTGTTATACAGCCGTTTACCTTCATTATTGCTGCCATCTTTCAGGCTGATGAGCAAACGGGAATTTTGATAGTTATAATCAATAAATTGTCCCAGCGCGTCCTCATTTCCCCCCATGCTGAAAATCTCTATGCTCTGGTATACTTCATTGAGATTGCCGGGTATTTGCCCATATCCTGGTTCATCAACTGCGTAAAATCCTTTGCTTAACTCTTTTACAAGGGTTACAGGCGAACTAACTGCTCCAACTGCCGGATCTTCTAGTAATACCTGCTCATAATCTTCCATCCTGTGAAGGATTTCGGGAGACAAAACATCCCCGGTAAACAGAATGGAGATAAACTGAGATCCTCCCATTTTGCTATTAATTACTTCGATTCCCCTGCTCACTTTTGACTTGCCCAAAAAATACCCTTCGATGTTGGTATCCACCCTGATAAAGAGTATCCCGGCTGCACCAATAAGCCCCAGGATCGCAGATACGATCACAACCTGACGGGGATAGGTCGTTACCAGTTTGCTGATTTTCTGCAACCAGCGATCGGCAGAAGCCACTCTCCTTTTCCTTTTATGCGGCGGCTTTCTATAGGGCTTAAAATAAGAAAGCAATGCAGGTAAAAACCATATGCTAAGCAAGAGGGCAAATCCAATCCCGATTGCCGCCAGAACTCCCATTTGTGCAGCAGGAACCATTGTATGGGTCAGGAGGCCCAGGATACCACCAATGGTGGTCAGCGCTGTAACAATGATGGGCCTTTTTAAATCTAAATAAATACGCTTACAAATCTGAACCATGGATAGCGATTTTTCACTTTGAGCCAACTCCTGGTATCGCGCAATCATATGAATCCCATAGTCATTGGCTATGGCAATGAGCATAATGGGGAGCAATACACTAATTAGTGAAATCTGCCAGCCCAGCAGGGCCATCACGCCAAAAGAGAGAATCATGCTCATGATCACTACCAAAAATGGCAGAAAAACGCCCTTCCACTCACGGAAGGCAGCAAAAAGCATAAGCACCATCAACAGAAGAGCCACAGGAAGCAGGACCAGAAGATCCTTGTTAATGTTCTCATTGATGGAATAACGCACATATGGCAAACCTCCCAGTAATACCTCCTCGGATCCTGGATGCATTTGAATGATGGAATCGATCTGCTGGATAAAAAGGTCATCGGATATTTCAGAATCCTTGATCAGGATCAGGGAGGCCACACTAAAGTCATCACATGAAAAGAAGGGTGATGCCATACTGTTCTCCCGTATCTTGATTTTCAGGGCAGCATACTCAGCAGGGCTTTCAGGAAGGGTCTCCAACAAAGGTTCCATGACAATAAAACCCTCCTGGGTACTTATGTGCTGGGCGTCGAAGGGGGAAATACAACGCTCAACTCCCTGCACTTCCTGCAACTCCTGTCCCAGTACATTCAGTCTGTTCAGAGTAGAATGGTTTATAACATCCTGCGCCTGTAACATGACCAGCACCATCTCGCTTCCGCCAAAAATACTGTCAAGCTCCTTTATATATTTCTGATTATCAAGATGCTCAGGCACGTACTTATCCAGGTCGGGATTGACTTCAAGCCTGGGCATCAGTAATAATGCGAGTATGGTGATCGCGGTAAAGAAAACCACGATGGGCAGACGGTATTTAATAAGCCAGTAGTTCATATTTAACTAAAAAATTCCCACAAAAATAGTATAATAGTTGTTGATTTGGTATGGGATTCCTGCGCTTGTTTAAAATGCTTTCAGGTGATGGTTAATTGAAATATAACAAAGCCCGGACTCCATTAGACTCCGGGCTTGATTGTTCGCTTAGGATCAATTGCTATTGCTTGGGTGCAATAGGGAATTCTTTCATAAGTGCGGCAATGTTTGCAGGAATGGTTTTATCGCGTTTTTCTGGTTTCTCATTTACAGTACCCTTGGCAATTCCCTGCCAGATTTGATCAGAGTTTTCTCCGTCAAATACATCCATAACCAGGGTGCCCATCAGGTAATCACTTTCGTGGTAAGTCGTTGTGGCATATCCATTACCCCAGCCTCCTCCATAACGATTATATCTTCCGTAACCACCCCGTCCATAGTAATCGGTATAAGCGGTAGTACTGGTTTTCTGATCAACCACAACAAACAGAGATACCACCATATCGCCATTCTCCGGCACTGGCTTTAATCCACGTGCTTCAAATTCACTTATAAAGGCATCCCTTATGCGCTTCTGGTCAAATTCACTTAGAATCTCATTACTGTTATCCTGCCAGCCCAGGAAACTGTAAGTTTCATAGCTGGAGAAATCAACATCCTTGTTTACCTCTGTTATGACTTTAACCGGCGAACAAGAAGCTAATAATGCCACAATAGCCACTAAAGCAGAAATTTTAATCTTTTTCATGGTTTTAAGTTTAGTTATCAATCTTTTTTGAGTGCAAATTAATTCTATTGTAAAGAGTTATTCTAGTCAAAAAAGTTCAAAGATCATCCCATAATCTTTCATCCTGTTTTTATTCTGCCCGCAGACTGTCGGCCGGATTGGCGGTAGCAGCTTTGTAGGAATGATAACTGACAGTTGCCATTGACAAAAGCAGTATAATCAGGGTAACTCCTCCCAGTACCAGGAAGTAAACGCCTACGTTAAAATGGATGTGATAGGCAAAATTTTGCAACCAGGCTCTTGCTCCAAAGAATGCAGGTATCGAAATGAGCGCACTGATCACAAGCAACCTGATCATCTCCTTTGACAAAAGCCGCATCACAATCTTAATGGAAGCACCCATGATCTTCCGTATCCCGATTTCCCGGGTACGCTGGTTGGTGGTGTATGAAATCAGGCCCAGCAGACCCAGGCAGGTTATAAATATGCTGAGTATAGAAAAAACCAAAAGGATTTTACTGGTTTGTCGCTCTGTATCAAACAGTTTATCAAATTGCTCATCCATCCAGAAGTACTCAAAAGGATAGTCGGTTACAAAGTCATTCCATTTCTGAGCAATGAAATCGATCGTTTCAGCCTTTTCGCCATCCCCCAATTTTATGCATAACACACCTTCGTAATTACCCCGCATAAAATGGATGACGGCCGGACTAATTTCATTGTGCATGGATTCAAAATTGAAATCCCTGACCACTCCAATAATGGGCATGAAATAGTCCATTTCCTGATTTTCACCAGGCTCAACAAACCTTGTATTCAGAGGATCTTCAATACCCAGAGCCTTTGCTGTGGCTTCATTGATCACCACTGCAGAGGAATCGGAAGGCATATTCCGGTCAAAGAACCTGCCACTTACCAGTTCCAGTCCTAGCGCCTTATCAAATTCATAACTCACATAGCATGACGCCAGTGTGGATATCTCTCCCCTGTCTCTACCCTCCAGCCAGTGTACATTTTCTGAAAAATGGTAGGAGGGAATATGGGTAGTATTTGAAACAGCGATCACATTGCTATGCTGGTTCACCTCCTCTTTGAATGCATCTATTCTTTGCTTTAATACATCGGATCGCTTTACCAGAAGCAGGTTCTCTTTTCCGAAGCCTGGATCCTTGTTCTGCATATATTCCAGTTGCCGGTTCACAATAGTGGTAGCAAGCAAAATCACAATGGTTACGGTGAATTGAAATACAATGAGCATGCTTCTTAACAGGCTCTTTCTGGAAGCACTCTTTTTTTCCGAACTAAACACTGCTGCGGGTCTGAATGAGGCCAGGACAAATGCGGGGTAACTACCTGCTGCAACGCCTACAAACAGTGCGAAAATAATCAAAAGTGGAATGATCCATCCATGGCTTAAAATATCGAAATCAAGGCTGAGGCGAATCATGTTATTATACCCGGGAAGCAGAAGGTAAACCAGTCCAACTGCCACAATCAATGAAATCATACTGAGTAGCACCGATTCGGTGAGAAACTGGGCGATCAACTGAGATCGCTTTGAGCCCACCACCTTCCGTAGTCCCACCTCGCGGGCCCTGACGGTGGAGCGTGCCGTAGCCAGATTCATGAAATTCACCCCGGCAATTACAAGGATCAGAATGGCTGCTACCAGGAAAATGTAAACATACATTGGGTTCCCGCCAGGCTCTAATTCATATTGCAGGTCCGAGTGAAGATGTATATCATTCATTTTCTGTAAGCGGTATCCATATGAATGCCCTGATGCTTCAAACTGGTCCAGGTTTATTCCCATAAACTGTTCCACTACCGGCCCCACATACTTAACAACCATTTCGTGCATTCGGGCCTCAAATTCAACCGGGTCGGTACCTTCTTTCAAAACCACATAGGTATAGTAATTATGATTCACCCAGTTTGTGCTACGGCTGTTGCCCAGGGTGCTGAGGGATCCGATCATATGGCTATGGAAATGAGAATTTACAGGAAAATTCTCCATCACACCGGTAATGACCGACAAGTTAGTATCCTGTTCAATCTTAAGGGTCTTACCAATAGGGTCTTCATCTCCGAAATACTTAAGCGCATATTCCTGCGAAAGTACAATACTGCGCGGATCGCGGAGGCAGGTACGAGGATCGCCCTTCAATAATTCAAAACTGAATACATCAAAGAAAGTGGAATCCGCAAAGATGAAATCCTCCTGGGTTTCATGGAAGATCCGATCGCCCGATTTCACCAGCCAGCCTCCTGCCTGTCGAAGCCTTACTACCTGTTCAACCTCCGGGTAGTCATTCAGCATAGCCTCTGCCATGGGTGGAGAAGTGACAGCATGACGCATTTCTGTGGCGGGCATGCTGCCCGATATCCAGACCCGGTATATCTGCTCCGATTTCTCATGAAAACGATCATATGTGAGTTCATTGATCACATAAAGCAGGATCATGATGCTACTGGCCAGACCTATGGCGAGGCCCAATACATTAATCAGGCTATAACCCCTGTGTCTCCATAAATTTCTTAGTGCAACTACAAAATAATTCCGAATCATATTTTATATTTTAGTACTCTGTTAAGACGCAGGAGATATGCGATTTGATACAAGTTAAGCCATGAAAACGATACTTCATTGGAAAAAGGCACCTTTTAACACCACCAGCAAGATCTATTCTGCTGAAGGTGAGATTGGTCAACTGAGGGAAAACCCCTGGAAACAAATGGCTGAAGGTGAACTGAATAGCAGAAAATACAAGTTTCGCACAAGGGGCTTTATTAACCAGCATACCGAAATCGTTGATCCAGGCACAAATTACATCCTTGGTAAAATTGAATATAACTCGCTGAGGAGCAGTGCCGATATCACTTACCTTGGCCAGAGCTTCCGCTGGAAATATGACAACGTCTGGCAAACCAGGTGGAGTATCACGGATGAAAGGAATCATAGAATTGATTTTCATGGAAGAATGGTAAGAGGAACTATTGAAGGTGTCGACATCACTGAATTTCTCGTTTTGACAGGATTGTTTGTAAGCAATTATTTTATGCAGTCAACGCTTGTTATTTTTGTTGCTATTTTCGTCCCGCTCATCGCCTCCCTCTCCCACTAACCCATTTACCCACTTACCCACTTACCCACTTACCATTTACCCACTTACCATTTACCCACTTACCCACTTACCCACTTACCCATTTCCCCACTTACCCACTTACCCACTTACCCACTTACCCATTTACCCATTTACCCACTTCCCCACTTCCCCACTTACCATTTCCCATTTCCCATTTCCTATTTACCATTTACCCATTTACTATTTACCATTTCCCATTTCCCATTTACCCACTTACCCACTTACCGCTTGCGAAGCAAGCTCACTCATATCGAAGCGAAGAAACCGGATTCATAGCCGCA
>CAZRPW010000158.1:0-8805 GCA_964601975.1 uncultured Bacteroides sp.
TTCCACATCGAAATATCTACCCAATTACCCAATTACCCAATTACCCATTTACCATTTACCCATTTACCATTTACCATTTTCCATTTACCATTTATACATTTTAAAATGCAACGTATTCTCATCACCCTTGCCATTGTAATGTCCCTCACGGCCTGTGCCGAAACTCAAAGCAGTATTGAAAAAAAGGCTGCCGCTATCCATGAGGCGGCCTTCACCGTCGATTCCCATACCGATACACCCATGTCTATGGTTCGACCCGGTTTTAATTTCATGGAGAAGAACGATCCCAGGCGCAGTAAGGTGGATCTTCCACGGATGAAGGAGGGCGGCCTGGATGGGATCTACCTGGCTGTATTTATCGGACAGCGCGAGCGTACCCCCGAAGGAAATAAGAAGGCTATGGAAGAGGCCCTGAGGGTTTGTGATTCCATCGATGCACTGGTAGCCCGTCATCCCGATGAGATGGAGCTTGCCACCAGGGCATCCGATCTGAAAAGAATCGCCCGGACCGGTAAGCGTGCCATCTACAAGGGGATGGAGAATGGTTATCCCATTGGCAAAAACCTGGGGCTCCTGGATACCTATTACGAGAGGGGCATCAGGTATGTAACCATCGTGCACTCCTACAACAATGATATTTGCGACTCATCGACCGATACCCTTGAGCACGGCGGACTCTCACCCTTCGGGGAAGAAGTGGTTGCCAGGATGAACGACCTGGGAATCATGGTGGACCTCTCCCATGCCTCGGACGATACCTTCAGAGATGTGATTAAACTGAGCAGGGCGCCGGTCATTGCCTCTCACTCCTGTGCCAGGGCCCTGTGCGACAATCCCCGGAACCTGAGCGACGAGCTGCTGCTTGAGCTGAAGGAAAATGGAGGAGTTATCCAGATGTGCATCCTGAGTGCCTACCTGAAAACGCCGGCACCCAATCCACAGCGTGATTCGGCCAGGTCGGCCGTACGCGAAAAGCACGGGAACTTTTATGAGCTGGACGAGGAGGGCAAAGCGGCCTTCATGGTAGATTGGCTTTCAGTGGATGATAATTTCCCCAGGGAGCTGGCCACCGTAAAAGATGCAGTCGATCATATCGACCATGTGGTTGAACTCATTGGCATCGACCACGTGGGCATCGGAACCGACTTCGACGGTGGAGGCGGAATAGAAGACTGCTTTGATGTGAGCCAGATGGGGAACATCACCCTGGAGCTTGTAAAAAGAGGCTACAGCTCCAAAGAGATTAAGAAGATCTGGGGGGGTAACCTGACCCGTGTGCTGAAAGAGGTTGAGGCCGCCGCGGTATAAAATAATCTAAGTATTAAAGCGAGACTCGTTAAGATTGGAATACTGGTGGTAGTTCTGATCCTGGCGGTGGGTAGCTGCCGGAAGGCGGGCACTTTTCTGGCGCAGGAAGATCAGTTGGAACATGCTGATACTATCCTGTACGGGGATAAGCAGATCAAAATTTCCTTGCTTTACGAACATAAGAGCTATCCTTCGAAGAACATTCATTTGCAGCTCCTACGCTATATTCTTAATGTGTGGGAAAGCCAGGAAAGTAGCAAGCAGGAGCTCACACCAGTTATTGCCATTGTTTTTTATCATGGCAAGCAAAGGTGGATCCACCGGGAGATTGTAAGGAATATACCAAAGGAATTGAAACACTTTGTCCCCTCATTCGAATATGTGCTGTTTGATACCAAGAGTTTTGAAGACCATGCAATCATTCAGCATTTCAAACGGCCAAATGTAAAAATCGGGGTGTGGTTTATGAAACGAAGCGACAATCTTATTGGTTTCATCCAGGAAAATCCCCTTGTGGCCAGGGAGATATTGCGTGAGATTAAAAACATTGAGAAAACAAATATCCAGAGTATTTTGTTTTATTTGTATAATGTATCAGGAATGGCGCCTGAAAAAATTGATCAGATTATGAAAACAATATCACCGGAATCTAAGGATGTCTTTGAAGAATACCGTATCAGGTTAATTGAGCAGGGAAAAGAACAGGGTATTAAACAGGGTCATAAGGAAATTGTAATGAACATGATTACCAAGGGATACTCTGATGAGCAAATCAAGGAGATCACCAATTTAAGCATCAAGCGCATACAGATCTTGCGCAAAGAGCATTCTGTTTAAGTCAAAATCGAAGCTCTATCGATCATAATATTAGCACGTTAAGACGTCGCCATCCTTTAAAAAACAAGCTCGTAATCGATGGGTTCCCCCTGTTTTGTTGCCTTCAATGGTATCCTACCTGGCAGGTATTTTATTTGAGGGATGCCGGCATAACTACTTTTGAACCTCAGGAGGCTTTTCTCATTCTCCATTTATTTGCTAAGGTCTGATCTGACTTCAGGCTCCGCAAGTATTGCAATATCTGATGGCATCTCGTATGCATTACTAAGGAAAGTATCGACAGAAAATCCCAGCGATTCGGTAAGAATACTTACCTCAATCAGGGAGATATTCCGGTTCCCTTTTTCCATTTGGACGACTGAAGATCTTAAGTATTCGGCCAATTTCATCCTGATAAAATCCGTTTTGCTTACGGATTCTCCTTAGTTTCTTGCCAATCTCTTCTGGTGTGATTGCTGTGTTCATATGGCAATCATTTTAATAAAGGCAATCAAGAAGATTGAAAAAACAACAAAAATAAGAGCGAAAAACGAACATAAGAAAAAAGAACAAAAAAAAGGGCGCCTCCCAAAAGGCGCCCCACACAAAATAACCAACTAACTATTTTTTTTCGGAGCTTTACAGCTTTATCTAATTACAGCTTTGCTGCTACCTTATCCCAGTCGATCACGTTCCAGAAAGCCTCAATGTAGTCGGGCCTGCGGTTCTGGTAATTGAGGTAGTAGGCATGCTCCCATACATCGATGTTGAGCAGCGGTGTACCTTTCACCTCAGCAACATCCATCAAAGGATTATCCTGGTTGGGTGTTGAGCTTACAGCAAGTGAGCCATCGGCCTTCTTCACAAGCCAGGCCCAGCCCGAACCAAAACGTGTAGCTGCAGCGGTGGCAAAAAGTTTCTTGAATTCGTCGAAGGATCCGAAAGCCTTGTTGATACCTTCCAGGAGAACACCTGTGGGTGCTCCACCTCCGTTGGGTCCCATTACAGACCAGTATATGTTGTGGTTATAGAAACCACCCCCGTTATTCCTTACTGCAGCTGGATATGCAGAGATCTTTGCAAAAATATCCTTGGCCGTCTGACCTTCCAGTCCGGCCGCTTCCACAGCCTTGTTGAAATTGGCAGTATAGGCAGCATGGTGCTTACTGTGATGAATTTCCATAGTGCGCGCGTCGATGTGCGGCTCCAGTGCATTATAATCGTAACTCAGATCTGGTAATTGAAATGACATATTATCGGGTTTTTAAATGGTTATACCTTATTATTTAAACTAGATATGGATAACATGTGTGAAAGCGTTTTGTTCACTTTTTACAAGAAAAAAACAGACAAAAATAAATTCCTGTTGTGCAACACCTGTATTTGGATGCCTTTCGGCCTAAACATGATATAAGACAGTATTTATAAGGGCTCTCTTTGCTTTTTTTGTTAAGGGGTGTGCTGTATAATATGTGGTACAAAGCCCGCTAAGGAACTATATTTGCAGCGTGACCGAAGCGCCTTAAAAAAAGAGAGTTATCATACATAAACATATAAAAGACAAGAGGTATGCCAAAAGGTATTTTTAATGTCCCCCTGCCTGTGAATGAGCGGGTCAGGAATTACGCACCAGGGACCCACGAGCGTGAGACCCTCAAACAGGAAATCGAAAGACTCCGATCACAGGTAATGGATATTCCCATGTGGATCGACGGGAAAGAGGTGAGAACCGGCAATCTGGTTCCCATTCATCCGCCCCATGAAAGAAAACACCTCCTGGGGAATTTCCACAAAGGCGATGCAAGCCATGTTCAGATGGCCATTAAGGCTGCCCTGAATGCAAAGGAAAAGTGGGCTGCCCTTGGATGGGAGCACCGTGCTGCCATCTTTCTCAAAGCTGCCGATCTCATCGCCGGACCCTATGGCGACACCATCAATGCAGCCACCATGCTGGGCCAGTCAAAGAACGTCATGCAGGCCGAGATTGACTCTGCCTGTGAGATGGCCGACTTCCTTCGCTTCAATGTGAAGTACATGACCGACATCTATGAGCAGCAGCCTATTTCCTCCGAAGGGATCTGGAACAGGGTCGAGCAGCGTCCGCTGGAAGGCTTTGTGTTTGCGCTGACTCCCTTTAACTTCACCTCGATTGCCGGTAACCTGCCTACAGCCCCCGCAATGATGGGGAACACGGTGGTATGGAAGTGCTCCAACACCCAGGTATATTCGGCCAAGGTGCTGATGGACGCCTTTGTGGAAGCGGGCGTTCCCGCCGGGGTAATCAACCTTGTATTTGTGTCGGGACCCGTAGCCGGAAACGAGATCTTCAATCACGCCGATTTTGCCGGTATTCACTTCACCGGATCCACCGGCGTTTTCCAGCACATGTGGAAAACCATTGGCGGAAACATCGAAAAGTATAAATCCTATCCCCGCATTGTGGGTGAGACCGGTGGAAAGGACTTTATCTTTGCCCATCCCACGGCCGACAGGAAGGCACTTGTGGTAGCCATGGTACGTGGAGCATTCGAGTTCCAGGGACAAAAATGTTCCGCTGCATCCAGGGCCTATATCCCTGAAAGTATGTGGCCCGAGGTTAGGGAGCGCATGGAGAACATGATGAAGGGAATTAAGATGGGACCCCCCGAAGATTTCACCAATTTCTTCAATGCTGTAATTGACGAGGCCAGCTTCGATAAACTGGCAGGCTACATAGACAGGGCCAAAAAAGATGCCGATGCCGAGGTCATTATTGGTGGCGGACACGACAAAACAGAAGGCTTCTTCATTGAACCCACAGTCATCCTTGCCTCCGATCCCAAGTACATAACCATGGAAGAGGAACTGTTCGGACCAGTGCTTACAATCTATGTCTATGCCGATGACAAGGTTGCGGAAACAGCCAAAATACTCAACGAGACCTCCATCTATGCACTTACCGGAGCCATCTTCGCCCAGGACCGCTATGCCATTGAGTGTCTTACAGAAAAGCTTTCCGACTGTGCCGGAAACTTCTACATCAACGACAAGCCCACAGGAGCAGTTGTAGGACAGCAGCCCTTCGGAGGAGCCCGCGGATCGGGAACCAACGACAAGGCCGGCTCCATGATCAACCTGCAGAGATGGGTTTCCCCGAGGACCATCAAGGAGACCTTCGTTCCGCCGAAGGACTACAGGTATCCCTTTATGGAAGAAGATTAGCAGGAATGCTTAAAGAATGTTGAAAGTCTCTCTTGCTGAAAGGTGAGGGAGACTTTTTTTTGCATAATTTTACAGGGTGAAAGTCCATCCAAAGATCGATAAGTTTGTCAGGCTCGCATGGCCCTGGGCGAAGAACAAGTATGTGCTTACCATTTCGGTATTTGCCATATGGATGCTGTTCTTCGACCAGAACAACATGGTCGACCGCATGAAGATGTCGTCCGAGATCAGGCAGCTTGAAGACGATCGCGAATACTACCTGCAGGAGATACAAAAAGACTCCACACGGCTTCACGAACTCACCACCGACAAGGACAACCTGGAGAAGTACGCCCGGGAGCAATTCCTCATGAAGAAGAAAAACGAGGATGTTTTTGTGGTGATTGAGAAGAAGGAGTAAAAGCTGGAAAGCAGTTCCCGGTGGTCAGTGTTTCAAAGCGATATTTTCCTTGAGATATTCTCCTTGTCGAAAGCAATTCTATTTCGTTATTTCTCAGGTAATAATTTGTTTTACAATATCTTAGGCTGAAGGACCATCTCTTTGATATGGAGGGGATCCACATTGATTTTCAATCCAAATTTCCTCCTTTTTCTTCCCTGGTCGGGTGCCGACGGATCCAGTAAAGAAATGCCGGTCCCCAACTCTTCCATCATTCTTTTATGTTCATTAGTCCATTCCATACCCAATAAGTCGGTAAGAAAAAGGAATCTCTTTTTTGCTGACTTATTCCTGTTCCTCGCGAAATAGAGAAACAGTTTAGTGTGATCTGTCCGGGCCTTCGCCCGGAAAAATGCATTTCCGACTTCGACGATGCCTCCAACAAGCCGGGGTTTGGTAGCAATATCCACGAGTGTCTTTTCCAAATCACTAAACATCGCTTTCTCATGCTCGTTTATCCAGATGCTATCGAAACCGAAAAATCGATTTTCATCATGCTGAATGAATTGGCAGGTAATTCCACCAAAACTCCTGATGGACAGCCTTGTCTGCTTCCTGGTGACCACGTATTCAATGGGATGCGTTTCTTTGGGATGCGCTTTCTGGAACTGAGATTGGTTGGGATCTGCTTGCTGGAGTTGAGATTGATTGGGATCTACTTGCTGGAGTTGAGATTGATTGGGATCTGCTTGCTGGAGTTGAGATTGATTGGGATCTGATTCTTTGACTTCCGATAGGGATTTAAGCCCATGGAGCTTCAGTGCTGAGGCATACCCGATATAGTACTCTTTATTCTGCATGATGCATTTAGCCACTTGATGCGCATCAGGATAATAGGTTTCCGCATCAGCATTAAATGGGATAATATGGTAATTGTCCCGGGTTATTTTACATAGCATGCCCTTCCTGACCATGTCAGCAAGTATCCTTGACAGATAAACGCGGTTCTTCTCCGGGAATTCCTTCACTACATCCTGAAATGTAAAACACAAGCTATTTCTGCTTGCGAACTGTTTTAAAATGCTCCAAATCAGCTGACTACTCATGGTGTGAAATATAAATTATGCGTTTGTTAACTATATGCGTGCTGTTCCGCTAATTAATGTTTTTTAATATATAAAAAATACGCAAACAGACATCAAAAAAGTTAATAAATGCATAAAAAATATCTTAAAACATATTTTTTTCGACAATAGTGGCGATATATGACTGTTTGCACCATTTATAATAGAAGACCAAGGCTAAATCGTAATTATCAGTCAAATCAACAGAAATATGAAATAATTATGGAATTGATTAAACCTTCAGAAATTTCAGCCAGGATTCTAACATTGCTCGATGAGAGCGATGAAAGGGTCATCATTGTATCTCCCTATATGAATATTTCGAAATGGTATAAGTTTAGGAATAAGCTTAATGCATTAACAGCCAGGAATATTCATTTAGAGATATATGTCAGGGGCGATCCCGAAAACGGAGCCACCTATCGCGATCTGGATAAATTGGAACTGCCGTACCATAAGATTCCTCACCTGCACAGTAAACTATACCTGAATGATCGATACGGAATTGTAAGCTCTATGAATTTGCTGATAAGCTCAGAGATCAATTCCCTTGAAATTGGGTATGCCACAGAAACCTGGGGGGAATATATTGACTTGTTAGGTTTCTATCACAGGTATATTCAGATGGGCGAACCTGTTCACTGTGATACCATCGCTGGTAGGCCGGTCGCAGACCCGAAAGAAATTGTAAAAAGCATCACGGAAGAGCTTGATCGAACTGCGAAAAACTCATGGCTTTGGTTTGCGGGAAATGCACTGCATATCTGTACAGGCATGAATAACTACATCGTTACGATCAACGACGGTAAGCTGAGAGTCACCACAAGTTTGAGAGTCGCTTCCGGAACAAAGCAGAAAATCAGTAAGCGTTCCTCTTTTATCATAAAAAAAATCGAAGATCTTACCGCCATGAAGATCGATATATATCCTGGCCCTGTGCCTCAAATCTTAAGGTTGACCGGACAGGCACAACAAACCTTAGTAAGTCCTTGCCTCACTGGGATTTTGGAAGCTGAAGCGGCTTACTTGATAGAATTTGTAAGAAGGTTTATTGATAGCGCAGAGCAAGTGGTAATTCGAGAAGGGCTTTCATCTCCTTAAGCCGATTATTTGTATAGTTAGCATATTATCCAAAAGAGGAGAACAATTGTAAAGAACTGCTAACTACATGTTCTTATTGGGTTCAATCCCGGAATGCTTGTGTGGCAATTAAAAAATCCATTCACTTATTACAGCCCTCTTTTTCCTTTCTGCTGCGTAAAGTTTTTCGCCGTAGCTACGGCTATGCCTGTAAACTTATTTCTTGCATAAATTAAAAATAGAACCAGAATATGAGTAAGCGGAATTTGTAATAGTCACACTAGTCCTTGTTTCTGAATATTTCCAACAGTTCTCTCAAACTATGGGACCTCTCAAGCGACAGGAAGTGATGAACTGCATCCCCAATATCTATATCAGGGTAGCCATGCGCCCTTGCATAGTGAAGGAATTTCATAATGCGGAACATGTTGAACCAGCGCCAGAAGCGTTTACGGAAGGCTTCCGGTGAGCCACTGTTGCCCCTGATTTCTTCAAGAGCCTTTGAAAAATCCTGCAGAGCCAGGAAGTTTGAAAGAACCGGGGCTGCAGACTGCACGGACGTCAAAATTGTAGAAGCCGAAGTAGGATCAAAAAGCCCGTCAATCCCGGAGAAGAAATCATGCAGAATTGCAAAGGGCCGGGGGTGATAGGTCGACAGTGCCAAAGCCGAACCAGAACCTGAACCAGAACCTGAACCAGAACCTGAACCAGAACCTGAACCAGAACCTGAACCCGAACCCGAACCAGAACCCGAACCTGAACCCGAACCCGAACCAGAACCCGAACCCGAACCCGAACCCGAACCTGAACCAGAACCAGAACCAGAACCAGAACCCGGTTCCGAACCCGGGGATGCAACATCCACAGAATCGTCAGAATCCATGTTTCCAATCAACC
>CAZRPW010000159.1:0-8725 GCA_964601975.1 uncultured Bacteroides sp.
AGTTGATTAATGCAATCACCAGGATAAGCACACCTAAAAGAATTATCAGGGATATGAACTGACGCTTACTATTTCCATAAAATGGCACCCTGGAAAGGGGAACTATATTCATCGTAATTTCAGCTGCCTCTTCACTTGCCGGATCAACTTCATCGATCTCACATACGAATTTGACATATTCATCCCGGGCTTTGTTTTCAAAATCTTGTATATCAACACGGTCGTGAAGCATTACATAGGTAAGATATCCCCAATTATAGTAATCCTGATCAGCTTCAATACCCCCTGGTTTAATATCATTCAATGTGATAAAGGATGCAATGGCTGTATATTTTAAAGATGAATTGCCAGGTTGATCTCCAATAACCGCTGTTATGGTGAAATCTTGCCTGATTCTTCCATCTGCGCTTACGAAACCAACGATTTTATCTATGGCATCCTCACTTCCGAAAAGTTTTCTTGCATATGATTCTGTCAGGACAAGCGAATATGGATCTTTGAGTGCTGTGGATAGATCACCAGCAATGGGTTCAACACTAAACATATTAAAAAAGCCAGAATCCGCATAAATGATATCTTCGAATTCAACAGCTTCTTCTGATTCCATATTCGTTAAATAGGCTTTTTGCCCACCCCCGTAACGCAGATCTATACGAACCATATACTTAATCTCGGGAAAGCTTTCCTGCATCGAATGCCCTAAACGAGCGGAAGTTATCAACCCATTATTTACACTTACCTGGTATATATCGGCATAGTTCTCATGGTACTTATCGTAAGTTAATTCACTCACTACGTAAATCATTATCAGTGTAAATATGGAAACCCCCAGGGCAAGTCCACCGATATTGATTGCTGAATGCAGTTTAAACCTTGCAATATTTCTGAAAGCGATAATTATGTAATTCTTAATCATAATATTTGAGCTTTGACACCTACTAGTCAAATCGCATACCGGAAACATATATCCCTATATAATAAGCTCTTAGATTCTTTAGCGGGGGTGCAACTACATCGCCACTGCCTAATAATTGGACATTCACTGCCTAACAACTGGACATTTATGGATGAATAACATACATTTACACTTATGCCCGCAAGAAAAAGAAAGCTTTTAGTCGTTGATGATAACAAGAACATCCTGATTGCGCTGACCCGATTACTCGAGATGGAGGTTGACGAAGTTCTTACCGCCAGTAATCCCAATTTGATTCCTGGCTTGATCCGAGCAAATGAATTTGATGCCATCTTCCTGGATATGAATTTTTCGGCAAGTGTTCAATCCGGAAACGAAGGCTTATTCTGGATGAAGGAAATTCTTAAAATGGATCCGAATGCAACTATCATTCCCATTACTGCCTATGGGGATGTAGATCTGGCTGTAAGGGCAGTAAAAGAAGGGGCTGCTGATTTTGTAGTAAAGCCATGGGACAACGATAAATTACTGGCCACCTTAAACTCGGCCTATAAACTCAGGCAGTCAAAACGTGAAGTGGAGTCCTTGAAGGAAAAGCAGAAGTCATTGCTCGAAAAAATTGACAAGAAGTATGCTTGCATCATAGGATCATCCTCCGTCATGCAGGAGATTCATGAAACCATTCAAAAAGTTGCCGAAACGGATGTTGACATCCTTATTCTAGGTGAGAATGGAACTGGAAAAGAGCTTGTTGCCCGTGAGATACATCGACAATCGACCCGAAATCAGGAAATACTGATCTCTGTGGATATGGGTTCTCTAAGCGAATCACTCTTTGAAAGCGAAATGTTTGGCTACGAGAAAGGGGCTTTCACCGATGCAAAAGAAAAACGACGAGGACGCTTTGAGATAGCTTCCGGGGGAACCATGTTTTTAGATGAAATAGGAAACCTTTCACTTTCAATGCAAGCCAAATTACTATCTGCATTGCAAAACAGAACTTTTACACGAATTGGAGCGAATGCTCCGATAGAATTTGACACACGACTCATTTGTGCAACCAATAAGAATTTGAAAGAAATGACTTCAGAAGGTTCCTTTCGGGAAGACTTGTACTTCAGGATTAATATAATCGAAATAACGATTCCTCCTTTGCGTGATCGGGGTGATGATGTTCTGGAACTGGGTGATTACTTTCTTACGCATTTCAAGGCAAAGTATGGAAAGGACTCCTTGAAACTGACTAAAGACGCTTCTGAAGTTTTAAAGTCATACCATTGGCCCGGAAATGTCAGGGAGCTGCAGCACACCATCGAGAAAGCTGTGATTTTAAGTGAATCCAATATTTTAAAGCCCGATGATTTGTATTTGCCCAGGCCAGTTTTAAAATTTTCTGAAAATTCACCTCTTACTTTAGACGAAATTGAGAAACGCGGAATACTGAAAGCGCTTGAAAGAAACAGAGGGAATGTTTATCAAACAGCCAAAGAGTTGAATATTGCGAGACAAACACTCTATAACAAGATTCAGAAACACAAGCTTTAGATAAACGCTTATGTATAGTAAAAGTCTTTTTTCAGCAGTTCTTTTCCGCATCATCCTCATCATCCTCAGCTCCTTTGCTTTTATCTCCATCATACCCTGCCTGCAAAAGGAGTATTACATAAGTCTTGTTGGAATTGGACTGCTTATCATATACCAGGTATATAAGCTGGTGCATTATGTAAATAAGACAAATCGTAAGCTGGCTCATTTTTTTAATTCGGTACGTAATGAAGATTCTGTACTTACTCCTTCTTCGAAATACGAAGGCGAGATTTTCGATTCTCTAAGCGCTTCACTGAATGAAGTAAATACTACCATTGGTGAAATGAGAAGGCAAAATGCACGGCAAAGCTTATTCCTCAATAACCTGGTTGAACACGTGGGTGTTGGCTTGATTTCATATACAAGAGATGGAACTGTTGAGATATTCAACAATGCAGCCAAGAGCTTATTACAGATCAATCAGCTAGGTAGCATAAACGATATAAGTATCAAGTATCCCGACCTTTTCAAGTGCATTGAAGAATTACAACCCGATAATCATCAGGTAATTAAGGTGGTAACGGAACCGTCAGTCCTGATTCTGTCATTAAAACTCAGCATCTTTAAATCTGAAGAGGAGACACTGAATCTTCTATCCCTTCAGAATATCCGGATCGAACTGGAGCAAAACGAATTGGATTCCTGGCAAAAATTAATTCGCGTATTAACGCATGAAATATCTAATTCTATCAGCCCGATAGCGTCCCTGGCAAACACCACCAGGAAATACTTTGTAAATAAAGAAACTGGCTCTAAAAAAGAATTAGATGAAATAGATGAAGCCTTGCTGCTAAAAACAATGGACAGCCTGGATACCATAGAAACTACAGGCAGGGGCTTAATCGATTTTGTTGGTAAGTATAAAAGTCTGACCGAACTGCCATCCCCGAAATTTGAGAAATTCCGCATCCGTGAATTGTTTGACCAGCTTCAAACTCTCTTCCTGGAGGAAGTCGATTCGCAAGGCATTGCTTTGGAGTTTTCTTGCGCACCAGACAACCTTGAGCTTACAGCAGATATTAGCTTATTGGAAAAGGTCCTGATCAATTTGATTAAGAATGCATTTCAGGCTTCTGGTGATTCTAAGGATGGTAAAGTTCTTGTGAGCGCATACAAAAATGTCGAAAACAGGGTGGAGATCCATACAAAAGATGGTGGAGCCGGAATTCCGGCAAACATTATTGACGATATATTTATACCCTTCTATACCACTAAAAGTACTGGATCAGGTATTGGATTAAGCCTGTCTCGGCAAATAATGAGAATGCACGGCGGGACCATAGCCGTTAGTTCAATACCGCACCAAGCGACCGTGTTTAGCCTGGTATTTTAAGGCAAAGAATTTTCCAGCAAAGAGCCGTTTAAATTCATATTTTTATATTTCCGAAATTTGCAGATACGATGAGGACAATATCTATTATATTATTTATAATGAGTGCGATGAGTATTTTTTCATATGCACAGAGCGGTATAAGCTATGATTTTAAGCCAGTACAGGAATTAGTATTGCAGCATGGTCTACAAGACCCTTTTCTAAAACCAGACGGAAATAGAGTCGCGAATAGAGAAGAGTGGGAAAAACAAAGCAGCTATATTAAATCGATGCTTGCACACTATCAATACGGTGAAATGCCGCCGACTCCTAATGATGTAGTTGTGGAAGAAACATTATCGGAGGACATTTACGATGAATCGGCAGTCAGAAAATTATATTCATTAACCCTGAAACGCAACGGGAAATCACTGGTTATTCATTTTGGACTAATAAAACCAAAAGGTGAGGGTCCATTTCCCATTATCATAAAGAATGATCGTGCAATTGATCAAATTCCTGATGAGATAAGCATTGAAGCCATAAAAAGAGGCTATATCATGTGTCAGTATGTTCGTACTGATTTAAGTCTGGACAACAAAAACCTTGAGCTGACCAAAAATAGTGGTGTATTCCCCTTGTACCCTGAATATGACTGGGGTACTATTGCAGCATGGGCATGGGGTTACAAACTCCTTATTGACTATTTCGAAACACTTGATTTTGTGGACAGCAACAAAATAGTGGTTACCGGTCATTCACGTGGTGGTAAAACAGCCTTTTGCGGTGGTATTTATGATGCAAGAATTGCCATAACTGCACCTAATTCATCTGGTTTGGGAGGTACTGCCAGCCATCGGTATTTTGAACTGGGACAGGACGAACAAACCATTGGCCACGCCTCAATAGCCAATCCACACTGGTGGACTAAGGAGTATTATAAGCTGGCGGGTTATGAGACAAGGATTCCTTTTGATGCGCATTTTGGCAAAGCCGTGATAGCGCCAAGGGCATTTTTTAATGCGCATGCATTACAGGATTACTGGGCAAATCCGTTCGGGACATTCCTCACTTTCGAGGTTGCAAAAAAAGTTTATACCTGGATGGGAGCTGAGAACAACATTAAAATGAACTGGCGAACCGGAGGGCATGAACAGGGTGTAATTGACTGGGTAGCTCTTCTGGACTTTTCCGACCAATATTTTTTCAATAAGACCTTGACCCACAAATTTGATATCAATCCATATCCAACGATAAAGATCCCGGTTTTATGGGATATTCCGGTGAAATGAAGATTTGACGATTTTCGGCAATTTAAATTTATAGTGCTTTTTATTTTCATGCTATCTTAACGGAAATATTTCCTTTTTAACTTCCAGGTTTTCAAACCATACAATAAAACTTTCCAATAAATGGTTTTACTGAAGAAGGATGAAACACGTACTTATTAAGATTTCAATTATGAAAAAAACGAAAGGCCACATTGCAGGCAAGACATCGGTTCTGTTTCTAATGCTCTTTATGGTTGTTGCCTGTGAAAAGACAAATGATCTGCCAAAATACAATCCTCCGGCAGACCATTCGATCAGTAAAGATGGTACTATGCATAAGAGCGGACTTGATCAGCCACTTACCAATTGTGTGAGCTGTCATGGTTCCGATTTAAAAGGAGGAACCACGGGCGTATCTTGTTATGAATGCCATGATAAAAAGTGGTAAGGGGTCTGGTTTTGGATGGATCTTATTTCAGGGCATCGTTTATAGCCTTTCGCAATTCAGATTCGTGGATGGGTTTAGTCAGATAATCGTCGAATAGCGAAGCATATTTATTCTTGTCAGATTCAAGTGCAAAAGCAGTTTGAGCGATAATAGGTAACTTTGGGTTAAGTTTCTTTATATATTTAGCAGCAGTTAAACCGCTCATTACTGGCATCTTAATGTCCATTAGAACGATGCTGATATTGGGGTTTTCACGACACATTTCCACGGCTTCTTCGCCATTCTCTGCAGTAAGTACAGTATAGTTATCTCCTGACAATATACTTTGTATTAATAATTGAGAATTCTTATCATCATCCGCATGAAGAATTGTAATTTCTTTCGTGTTTTTATAATCTACAAGAGGGTCCTGAGGCATAGATTCCTTCATGGAAGTAGCTTCTGACCTTATTACTGGGATGGTAAAAAAGAAAGTGCTGCCCACATTTTCTTTAGATACCAACCACATTTCTCCGCCAAGCATTTGAATGTAGGCCTTTGAAATAGCCAGGCCTAAACCCGAACCTTCATATTTACTGGATAATTCTGTATCCACCTGGACAAAACGATTGAAAACAGATTCTTGCTGTTTTTTGGGAATGCCAATCCCAGTATCTTCCACATAAAATTCAAGGAAATCGCCCTTCAATTTATACCCAATACTAATGCTCCCATTATGGGTGAATTTTATGGCATTTTTAATCAAATTTGTGAGTACAGCATAGACTTTTTCTTTATCACAAACGATGCTGGTCTCCTTATCGGACAGCGGGCAGTCAAGGGATATGGACAGCCCTTTCAATTCAGCCTCTGAACTAAAGAAAGTATGTACAAATCTTAATTGCTCATTCAGTACAGTTTCAGAAAGAATAATTTCTTCCTGTCCTGCCTCAATTTTGGAAATATTTATAAGATCATTTATAATATTTAGCATCCGGTTGCCGCTCTTCTGAATGATATCAATATACTTCAGCTGCTTCTCTCCTTCAAGCTCCGGCTTCTTTAATAAACCCGCAAAGCCAAGGATTCCATTCATAGGAGTACGAATTTCGTGACTCATATTTGCCAGGAATGCTGACTTTAAGCGATCACTTTCCTCGGCCTTTTCTTTAGCTGCAATAAGCTCTAATTCGGCTACTTTATTTTCGGTAACATCTTTCCCATAAATGGATACACCAACAACTCTGTGATCTATTTTAATTGGATTCAATGCTACATCGATATAAACCAGCCCATCTGGGCCTTCGACACTGTCTGATATAAAAATATTTTCATTTTTTAAGGCGTAGTCGTATCGCTCTTTCCAAATGTCCTGCAACTCGGGGGGGAGTATTTCTAGTGCATTATCTCCTCTTTTTAATCGTACTCCAAAGGTATTATAATAGGATTTCTCCATAACCTCATTAAAATACAACAGACGATAATTTCTATCAATGGACCAAATGCTCTCAATCGTATTCTCGGTTATTGCCTTCAGGTTAGCCTCCCGCTCCTTTAAAGCAGCTTCGGTTAACTTATTTCGAATTGCAACTGCGGTAATATTAGCATAGGATTCAAGCAATTCTAAAGAAGGTAAATTCTGGGTTTTTTTAAAAGCAAGAAAGGAGGTAGCAAATAGTTTCCCTGAATTTACGTGAGCCATGACGAAAAAATGATGTACACCGGAAAGCGTTTTTATGGCTTTCCCCAGATTTGATGGAATAGCTCCAAAAGATAACTCTGTAATAGATGTAGAATGCTTGACCTTATTCTGAATAATGCGCTCATAATTTGAGTCACTTACAGGGCTGGAAGTTTTTAATATCTGTTTTCCGGCGATATCCACGATGGAATTAACAAGTTTGTAACCGGACTTGACATTCATCAAATCGAGCGTTTTCTTTTCTGTACTATATAAGGTAAATAGCGAAAAAAGCGCCCCTGTGTATTCACTTATAGCGGGAAGGGCAATATCATTTATTGCATCCTTATAATAAGCGTCAGCAAGTTGATATGATAAGGTGGTCAGAAAAGAATTGTCTTGTATCTTTTGATATAAGACATCTTTAGTTTTCGATCGGGCATCCTTTTCCTGGCATTCTAATTCCCTGATCTTTTCGATTAACGCTTTTTTGGAAAGATGATTTAGGCCAGTCACCCAACTAAATTACGAAAATATAAACAAGCTTTTTACCCTGAAGAAGAAAAACTCCCTGCTATAAAACAATTTGGGGTTCAAGCGTTTCATTCCCCCTGAAAGTTCGGGCGCTTTCAAGGCTGAATGATCTAAATAATTTTAACAACCTGTTTAGTAGGTCTGATTTCAGAACCGGTTTGTTGTCCGAATACATAGGCAAAAGAGGCCCCAATAAATAGTATCTGTGAGGAATAGTATACCCATATCATAAGTAGGGCCAGAATGCTGGTTGTTCCAAAAGTAGAATTAATGTTGCTGTGAGCAACATACATCCCGATGCCAATTTTTCCAAGGAAAAAAAGAATGGATGTAAAGGCTGCAGAGATCAGGGCCGTTTTCCAGGGGACAACTGCATTCCCTGTAAATTTGAAAAAAAAGGCAAACAGCATGCTTACCAGCAAATACGAAATCAGGTGCTCATAAATATGCAGGTTCCGGAATATATGGGGGATGCTGGAAGAATACTTGATCAAAATGGTATTTATTGCGGTACTCAATAAAAAGAAAAAGCCAATAAAGATTAATACTACCAGCGAAGTAAAATGACGCGCAAAATAATTGAAAATACTTTTTTCTGGTTTGACTTTCAGCCCCCAGATTGCATTTAATGATTTGTGTATCTGACTGAACATTCCGGTAGCTGCAAACAACAGCATAAATATGCCGAAAATCGATGTGAATAAGCTGGTTTGATGGAGATGCTGGCGGCCGATGATTTCTTCGAATTGAACTGCACCTTTGTCCCCAACGATACTTGAAAGAAAACTGTACATTTCGTCAGAAATGACCTCTTCTTTAAAAATAAGTCCCAGGACCGAGGTGATGATCATGGCGATTGGCAGAAATGAAAAAACGGTGTAATAGGACAAGGCAGCTCCCTTTTCGAAAGTATTACTTCGCATATAATGGAGATACGTATCCTTTAGGAATTTCATATTCTTTTAGCAGGAATAATTAAGTTGTATCATCATATTTC
>CAZRPW010000160.1:0-8676 GCA_964601975.1 uncultured Bacteroides sp.
GATTGCTGAGCCTGGTCAATATTAAAATCCTTATCGGTATAATGGGTATAGACCCTTCGGGCGTATTACCTTCTTGATCAAGGGCTGAAAAAATTGATGTTACACCTTCACCGGATATGGTTATGGTATCTGAGCGTTCATCCACACTAAGGTTGTTATCATAATAGACGGTTAAAAGAGTATCATTGGTCATAGTAGTTGACAGCCAGTCAGCTTTTTTCATAACGGACCATTCAATATTTGATTTTATTGTAAAAGTTGTTGAATCAGATTCGCAACCGACGGATCGAACGACTGTATCGCACTCTGGATATACTACAACACCGTTTTGTGTTAAAATTACGGTTTCTTTCGTAGTGGCAACATCAAAACTTGTAGTTCCCGCAGCAGAGGGAACAATGCGGCTGTCTGGACTAACATCAAGTTGAGCTAAGACTTCACTCTGGAAGCCAAAAATTGATAGAACTATTCATAATAGAATAATGTTTTTCATGGTATTGATCTTTCCGTTTTAACGTGGTTAATCAATCCTAAAATTAAGAAAAGAGAACATCAGGTGTACTTCCTAAAAAGGTTGGTTTAGGTCTCATTGACCCAAATCCAATCTTCCAGATGCTGGCTGCCAATAAACGCATCTTCTGTTCAAGTTGTGATCACTTCAAGGATGTTTTCAGGATCACATTCTGACAGGAGTACTTTGTTCCCTCCAATGAAGACATGATTCAGTTTAATTATAAACTTTTCACCCCTGACTATTGTAATATCGAAATTTTTGCCGCGAAATTCCCTTGACACCTCAATCTGATTCCATTCCGAAGGCAATTTGGGATTGATGGTCAGTCCATCATAATCAGGAAAAATCCCAATCATCTCTTTTGTCAGTGTGTTATAATGCCAGGCCACCGATCCGGTGATCCAGGTATACTCCATCTGGAACTTGTTATTTCGGTGGGCCGGACCAAAATACCCATTGGCATAAATATAGGGAGGTGAGTTTTGTTTCAGATCGTTTGGTCCGTTCATATAACCCGGTGTAATCCTTTTGAAGGTCTCATAAGCTTCGTCGGGCTTGTTTACCCGCAGCAGGCCCAGTATCATCCATGCATTTACATGGGAATAGACTGTTCCATTCTCACAAATGCCCGGTTCGAGACAACTGATCCTTCCCACATGATCATCAGGTTCAGTAAAGGTCGGTGCCAGCAACATGTAACCCAGGTCTGTTCTCAATATTTCATCGGATGCTTTCAGCAAAGCCTTCGTCCTCTCCTTGTTGGCAAGACCGGCAATCAGTGCCCAGCCTTGCGTATTGATAAAAATCTTCCCCTGTTCATTCTTGTCAGATCCGATGGGGCGCCCATTGTCATCGAAACAACGGGTGTACCACCTTCCATCCCAGGCCGTTTTATTAATCGCTTCACTAATGTTATTGTACTTCTCCATAAAACCAGAATGCTTTACTACCTCGTTCAGATGTTTGTATAGTCCGGCCATTTGCATTACCGCTTCTGCATACGCCATGCTGAGCCAGACGCTTTCCCCCCTGCCCTCCTTACCGATCGCCGTTAATGAGTCGTTCCAGTCTCCAAATTTGATCAAACAAAGTCCATGCGAACCTTTGTTAATTTCGAGAAAACCAAGCGCTCTTTCCACATGTTCCAGTACAGTGGCACTCCCATCGTCGAAGAATTGTATCTCCTGGTCCAGGAATTCCATGTCGCCCGTCTCTTTCAAATAAGAGATCAGGGTATAAACAAGCCAAAGTGCACTATCGGAATAAGCCTTGGTGTCAACGGGATTCCATCCCCGCACCGCCATGCCATTCTGGTACTGGTAGCGGAAGGCTTCGACCAAAATTTCCCTGGTTCGAGAGGGATTAAATGTGGAAACCCCATAACCATGCTGTACAATGTCACGATACCCCATCCATCCCCATCGGCACCACTGGGCACCATAGGCTGTCTGATGTTTGATCCAGATATTGAGCATCCTGTTGAAATGTTCATCTGGAGTTTTGACCCGGTTTTTCTCGATGAATTTTGTGTTCTCATCCTTCAGTTCCTGGTAATAATCTTCAATATTTAAGAGGTACTTATCTTTCAATTCGGCAATCCCGGCTTCATCTTGAGTAACTCCCAGCATCATATTCATTGACCTCGAGGCACCTGGTTCCAATACAAAGTCGAATTGCATGACGCCTATAGTGGAATCGGATGAGCCTTCTATGTTCCTGCATTTTCCCTCAATAACCGCCTCTGGTTCATTGTATCCGTTATAAATTCCCATGAAAAAATCACGACTGCCGTCATAGCCTGTGGCTGCCATATCGGCTGTCATAAATCCCGTCTGGTAATAATGAGGGGTGATATGAGGATGTTTATTGGCAATCATTGCATTCAGCTTCTCCTGAAAATATGATTTTCTGAATAGCATATCCCCATAGCTGTTGAATCCCCACTTGTATTTGAAAGAGAACTGGTTATAAACAAAAATCGAAAGATCTCTGCTTTGCAAAGATTGATTTTCAAAGTCCAGCGTCCACAACTCAACCGGATCTTTTCCCTTTGGCACGAAAATACGAAACCCTGAAAACAGCGCGTTAACCGTGCTTTCAATTTTCGTATAACCCAGACCGTGTATACACCTGTAATCTTCAAACGGTTTCTTCACCGGCTCCCAGTTCAGGTTCCAGAATTCACCGGAATGATTGTCCCTGATATACACCAGCCGACTCATTAATCCGTCGCGACCAAAAACATCAAAATCACAAATCCGGCCAATACCTGTGAGTAGCTTTACGGCTTCCGTATCTCCAATCTGATAATCAAAAAAACCAACACCTGTCTGGTGTACCACCGAAAACAGACTATCGTTCCACAGGAAATTATCAAAAGCCCGGGGCGTATGGGGGTCTGTGATGATGTATTCCGTTCCGTCCTGGCTAAAGTGCCCGAATTTATGCTTGTTCATACCTTAGAGTTTTTTGCTGACAATCTGTTATCGCCAATAGATGATAAACAGGATAGTCAGAATGATTAGAATGATCGAAATGACCCTGAAATTCTTATACCAGGGAATTCCTTTAAGTTCTTCAGTCTCTTCGTGAAAGAGCTTAACAGTCCATGTGTATTTAGAAATTTTTTCCTCCTTTTCCGGTTCAGACAATAGACTGACGATCACAATTACCATGGTTGAACAAGCAAAAACAATCGGAGCAACGTAAAGGAAATGAATGTGTCGAAGTGGGGAATGATCATTCAGGATAAGCAAAATAGCAGCGATGATGAAACCCGACATCAGTCCGGCAAAAGCACCCTGACGTGTGGCCCGTTTCCAGAAAACACCCAGTACGAAAGCGGCTACAATGGGTGGAGTGAGATAGGATAAAAGCTCCTGGAAATACTTCACAATGGAATCGTACTTCTCTATCTGGGGAGCCCATAAGGCAGATATGGTGATGATAACCAGTCCGGCAATATTTCCCACGAGTACCTTTTGTTTGCCGCTTAAGTTATGTTTAATCCTGGGCATAATGTCCATTGTAAACAAAGTAGAAGCCGAGTTCAGGATGGAACTCAGGGTGGAGGACATGGCCGCAATCAAACCAGCCAGCACAAGGCCGATTAAACCTTTGGGGAGCAATTCAAAAACAAGCTTTGGATAGATCATATCCCCTTTTTCAAGATCAGGGAAAATGGACCGGCCGGCAATTCCGGGAAGGATCATCACTAAAAAGATGGCGAAATTCAGAAAAGCCGCAAAAAGATTTCCCCATCGGCCATGAGAAATGCTTTTTGCACTCAGGGTGCGTTGTACCATAGCCTGACTAATCCCCCAAAAATAAAATCCCAGCAAGGGCAAACTAATGATCAGGGTTGGCCAGGGAACAGAAGGATCATCCAGGGGACGAATCATGCTGAGCAGCTCATCCGGGGTGTTCTCCATCACAGACGACCATCCTCCTGCTGTAGAAAACGCTGTAATTGTCAGAACGATGGAGCCCGTAAGCAAAAAAACAGATTGCAACAGATCGGCATACATTACCGATGTTAAACCGCCGATGATTGAATAGGATGCGGCTACTGCGGCAAGACAGATGACCAGAAACCAGATTTCCGCACCTGGAAAAATCATCTTAAGCATGAGCGCTCCTGCATAAAGAGTAATGGCGGCATCCAGAAAGGTATAACCAACGATGGAGAGGACCGAAAAATAGAGCCTACTCCGGTGATCGAAACGCCCCTCTAAAAATTCAGGCAGGGTGTAGATTTTATTCTTCAGGTAGAAGGGTAAAAAGAAAACCAGTACGAAGACAAGAACAAAAATAGCCCCGGAAGTTGCATAGTTAAAAACCGAAATACCAGTACTGTATGCATCCCCGGCCCAACCAATCAAAGCCGAACTTGATACCACCATGGCAAACATAGAGAGCCCTACAAAAGGCCATTTCATCCCACGGCCTCCCAGGAAATAGGCCTCGGTATTTTTTCTGGAAGAATGTATCAGTCCCCAGGTAACGATCCCAATGAAATAAATAACTACAATCGCTAAATCAATCCCACTTAAATTAAATTCCATCTCTCCATTAGTTAATTGAGTAGTTATCGGGCATCATTTGAAGTGACTTGATATACATATGTTCCGATGATTTCGCTCCAGCTTAGCTCATCAGCATTTCTATTGACCATCACCACCTTCCCTTTGCCATATTCCTTCTCCACCAGCATCATCGGGCTATTGTCATCCACCTGGATAAAATTATTATCGCTTACTTTCAGGACCTCGGTATAAAAAACAGGCAATTCCGTCAGATATACATTATCCTGGTTTTTCCAGAAAAAATCATTGGTGACAATGGCAGTACCTCCCTCGCTGATAAAATCCATTAGTTCTTCCTCAAGGATTCTGTTATAAAGGATCTGTTTGGGCAGAAGAACTACATTCAAACCTTCAAGGGAATGCTCCGGAGACTGGATCCTAATTGCGGTACCGGACCTGTAAAGACCTTTATACACCCTGTTAAGCAGGTAATCCTGATAAACCAGCCGCTCTGTATACTTACCCCATGAGCCGATATAATATACCCATGAGCTCTCAAAGTCATATACCAGGCCGATCGCAGGGGCATCAAGCGCTTTTATAGCCGGCAATTTCTTAAGCACATTATAATTTTCAGTAGGCTCACCGGTAATGGTAAGCAGCGACTTCATCCCCTGTTCCTGTCCGGCCGCAAAGGGTTTGAATTTGAATATATAAAGCCAATCAACTCCTCTTGACTGCATCATTTCCAACTCATTGAGCAGGTTTCTACTATGGGCAGAATACTCCATAATCCAGGATTCCGGGTTCAGACTGCGGTTAAAATCCGCGTAAAAAGCAAGTTCATAGGGCTTGTCGCTATACAAATCGAAACCGGCAAAATCCATCTTCTCCATAAGAGAATACCAGTTCAGATTATCCCCCCAGGCAAAGGATGACCGGTTTGTGGAAACTGGCTGGTTATTGGCATACTGCTTGATGATCACATAATGTCTATTGGCAAAATTGACAATGGATTGTGAGGAAAACCTGCTGAATTCCAACTCCAGGCTCGGATGGTTTTTAAGCCACAAAGTGGCTTCATATCGTTTTGGCGTTTTTATCTGATCAAATCGCTGATACTCCCCGCTCCAGAATGCCGTTATCCATCTCTCGTTCAGCGCTTCAATGCTTAAGTATTTTTGAGCAAGAAACTCCTGAAATTCTTTTTCACAGTATTCACAGTAACAGAATTTTTGTTCTCCTCCGAACTCATTATCAAGTTGCCATGCCACCACATTGGGATGGCTGCCATACCGCTGAGCCATCTCGGTAACGATCCGATCGGCATACTTTTGATACGCCGGTGCATTGTAGCAACGGTGCTGCCTGCAACCAAAGGGATTCCGGTATCCGACCTCATTCACAGGGAGCGTTTCGGGATGACTTTCAGATAACCAGACAGGAGGAGCCGCAGTAGGAGTGCACAGAATAACCTCTATCCCGAATGCTCCAGCCAGATCAATGGCATCATCAAGCCACTTCCAATGGAAATCACCCTGTTCCGGTTCCAGAGATGACCAGGCAAACTCCCCCATTCTGATCCTTTGAATACCTGCATCCTTCATTTTCCTGAAATCACCTGACCAGGTTTCTTGCGGATTGTGCTCGGGATAATAGGAAACACCTGTCTGCAAAGACTGAGCCCCGAGATTTGTCAATCCCATCAGGAGCAGCAAGATCATTCCTGCTGCTGCTTTGAATTTGCAGGCCAGAACCTTGAAAAGAGAGAGAATGGCTATTTGAGCGTATTTCTGATTCATTTTTCTATTTCAGGTTTATGGATTGTTGTCCCCCTTTTAGCTGCATGGTTGTTCCATTCCATTGGAATTCACCTGTGATCCCTTCAGGGATTACAAGCTCACCCGACAACCCGGTTTCCCCGGTCCTCTTCAGATCCACGAAGATGGTTCCATCAGGATGGGGCATTTTGCAGCTCACCCGTCGGGAAGGACCAGGGTGAGGTTTAATACTAACCGATCTGAAACCAGGCTCAGCAGGGGTGATTCCACATACAGTAGCCAGTAAATCATAACACGGACTTGAACTCCATGCATGGCAATCCGATCTGGAACTTACCATCGATTTTGATCCCGGTTCGGTCTCAGGAAAGGTGGATAATCCAAGATCGATCATCGCATTCCACGGACCAAGAAGGCTTAGGTAACTGTTACCAAGTCCGGATTTAACCAATGCCCTTATCTGGTAAAATTTATAATATAAGGAAGTCTGAATAAGGCTTTTGTCTGTGACAATTCTTTCGAATAATCCGGTCTGTTCATCCGCTGGAATGGCATCGGTAAGGATGGCCATGATATTGGTATGTTGTGAAAATTCCGTTTTCTCCGGAGTATCGGCAAAGATCTGACGGGAATGATCAAAACAGTTTTCATAAACCGCCAGCTTCACTGACCGCGCCAGTGCTCTGTAGCGCGAAGATTCATCATTGAGATCATAATGCGCAAATATATCAGCTGCATATTCCAGCGCATATACAAATGTTAATGAGA
This sequence comes from uncultured Bacteroides sp., assembly GCA_964601975.1. Classification (GTDB taxonomy): domain Bacteria; phylum Bacteroidota; class Bacteroidia; order Bacteroidales. Next base: position 7,089 of record CAZRPW010000160.1, read on the forward strand.
TCAGTGCAGAATGACCATTATCGGCCCCTGCGGGAATCCCGTTTGGAAAACCATTCGCCCAGTCGGCAAAGTTCCACCATTCAAGCGGACCCAGGGTATGAGTGTCATCGATTCTGGATTCAAACCAGGTAAGCACAGAGCGGATTCCTGGCAGGAACTGTTTCACGAAAGCAGGATCGTCACGGTGCATGTAGTAGTCATGAACCATAGCAATCCAGTACAGCGAAAATACCGGAATGATCTGAAATACATGACTAGGAGCCCGACTCAAGGTTAATCCCTCCGGGAAGATGGAGTTGTTAAACTGTTGAATGGCATTCCGCATTAAACGGTCGTCGCCAGAAACATAGAGGGAGATCAAAGCCTGTATGCGTGTATCTCCAGCATATTGCAGCTGTTCATAATAGGGGCAATCAAAATAGGTCTCCCCGGCACAAAGGCGCGCAGTTCTCCAGCCCGTCTCCCAAATCTTCTGAATTCCGAATGTGTCAGGTTCAATCACAACCCGGGCATTTTCCCGGAAAGGATAGGCAGTAAAAATATTGTGATAATCATGAATGCTTAATGCTTCAGCCCCCGTTTCAATATCCAGCTGTATATATCGGAATGTCCTCAGCCATAAAGGGCTAAATAATCTTTTCCCTCCACCGTCGGGCATGAAGATATCGTATGCTCCCGAGATTTTTTTTCCCTCAACCAGATTTCTGTTTCCCTTATATCCATCCGCATCAAAAAGTGCTTCGGCATATTCAGCCTTGATCCTGCTCCCCCTGCCTCCGCTTACGGTCAATTGAGGGTAACCGATGGTCAGATGGCTACGGTCAAGAAGGATGCTGATGTTGGAATGGGGCTTAATGGTCAGGTTTTTTTTACCTGTCATAAATCCGTCATCGGGTTTTATGCCTGAGGCTCTTATTATGTAAGGGATACATTCCTTTTCCTTCTCCATGGGAGGTATTTTTCGCGGAACCAGCAAGCAATCGGCGCCATGAATAAAGCCCCATCCCACCCCCCTGTCGAGCACAGTACCCCTGGCCTGCAACCACTCGCTGTCATCATAACCTGTTTTCTCCCAGCCCCATGGATATCGTTCGGCAATGATGCTATCACACGGCCCAACCACATAATACCCATGGACCCTGTCACCCGAAACCGCAATGGGATAGTAGGATTCGTTTTTAATTACTTTCCATGAATTATCGCTATTGACCACATCGTTTATTTCAGAATCTGCCTGTAAAATAAAGGCTGTGGAACAGCTAAACTGGACCGGGGGCCGATACCTGCCCAGATTAAATACCAGGGCCGCGATCGTATTGGTACCGGGTAGCAGGTAGGGTGAAATATCGATCGTTTCATACCTCCAGTTCATTAAATCTCCCCTGGCAGGCCCTTCGGAAACCTCCGTTCCGTTTACGAAAAGACGGTAGCGGTTATCGGCCGATACATGGATGATAAAATCTTCCGGCCTGCGCTCCAGCTTAAAGGTCTTGCGAAAATGGAAAACCCCATATTCTGACAAGGATGCTGTGGGATGCGTAATCCAGAACCCCTTCCATGTATGTTTGAGATCTTCCCACTTCTGATT
>CAZRPW010000161.1:0-8623 GCA_964601975.1 uncultured Bacteroides sp.
AACCTTGCTGAAACCGGAGGTAAGTTGTGATAGATCAAAATCAGATGTAAATACAATATTTCTTAATTGATCGAGCAGTAAATTATCGAGTTATTTACTATTAGGGTAAATATCTCGATAATATATAGCTACAGAATATTTTCTGTTCCGTATTTAATACTCTGCCTGATAAAACATAAGAAAGCCTGAAAACGATGAAAACCTGGTATGGCGCGACACAAAATGGACTTGTGAAAAGTCCATTTACCGGCGAACAATTTGAGGATGATGTGGCGGAGGCACTGAAGGCTTATTCCGATCGGGGCCTGGAGTCCTTCCCCAAAGACATTGCAGCGAAAATCAGGGATGTACCGGACCAGGAAGAAATTGATCTGGAAAATCATTAAGCCTATATCAGATCCTGTTCAGACTTTGCTGGATGTTTTGAATGGTTTCTTGACTGATGTCACATTCTCGGGCAACACTGCGCCATTGCGCAAGGGCGGTTCTGACTTCTTCAATTATTTTTGCCCCATCTCTTAAGCCGAAGTGATGGGCTAATTTCAGAAGGTGCTGCTCATTTGGGTTCTGACTCTCACCTGCAACCATGGTACTGTGAAATCCGTATGAAGTATTTGAAAAAGTCAGGTCATAAGCAGGTGCAAGTTGCCATTCGCCTTTTGCATTCATTAAAAAAGAAAAGTTTTTGCTGTGGTCATCCCGGTTATGGCTAAATACATTGAAGGCAGCTATACGTAATACCTTTTTATAGGCATGTACGTGTTTTTCCAGGCGGAAGGCAACATCCATCAGATGGCCGTAGTCCATCGTGCTTGCTCTGAAATTGTCATGCATGAGTCCGGCGGCAGAATGAAGGTGTAGTCGTTCCTTAGCCACCCTGTCAAACCTGCGGGTGCCAAAATAGAGTTTGCCTGATTTTCCTTTAAAGAGCTTGCAGTCGCTCATTTCGATTCCGGCTTTTATGGCCATTTTATGGTAGGCATATTCTATTTTGGCAATCTCAGGATGATCGGATGATGCCGGGAATTTGATGATCCAGTGCTCAAACCCTTCGGGTAGCGAACCTTCTCCATGAATGATTTCTTCCTTTCCCGGATGGTAGGCAAGGGATATTTTCGGTCTGGCACCTCCTGAAGAACCACCAAGAATAAATAACTCTTCAATGATATCGGAACTGTTTCCTTTTAAAATCCGGGACATTTCCCTTGCAATTGTATCTAATTCAATTTCAGGAAAACGCTCAGTACTATATTCGTTAGCAGGTTGGTATATAAGTGATCCCATTCCTCCCGACCCCACAAAGGCTAATCGGTCGAGGGGCGTAATATCCGAAATGTCTCTTCCTTTGGAACTTAATATTCTGTCGAGCAAAAGCCGGCCCCAGCCATCGGGCAGAGAATCGTTGAAAACCCCAAACAATCCGTCAAATGGTTCTTTGTGGCAAGCGTGTATTTCATTATTAAAAGGAAGTTTAATGGGTGAGAGGTTCAAACCAGTAGCTATGAAATCTGAGTGATACCGGAAATATATCTTTTGCTCAGAAAGAATCAATTCACCCACTTCATACTTTTGACCCTCTATATGAAGAGAAACCTGCAGTTTATTGGTCATTTTCATGATCTTTATTTTCGGGTGAAAAGCTTTGCTACTTCATCCAGGTTTTCGCCGGGTTGAAAGATGTTGTCAAAATCTTCAAGCCTTCCCATCAAATGGGCAAGTTTAAGCAAGGCTTCCAGTGATATAAGACCTGTATTCTCAAAACGCTTCAGACTCCCTAATGAAACGCCCGAACGTTCAGCCATTTCTTTCTGCGAAAGGCGAAGTTTTTTGCGTAGCAATTTATGTCTTTGGGAGAGTGCTTTACTTGTCTCTAAAGGAGTCGGATCAAGAGAATACATTTTTGTGTGGTTAAAATATTAGCTAAATATACTAATAAACACGCAAACAAGCTAATATATTAGCCATAAACCGCACCATTACTGGGTTTTGACAACGATAGTGAATATATCGTTTAGAAATAATTTGATTAAATGAGGAAAAGCTAAAAGCTTGTATTCTAAATACAAGATAATTTGTATTTAGAATACAAATTAATATCTTTATAAGAGATTTATTGTTTTGCAATGATTACAAAAGAGCTGCTAACGGAAATTATTCATGATCAACAAGAGGTGTTTCTTAACAAACCATTGATTGATCGCAAGACAGAAATCCCGATTAAGTCAAAAAGGATTGTTATAATCTCCGGTGTTAGGCGATGTGGGAAAAGTACACTTTTAAGACAGAAGCTTTCACTGCCAAACAAAGGACTATGTGTGAACTTTGAAGATCCCAGGCTTATTAATTTCTCTCTTGAGGATTTTTCAAAACTGGAAGTGATACTAAAGGAATCATCACTAACACATCTTGTTTTAGACGAGGTGCAAAATGTGAAGAACTGGGAATTATATGCCAGAATGGCCAATGAAAAAGGGATGCAGCTTTATATAACCGGCTCAAATGCAAGTATGTTAAGCCGGGAACTCGGTACTCACCTAACCGGCAGATATCGCCAGATTGAACTTTTTCCATTCAGTTACCAGGAGCATCTCGATTTCTTCAGTCAGAAAAGGGGAGTTGAGAGTTTCGATGACTATTTCGATTGGGGGGGATTCCCGGAATATATTGAAGACCGTGAGTCTGGTTATCACAGAACGCTCCTTAGAGATATTATAACGAGGGATATAGCAGTACGAAGAAATATTACCAACGAACATCAACTGATCAGGCTGGCGGTTCATTTATTAAGCAATATCGGTAAAGAGTTTTCTTACAATAAGTTAGCTAAAGTGCTTGAATTCAAATCGGTCAGAACAGTGATTGATTATTGTGATTATTTCAGGGAGAGTTACATTATCGAATTTATTCCGCTGTTTGCTCACTCCATTAAGAAGCAACTGGCCAATCCGAAGAAAGCCTATAGCATTGATCCTGCTTTTGCCCAGTCCAACAGTTTGTCTTTTAGCAAAGATCTGGGTAGGAGACTGGAAAACATGGTGTATAATAAACTCCGCCGCGATCATCAGGAAATTTTCTACATGAAACATGCCGGTAGAGAATGCGATTTTCTGGTAAAACAAAATGAGCAAATTACCTTAGCCATACAATCATGTTGGGAGGTTAATGCTGACAATATGGACCGGGAAATAGCGGGTCTTAAAAATGCCATTGATGAGTTTGGGGCCAATGAGGCAATGATTATCACAAGAAATCAGGAGGATACCCTGGATGGTATTCCCCTGATCCCTGCATGGAAGTGGTTATAAGAGGATTCCTGCTCCCACCTGATATCGTTTTTACTTGACATGATGCTTAAGTGATTGAGAACAGGGCTTTCAGATCGCGGTTCGAGAGCTCACCCACCCATTTTTCACCGGCCGAAACAGTCAGGTCGGCCAGCTCCTTCTTCTCCTGAAGCATGGCATTGATTTTTTCCTCGAAGGTGCCTTTGGTAATCAGCCGGTATACCATCACATTTTTGTTTTGCCCGATGCGGTAGGCACGGTCGGTGGCCTGGGTTTCCACGGCCGGGTTCCACCACAAATCGTAGTGGATCACATGACTGGCAGCGGTCAGGTTCAGGCCGGTGCCCCCGGCCTTGATGGAAAGGATAAAGATCTTCTCCCGGGCATCATTCTGAAAGCGTTCAACCATCTCATCCCGATTCTTCCGGGTGCATCCGCCATGGAGGAACATGCTATCGGTGCCGAAGCGATCCAGGATCATTTGTTGAAGGATGTTCCCCATCTCCCTGAACTGGGTAAATATAAGCACCTTCTCGTTGTTTTCCAGGATATTTTCAAGCATGTCGAGCAACATTCCGGCCTTGCCTGACAATTCTGGCGAAGCATCATTTTTCTTAAGGTATTGGGAAGGATGGTTGCAAACCTGCTTCAGGGCCATTATTAGTTTCAGCACCATTCCCCGGCGTTTGATACCGGCTTCCTTTTCCTTTGGATCAATCTCTTCGATACCGCCCATCAGGGTGTTCAGCACGCCCTGGTAGAGTGCTCCCTGTTCCTTCACAAGTGTTGCCATGTAGTCGTTCTCGATCTTATCGGGTAAATCGCTGATAATGGATTTGTCTGTTTTGAGTCGGCGCAGGATGAATGGGGCTGTGATTTTTAAAAACCTGTCGAGGCGTTTCTTATCCCGGTTTACCTCGATGGGCCAGGCATATTCCTGTGTGAATTTCTTCAAATTGCCCATGTATCCTTTGTAGATGAAATCGAAGATGCTCCAGTACTCCGACAGGCGGTTCTCGACCGGGGTGCCGCTCATGGCGATCCGGATATTCGATTTTAGTTTTTTAACCGCCCGGGTCTGTGCAGCATCCACATTTTTAATATTTTGTGCCTCATCGATGATGATGGCAGCCCATCTTTTTTTCGAGAGTTCTTCCTGGTCGCTGCGCACCACCCCGTAAGTGCTGAGGATCACATCGGCCTCCTCGTCCAGGGTCCGGTTTGGACCGTGAAAAAAGGCATGGCTGATGCCGGGGGCAAACTTTTCAAATTCTTTCTTCCAGTTGGTAAGCAGGGTTGTGGGCACCACGATCAGTGCCTGTTTCGAATCAAGGGCCCCTTCCTCTTTCAGCTTCAGTAAGATCACAATCACCTGCAGGGTTTTTCCCAATCCCATGTCATCGGCAATGATGCTTCCAAAGCCGAGACAGGCATTCTTGTATAACCAATCATAACCCCGCTGCTGGTAGGGCCGCAGCTTGGCCGTGAGTCCCCCTGGAAGATCGGTCTGTTCAACCCTTAAGAGCGCATCGATCAATTCCCGGGTGGCCTTGTCCATGCTCACTTTCTCACCATGCAGTTCGCCTGTGAAAGCCGCCTGCAGCAATTGATCCCGGCCCAGCTTTCCATCCTGCTGCTGCATCTGTTCCATCAGCGTTTTCAGCTCGGCCGTGTTCAGATAGAGGTACTGGTCCCTGATTTTTACAATCCCCGACAGCCCTTTTACCATGTTGAAAAATTCGGCTGCGTCCATGAGGGTATCGCCCAGGGCAATCTTCCACTGAAAGCTGAGGATCTTCTCCAGGTTCAGCAGGGACCTGTTTTTTACCCTGCCGGAGGCAGAGAGCGCCACGGAGACAGCAGGGCGGATAAGACCCTTCAGCTGATCGGGTAGCAGGACGCGGATTCCGTACAGCCTGATTGTTGGCAGAATGCTGAACATGACCCTGGCAAATTCGTCGGGTGTATAGATTGGGATATGCCGGCCGGAGGTGGAGATAATAAACTCCAGTTCGGGAAGTGAAGGAGCCAGCAGCTCGACACTACGAAGCACTTCGTAGCGGGAGCTGCTGTATTCGGGGAGGGTCATCACCTCGCTCAGGGGGAGGGTTGGACTCAGCGGCTGACGACTGTCCTCCACCAGCACCTTCAGGCCAAACTTTCCTGAATCCTCCTTCTCGAAGATCTCAAGCACCGGCGAAAATGCCTGGCGTGTAATGTAATAGCGGTCGATCCATCGTTGAATGGAAGCGGGAATCTCTCCCTCACCCGGAAGATCGAAGGGGTAGGCTATGTTTTCAAAGAAAATCCGGTAGACCATATCGCGTGGATCACGTTTTTCAGTCATGCCATCAAGGATGAACTGTGCGAGGAAAAATGAAACCAGGCTCCTTAGCTGTTCTGTTTTCGGAACTTCTGTTTTCGGAACTTCGGCACGCACCCGGAGTTCCTCCGCTGAGGGGAAAGCCGCGGCCAGGCTCTGAAAGATTTCATCGATGCTCTGATGCATCGATGCAGGGATCCATTGCACCGTATACCTGCCATCTGAGGTCTTCACCAGCCGGGGGATAAAGGAGGAGGTCTCCGCGAGTTTCCTGCTGAAATGATACACCATGTAGAGATAGCATAATCCGGGCGACAGGCGCTTCACCTGCCTGGCTTCGATCTCAGATAAAAACCGGAGGATCTCGGATTCATTGTGAAAGCGCCAGGCACCCTCATTATCTGTAGTTCTGTATACCCTCCAGCGCCCCCCGGGTTCGCCTTGAATCTTACTGTCTGTAAGCCGGCTGCATTCATCCAGGGTAATGCTCACTCCGCCGTATTTCTCGTAGTGCGAGGCAAGATGATCGGGAACGCGTGATATTCCGCTGGTCATAAAGTTTTCCCTGGCGATCTTCCTTGCAGTTTTTCGGTAGCATTTATCCAGCAGCGTTTTAAAATCTTTTGAATAAAAAACCGGATTTTCGGTGAGCAGGGAAAGTAGCTGCTCACGCAGATCTCCCAGTACTGAAAAATCGATCTCTTCCAAAGCCATGGTATTCTCTCTCTGGTATCTCCCTGGCGGTTCGGCCACAGCCAGGGAGGCAAGATCGGGAATGGTGACGGTCTCGCTAATGGCTTCGATGCCCCGGCTGCGGAGGTTTTGGATAATATCGTAGCCGTGGAGTTTGAAGATCAGGAAGGGATTGCGGTCAATTTCATTGGCAATGACATTGATCACGGCCGCAAGGTGTTTGCAGGGTACGGCCCAGTCGGGACAGCTGCACTTCATTTCCAGGTCGTTCCAGCGGCCGGGAAATATCCGGATATCCCGAGCCTCGGCCATGGTGTACAGGCTTTCGGGCAGCATGCGGTTCAGCAGTTTCGACAGCAAAAGGGGGTTGTCCAGGATCACTCCGGTCAGCACTTCCTTCTCCTTCGTTGTAAATTCCGGGATGCCCACGGTCACCCTGTAGGGTTTGACACGGGTGCCCTCCACGTTTGCGATGATCTTGTTGCCCGAGATCCGGAGATCTTTTACAGCGCCTTTATTCGCATAATTCCGGCCACGGGGAAGCCGGTTCGAATAGTCGATGTGTGAAAGGGCTTTCAGCCATTTGGCTCCCCACCAGGTCTGTCCGTATTTAGTCGATCGCATAGCTTTGTTTGGTAAAGCTGTGAAACATTCCCTGAAAAATCAAATTCTTCCCACACCCTTTTCAGCTTGTCATCTTTGAGGGTGAAGCTAAGGCGGTAACCGCATATCTGACAGGCATCAAAAACCGTGTTGTTCGGGTACAGTCCGTCGGCGAGAAGCAGGATCGGCATACGGGGATACAGCTTCCCGAGCTTCTTAATCAATCTTGTAAAAGCCTTGAGAGCTTGCGTATTGCGTTTATTATTAGTGTATTGATGGTGTAATAGAAAACGCCAGTGAAAAAGGTGGATTCTTACTGGCGTTTAAAAAAGAATCAAACCACAATCTTAATTATAAGGCGATTACGGAATCGCTAAGATCCAGACAGAATCGCTAAGCCTTCTTTGGCCAAAACAGTTCAGACTACAAATTTCGAAACTTCTGTGGTAGAACAGACTAAGGCTGGAATAAGGACGATTCCGAATTATACGCTATCTTTAATGGGCATAATTTTTTACGGGCTGGCATAGCCGGTTAAGCACTTACAATTGTTCAATAAATCACAGACTATGGAGAGAAATGGAATTAGCAGGAGACAGTTTGCCAAACGCCTGGCTGTCTCAACAGCCGGAATGGCAGCCTTAGGAAGTACCATGGGTATGTCGGCCAAAAGTTACGCCCGGATTATCGGATCAAACGAAAGATTGAAAATGGGTGTCGTTGGATGCGGGAGCATGGCCAATTCTCACATGAGGGCCCTGCTTGAAATGAAGCAGTCGGACAATGTTGATATTGTCTCAGTATGTGATATTTACACGAAGCGCTTAGATGCTGCAAAAGGATTAACCGGGGCTCGCGCCTATAAGAACTACCAGGAAATTCTGGAAGACAGGGACATCGATTATGTACTCATCGCCACGCCCGAACACTGGCATCACCAGATGACCATGGATGCCATTGATGCAGGGAAACATATCTATCTGGAGAAGCCCATGGCGCATACCATTGAGCAAGCCCAGGGCATCGTATCGAAAATGGACGGGTCCAAACTGAAATTGCAGGTGGGGGTGCAGGGGATGTCGGACGACTCGTATGAAACCGCGCATCAAATGATTCAGGAGGGTGCCCTTGGGAAAGTGGTAATGGCCCACATCGATTATTCAAGGAACTATATGGATGATTTCTGGGGCAATGCAATCGACGCAGATGCCAGGCCGGGAGTGAATCTTGACTGGGAAGCCTGGCTGGGTCCCGCACCCAAACGACCCTGGGATCCGGACCGGTTCTTTTCGTGGAGACGATACTGGGATTACTCCGGGGGAATTGCAACGGATCTGTTTATTCACCGGGTGACAAGAATCATTAGATCGCTGGGACTGCAGTATCCCGATTACGCAACTGCCAGCGGAGGCAAGTGGAACTTTGTCGACAGCGCGGCCGAGATCCCAGATACCCACAATATCATGCTGGATTATCCGGAAAAACTCACAGTAATGCTTGTCTCATCCCTGGCAAATGACACGCCCATCCGGCACGTGATCAGGGGTCACAAAGCAAGCCTTGAATTTACAAGGGAAGGGTTCATCATTACCCCACAAAATGCTACAAACGAATCTGTCATCAGCGGGACAGGGGAAGATGTTGCCGGATCAGGGCAATTCACCTATCAAAAAAAGGGTGCTGAAGATGTCACCCTGCATCACCGGAATTTGCAAAATGC
>CAZRPW010000162.1:0-8595 GCA_964601975.1 uncultured Bacteroides sp.
GTTAACCTGTTTGCGAGTTTCTGCTTTGAAAAAAAATCCTTTACTCCGGCCAGTGACGCCACCACCGGATTTGTAAACCTGCCTTCAGCCATAAATCAAATATATAAACAATCCTTTAGCATTGTTTTAAGCGATTCCAAGATAATTGCAGATAAGCTTGTACACAAATGTGGCTTATTTACGTTATAATAATCGAATCGTGAACCATTGAAGATTTTTAAACCAACAGTGTTTGAAATTATGAAAGTGTTTTTCAAAGCCAAAAGAAGACTAATTATAATGGTTGCTGTATTTCAAATAATTTCAACTTTCTGTACCACAAAACTTTATCCCGGACCATCGTACCCGAATATCGAAAGCCAGGCGGAAGAGGATATGTTGAAAGATTTCATGGTCGCGGGTACTGAAAAAATGCCAGATACCCACAACACAAACCCGGATGAAATCATTCAAACAGCTCAAAAATACCTGGGAGTTCCCCATTGCATGGGTGGGGAATCAATGAAATGCATGGATTGCTCCGGATTGTTGGTTACCGTTTTTGCCGCTCACAACATTCACCTGCCCCATAATTCTGAAGAACAGGCCAGGTATGGAACCATCATAGCCGGAATGGATGAACTTAAAAAGGGGGACCTGGTCTTTTTTATAAGGTCATACAAAACAACCAGGTTTATTACGCATTCGGGAATTTACATCGGCAACCATCAATTTATCCATACATCTTCCTCAGAGGGAGTCACCATCACCTCCTTGAACGATCCCTGGTGGAAAGAAAAATTTATTTTCGGGACAAGGCTTTATTGAAATTATCAGGAAAAAGCCTGATCTCAGGCCTTTTAATATCAAAGAGGCCACCCATTTTTCAATGGGCAGCCTCTTTGTCTAATAATAATTTCTGGCTTTTACTTCTTTAAAAGGTCCCTGATTTCGGTCAGCAGAACCTCTTCTTTTGTAGGAGCCGGGGGTGCAGCAGGTGCTTCCTCTTCTTTTTTCTCCATGCTAGACTTCATCTTGTTGTAGCCTTTAACGACCATAAATATGGCAAAGGCAACGATAATGAATGTAATAATGGTATTTAGAAACATCCCATAGCTAATGGCAACTTCAGGAACTTCCAACTCACCATTCATGGTTGCTTCCTGCAACACAAGCTTCAATTCTGAAAAATCCACATTCCCCAGCAACATTCCAATAGGGGGCATGATGATGTGGTCAACGAGAGACTTAATGATGGCACCAAAATAAACAGCCATAATCAGACCAACTGCCATTTCCATGACATTGCCTTTACTAATAAATTTTTTGAATTCTTTTAACATTTCTATGATTTTAGTTTCATCATCAAAAACAGGTAAAAGAAGATTTTGTTCAAAATGCCCACCAGTGGAAGTCCTATGAATTAAAACTTTATACGCTTTTTATACTTTCACGATACTCCCGTGAATCACTTGCCGGAGCTTAAGTAAAACGGGGAGAAAGAACCTGAAACGGGTTTTCCTTCCCGTTTCATTTATTTAAAATGAATAGATAACTTCGGAGCTTTACCCGAAATAAGAACAGAAAATGATTGGATTTGAAGATACAACTATAAGAAAGATTGCGCATCACAAGGTTTCGTCTGAAGAAAAAACATCCATTATAAGTGACACACTTTTTGATTGCTCCACCGACGAAGAAGAAAGTGTTTTTAAAAAATTACTGCTGAAACCATTCACTAACCATGCGAATACTTTCGAGTTTCATCACGAAGTGGATTTAAGCTATAATGTACTGTTCAACCTGGCTAAAAACATCCGTGCGGAAGAAGACTTTATTCGTAATTCAAAAGATATTGCACAACATTTAGTCTCCGTTTCCACACATCCAAACATTAAGGATGGAGATGTATTCATTGCCGCGTTTGAGGATTTAAAATTAGGCAATCAATATCTCGATGGACTTGGAATATACAAGTTTGAAGAAAAAGAAAGCTTCTTGGAGACATCTGTTGAAAGCCATACGCTTAGCAGAACTTTCAGAAAAGGCATCGGCAATAAAAAACCAGACAAAGCATGCCTGATCCTATTTACCGAAGAGCCTTTTACCTTACTTGTAATTGATAACAATGCAAAAGAAACCGACTACTGGCAGAACGACTTTATTCAACATAAGTCCAGAAACGACTACATCAACAACACCCATGATTTTTTGTCCATGACGAAAGATTATATCACCTCTCAAATACCCAATGAATTTGAAGTTTCCAAAACCGACCAGATTGATCTTTTAAATCGCTCGGTTGACTATTTTAAAAGCCACGAAACTTTTGAAAAACAAGAATTTGAAAATGAGGTTTTTGGCGATCAGAACGTAATAGAATCCTTCCAGAATTTTGACAGCGCTTTTCGTCAGCAACACGAGGTGGAAATATCAGACAATTTTGAGATCTCAGGTCAGGCCGTAAAAAAACAGGCACGCGCATTTAAAAGCGTCTTAAAACTTGACAAGAATTTTCACATTTATATCCATGGTGATAAAAACAAAATAGAACGAGGAGAAGAGGCTGACGGAAGAAAATTCTATAAAATCTACTACGACAACGAGCAGTAAAACCCTTTCCTTTCTTAGTACTTTCCCCTTAACTATCGGATCCTAATACTTAAGTTTTGAAACCCGTCAAAAGGGTACCAAAACTTTGCAAAGTTGAATTAGTTCAACTTTTATGATATGTGGCCCAGGTATCTTTGCCCACTTATTGTACAGAACACATATCAAAAAAAATGAACAACCCTTTTTAAAATCAGGAACCATGAAGACAAAGAATTCAATCATAATCGCACTGGTGCTCACGCTCATCTCTACTACAACTTTCGCCCAGATCAATTTCGGTATGCGCCATGGCGTCGCAGGCACAACTTTCTCCGGGACAGGAGACATATACGACAATGCCAATATTACCTATTCGTATACAGCAGGCGCGTTCTTCACTATTCCGGTCATGGAATCACTGGCAATCCAGCCCGAAATTAATTATGTCCGCAAAGGTCGCAGCAATGAAACTACCGAACTGGACACTCCTTTTGAAACCGATTTTATGATTCAATACATCCAGGTTCCGATGCTTCTACAATACCGCAACAACGAAATCCTCAGTAATTCAGGATCTGTTTTCTACATCAATGCAGGCCCTTATGCAGGCTTCGCACTAAACCCCCGCACAAGAGAATCCAGCCATAGTGAAGACCTTTTTATAATGGCAGACACAGAGACACAGAATGATTGGGGAGCTACATTTGGTATAGGTTTCCAGACACCCATCCGCCAGAACAAAGTACGTTTAGACCTCAGGTATGATATGGGTTTTTCTGAAATAAATTCACAACCCGATGATTATCGTACAAAAGCACTGAGCCTGACTATAGGTATTCTGTTGTAAAAAAAATTCCTTCATAAAAAATAAATGGGCACGAAAGTATCCTGAAAGGACTTGCAGGATAAATTCGGATAATGTAATTTGGAACCTTGACTGCAATATATAAATGACATAATCACGATCCTTGATGCTCAAAAAGACGAAAATTCCAGTTTTAGGTGAATCCAAATATCATTCTCCAATCAGGCATTTCGTTAGCGATAGCTTGCGCCTGCCCAACCATATAATCCAGGGCCTTGAGCCCCCGGCCGAAGATGATTTTACTTTTGAGCTGGCCGGAGCCAGGGAAAAACTCTTTTTCGATCCATCACAGACCCGGGCTGGAATTGTCACCTGTGGAGGTCTGTGCCCGGGTTTAAACGATGTAATTCGCTCACTGTTCCTGGAGCTCCATTATGCATATGGTGTCAATGAGGTGATTGGCTTTCGCGGAGGGTATAAGGGCCTTGATCCGATACGTGGAAAGGAGCCATTTTGGTTAACCCCAAAAATGGTGGATGGAATCCAGCAAGATGGGGGAACTATCCTTGGCACCTCCAGGGGACCTGTCGACACAGCAATGGCTGTCGACAACCTGATCCATCGCAAAGTAAATATACTCTTTGTAGTAGGAGGCGATGGGACCCAAAGGGGTGGAAACGAAATTTACCAGGAAGCAAAAAAACGGGGTTATCCACTTTCGGTGATTGGCATCCCAAAAACCATTGATAATGATGTGCCCTTTGTGATGCGTTCCTTCGGTTACAGCACGGCCGTTGAAGAATCATCCATGGTTCTCGACAGGGCCCATACGGAAGCTCGCAGCGTAGAAAATGGCATTTCACTGGTACAATTAATGGGTAGACAAGCAGGATTTATTGCGGCAGGAGCGACCGTTGCAAGCCAGGATGTAAACTTTACTTTTGTCCCGGAAGTTCCTTTTAAGCTGGATGGTCCGAATGGTTTCCTGGCTGTACTGAAGGAGCGCATTTTGGATCGGTCCCATGCTGTTATCGCTGTGGCTGAAGGTGCCGGACAGGATTTATTACAAGAATTATCCCCTGAGCGAGACGCATCCGGAAACATTATCTTGGCAGACATCGGTTTGTTCCTCCGGGACCGCATCAAGGACTATTTCAAGGCCGAAGGAATCCCTATGGTCATGCGCTACATCGACCCCAGTTACCTGGTGAGAAGCAGCCGGGCCAATGCCCAGGACTCCATCCTTTGCGACCTCTTCGCTCGAAACGCTGTACATGCTGCCATGGCAGGAAAGACAGGTCTGGTGATTGGGTATCTTCACAAGCAGTTTATTCATGTTCCCATCGAATTACTCACCAGCAGAAAAAAAACCATGGATCCCAAAAACTCCAGCTGGACGGCTGCCCTCGCAGCAACCGGTCAGCCTGAACGCTTTGATTGATCAAGCTTTAAAAAAAATTCCCGGCAACCAGGTGCCGGGAATTTGTCCCTCAGTTTTTCAAAGGGATATCCGCCTGCAGATACCTATTCAGGAATCCCAAAGGCATAATAAAGTTCGCCCGGATAGTTCTCGTAAATGCCCTGGAGAAGGACTCCGCCTTTCTCCTGCTTCAGAGATTTTCGGATATCATCTATCGTATGAACCTTTTTCTGATTGATACCCGTAATTATAAATCCTTCGCTGATCCCGGTCTGGCTTTTCAGAATTCCGCTTTCGAGTTCCTTCACCATTACCCCGCCATCAATTCCGAGCTTTTTAGCGGTAGCGCCATCGAGTTCTTCAAATTCGGCTCCAAGGATATCCAGGATGTCCATTTCCTCTTTTGATGCCAGTTTTGTCCTGCCATTTTGATCGGCAAGTTGCACCTGGAAGGTCATCTCCTTACCATGACGGTTTACCGTAACAGCAATCTCATCACCAGGCCTGTGCCTACCCACATGTTCCAGCAGGTCGGAGGACTGCAATATAGGAGCATCATCGACCCTGGTAATCACATCGCCAGAAAGAATCCCGGCCTGTTTTGCCACACTGTTCTCCATCAGGCTGTCCACATAGGTCCCCTCACTGATCTTCAGTTTTTCTTCCTTTTGAAGGGTACTGTTCACATCCCTGATCATGATGCCCAGGTAAGCCCGCTGCACCATACCATACTTCATTAAGTCCTCAACCACCTTGTTGATGATGTTTGCAGGAATGGCAAAGCCGTATCCGGTATAAGATCCGGTCGGACTGGCAATGGCGGTGTTTATACCAATGAGCTCTCCATCAAGATTCACAAGAGCACCGCCGCTGTTCCCGGGGTTGATGGCTGCATCGGTCTGGATAAATGCTTCAATGGCCGACTTGTCATCAATGATATTGATATTCCTTCCCTTGGCACTGATAATCCCGGCCGTTACAGTAGAATTCAGGTTAAAGGGATTTCCCACGGCCATTACCCACTGACCCACTTCCACCAGGTCAGAATTACCCAGAGCAACCGCATCCAGATTATCCTCTCTGATCTGTAAAAGCGCCACATCGGTCGAAGGGTCGGTACCCACTACCTTCGCCTTATAGGTTTGGTTATTATGCAGGGTGACTTCGATCTCATCGGCCTGGTCAATCACGTGATTATTGGTTACAATGTAGCCCTTATCACTGATGATAACCCCCGATCCTGTTCCCATCTGGACCATCGATTCAGGCATTTGCTTCTGCTGCCTCTGTTGCTGTCCCTGCTGTTGTCCCTGCGAATTGGGATCGCCGTAGAAAAACCTAAAGAAGTCATCCCCAAACATATCACCAAAGGGATTCTGATTCCTCGAGTAAGGATTCGAAGAGCGCTGAACCTTGCGGGCCGAACTAATATGCACCACCGAATTCATCACATCTTTCGATACTCCGGTGAAATCAAGCGGGACAAACTCCCCGTTCTCCTTTACCGTATATACGGCATTATGAACCGGCACAATCTGCTGCTGCTGAAGAGAGGCTGTCGCTTCTCCATGATTTAATCCAAATAAAAGAAAAACTGCGATTGTTAGACCACTTCCAATGATGGAAGGGATCACTAATTTGATTAACTTTTTCATTTTTATTTCCTCCTGTTAAGTACTTCTTAATTTTAACTGCACACCACCTCTGGCTTAAATCCAAGGACGACCTTAATCAGGTTCGGGTTGATAAGCTGGCTCGATATCAGGGTATAATGATAACCCGATTTCAGTCTGAGTTCAGAGTAACCGATACCCGTGTACCCTTCCTTCAGTTTACTCCCCATCTCCTTCCCCGCCTTCACTTGCGTGAATGGTTTAACCAGGGATGAAAAAAGAGGAGCCTCCAATTGTATGAAATTGTCCTTCAGCCTTACATCAATTTCCCTGGAAACGATCTGATTGGTCTTAATAAGATAGACGATTTGCTTCCGGTTCTTGTCCCAGTACGATTCGGTATGAACGATCCCCAGAGAATTCCCGGATTTTAAAAACTGAGGGCTTATCCGCTCAGCGGATGTGCGATGTGAAATATGATTTCTATTCATAACCTTATTTTTTTGTGACTAATTACTACTACAAAGTGAACAACAAAAACTGCAATTTGGTCTCGAATTTGTGTTAAGAATTCTTAACTGGACTGTTAAAGAATATTAAATGGGTGAATGCTAATTGTTCCTGTTTTTCTCAGTCGGTCCGAATCCCAGGACCACCTTAACCAGGTTTGCTTCCATCACACGGCTGGATATATGGGAGTATTCAAATCCGGAATTCAGCTGAATCTCCGAGAAACGCGTGTCAATGAGCCCTTCCTCAAACTCAGCCCGGTTCTCCCGTCTTAAGAGGTGTGACCTTAAAGGTTTGTTATAGAAAGATTCCAGCTGGGTCTCCAATATCAGTTTATCACCCCTGATGATGGTCTCTATGCCACTGCCCAATCTACTACTGGTCTCCACCATAATGATCAAATGACCCCTTGCATGGTTCCAGATGAAGGTGGCGTTATCAATGCCCATCTGATCTTTTGAACTTGAAAACTGGGTTCTCATCAATTCTGAGGAGGAGCGGTCTACTAAACGATTTCTATTCATGATGCTTGGTTTTATATGAAGAGCACAACGATGCCCTAATTATGTTTGCCTGATATGTGTGACCTGAATTCAAAAATCACCTGGATCTGCCTCGGCTTAACCAGCCGACACGATAAAATGGAGTATTGATACCCCGGTTTCAGCTCCACTTCCGAAGCGCCGACAACCGAAATTTCATTCTCTAAACTGCTTTGAATACCCTGTCCCAGGATCAATACATTGTCCTTCACCCTGGCATCAATTTCATTCATTAGCCTTTGATTGGTCTCAATAAGAAGCGTCATTTGACTTCTTATCAAATCCCAGGAAGAATATGAAAATATGATGCCGAGAGAATTACCCGAACTTGAAAATGGGCTTATCATTCCATTGGAAGGTGTGCCATACATTAAATTATCTCTATTCATAACAGTAGGTATTAAATGAATACTGACTCACTACTTAGACGCTTGAAAGGGAGTATCTATTTGATTTATTGTGTTAATAATCGTTAACTGCACTGTTAAAGATTTTTAACACAAATAAAAAAAAGCCCCACCTACCTCATCCCCAGGCCTATCCTTTGTATCATCCCGGATTATTCTTAACTTGAAGCCAAACTGCCATGAAATTCAATTTCGGATTTCACTTATAATTTTTTAGAAATGCACATATCACCCCCACTGTGTGTAAACTAGATAGGCTCAAACCTAAGCGGGAGTATTATATCCCGCCATTAGATTCGAGCCTACTTTGCTATGTGTATTTCTAAACCTAAAACCGAGGCAGTCAAATGAGCGCACTCCAGCACCCAAAAATGTGGGAGTCACGTGGCGAAGCAGTGCAAAAACCACAGATCAACAAACCAAAAACAGCCCCTTTCCCCTGCCCCATGCTCAAAAACAATAACCCCTATTACACCGCCAATACCCACATAACACGCCCCCAATAGGATCACTATAACTGCCATTGCCCACATAACAACCCATATATGCAACATTATCCCGCCAATACCCACATACCAAATCCGTATAGTAACACTACACCGCCAATTGCAGTAGATTTATATGTTCTGCGGCGATTATATGAGTAGCATATATCATAAACGAATTCTCGTTTGTAGAATCCCAGAGCGTGGATTACCATAACGTAAAAGTGCATAAGCAGAAAGCC
>CAZRPW010000163.1:0-8281 GCA_964601975.1 uncultured Bacteroides sp.
TAGATCGACCCAATATCAGAGTGTTCATTGGTTTTTACCACATCGGTGGTGATTCCCAGTTTGTCGTTGAGTAAAACCTGGATGTTCGGGAAAGTTCCGAAGACCCCAATAGAACCGGTGATGGTGTTTGGACTGGCAATAATGGTGTCGGCCGCAGCAGCAATGTAATACCCACCCGAAGCAGCCACATTACCCATGGAGGCAACTACGGGTTTTACCTCAGCTGCCAGTTTTACTTCCTGGTGAATTACATCAGATGCAAGGGCACTGCCGCCACCCGAATTAATCCTGAATACAATGGCTTTGACCGATTTATCACGCCTGGCTTCTCTAATGGCGCGGGCTATACGGGCAGAACCAATATTTCCTTCACCGGCTTCACCATCCACTACAGCACCCATGGCGTAGATTACAGCCACTTTATCCTTGCTGTATTCCTTCTTTTCTTTTACAATAGCATCTTTGTATTTTTTCAGGGAGATGGCTTCAAGGTCGTCCTCTTCATCTACCCCCAGCTTTTTCTTGAAGATGCTAAGCATCTCATCATAGTAAATCAAACCGTCAATCAGCCCTACATCCACTAAATTCTCGTTGTCAATGGCTCCAATCTCATCCACAAAGCTGTTTAGCTTGTCAACCGGAATATTTCGCGTCTCGGATATGTCGGCCAGGTATTTGTTCCAGATGGCTCCCATATAGCTTTCAATCTGTTCCCTGTTCTCCTTACTCAAATCCTGTCTCAGGAAGGGCTCCACCGCACCTTTATAGGATCCGTGCCTGATCACCTGCATTTCAACACCTGCTTTCTCCAGTGCTTTTTTATAAAACATAACTTCAGCACTCATCCCGAGAAAGAGGAATCCTCCTTCGGGGGTCATGAATATACTGTCGGCCACAGAGGCCAGGTAATAGCTTTTTTGAGAATAGGTATCCGCATAGGCATAGATGAACTTGCCACTCTCTTTAAAATCGAGCATGGCATCCCTGATTTCGGTAAGGGTAGCCATACCTGCGGAAACGCCCCTGAGATTCAGCATAATTCCTTTGATGTTTTCGTCTTTTTCGGCCTTGTCAAGATCCTTCAAGATCTGGTCGAGTCCCATCGCGTCCTTGCCGTAGGGGTTGCCTGACATCAGTTTTGTAAAGGGATTATCATCTGCCCGGTCAGAAATGGGGGCATCGAATTTTGCAATTAACAGGGAATTCTCTTTCACCTCTGCCACCTCTTTGGAAGTGGACGAGGCAATAATTCCTACAAAGATAAGCACGAGGATGATGGTCATGACCAGGATCCCCACTATGGTTGCGAGCAGCGAGCTCAGAAAATTTTTCATAGATCAGTTTTTTAAGAAGTCGCAATTTACTAAAAATGTGTTTGATAATAAATACCTTAGTCTTAAGAAACCATAAAGATTCTCTGCGTGATGAATGAATATACTGCCTGTTTTTCCCTTGGAAGTAATATGGGTGACCGGAAAAGGAGCCTGGACCTTGCAGCCGGGCGGCTTTCTGAGCGAACAGGCTGCCTGGAATCCATGTCCGGGATGTACGAATCTCCTTCCTGGGGTTATGAAAGCGATTCTCCATATATGAATTGTTGTCTGGCCATTCGCACCGGGATGGAGGCCCTAGAATTGATGGAAACTGCGCTTGAAATTGAAAAGGAGATGGGGCGGACCCGGGAGGGACAGGGATATAGTGACAGGATTATTGATATTGATCTCTTGCTCTGTGGGGATTTGGTTGTGAACAGCTCCAGGCTGATCCTTCCCCATCCGCGGATGAGCCTTCGAAGATTTGTACTTTTACCCCTGTCCGAAATTCTTCCGGATCTGATGCATCCGGTTTTGGGGTTAAGCATTTCTGAACTGCTGGAGCGCTGTCCCGACGCATCTCAGCTCAGGTCTGTTTGAACAGAAGTCCCTCGCAGAAAGTATAGAAAAGGGTGTAGATAACAGACCAGATAAGGTTTGCGCCGATGAGGTAGGCAAACTTGACCCGGCTCGAGCGGTAATACCTTATTACAAGGAAGGTCCCCACAGGAATAGATAGCAGGAAAGGAGTGCTTAGCGCGATTCCGATGAGTCCGTAACGCTGCTTAATTCTGACGATTCTCCGGTTCTTCCGGGTGAAGGTTTTCTTCTCCTTCTTTTTGGATTTGAGCGCCTTTCTTTTTTTTCTGAAAGTCTGGTTCCACCAAATAATCACCTTATCCGACAGGAAGGCAAAGAAGTAGATGCCGAGGATGCCCCCGATATTGGTCCACAGGATGGTTTCAATGAAAGAAAACTTGAATTGTATAATTACAAGGGGGAAGGTCATTGCAAACTTGACCGAGCTGGAGAGTATGGTTAGGATAATCTGGCTCACATTTATATAATCAAACCTTCATCTGCAAAACTAAAATAGGATTTATCGGCGATGATTATATGATCCAGCAGTTTTATTTCCAGCATTTCGGCTGCTTTTTTTAATTTTTCGGTGATTTTTACGTCTGCATCGCTGGGCTGCATATTGCCCGAAGGGTGGTTGTGGCAGACAATGATGGAAGATGCCAGGTTGTCAAGTGCTTTTTTAAGGATGATCCGGGTGTCGATTACAGTACCCGAGAGTCCGCCCTGGCTTACCTTGAACCGTCCCAGGACCCTGTTGGCTCTGTTCAGCATCAATAACCAGAACTCTTCATGGTCCAGGTCTCCCATCAATGGATGAAATACCTGGAATACGGTCTCGCTGGATTTCACGGATATTTTATCCACCTGGCGGGATCCGGATCTTCTTCGCCCCAGTTCCATGGCAGCCATGAGCGTAATGGCTTTGGCCGGTCCGACCCCTTTCACTTTCTGAAGATCTGCAATGCTTTGTCGGCCCAGTTCGTGAAGGTTATTGCCAACCCCTCCCAGGATTTTCCTGGCCAGCTCAACGGCAGTTATATTCCTTGTTCCTGATCCTATCAGGATTGCCAGTAGTTCAGTATCGCTGAGATACTGAATTCCGTTGGCCATTACTTTCTCCCGTGGTCGTTCTTCCACAGCCCAGCTTTTCAGTGTACCCGAATAGTAGTCTTTCATTGAAGGTGTTTACCCTTTAATGTGTCGGGCTCGGGAATATCGGTTCTTCGCTGAACCGATCTTGCGAGCTAAGCGATCCGCCAGTCCGCCACCGGCGGATAAGACTTCGGTACCCGATATACCTTCACTGTGAAAGCATTTGGGTAAAAAGGAGAGAAATATAAATAAGAAAGGCCATCCGCCGAAAGGGGATGGCCTCTTAAATATCTGAAAAAGTGAAAGCTTTTAGAGGCTATTCACGTGTTTTGCAAGCTTAGATTTGAGGTTTGAAGCCTTGTTCTTGTGAATTACATTGGTCTTGGCCAGCTTATCAAGCATGGATACAACTTCTGTGTATTGTTCGGTGGCTGCCTCTTTGTCGGTGGTTCCACGTAATGCCTTCACAGCGTTCCTGGTTGTACGTGCGTGATATTTGTTTTTAAGACGTTTTGTCTCAGTCTGCCTGATCCTCTTCTTTGCTGATAAATGGTGTGCCATATCTGACGTTTAATTTATTTCGGGTTGCAAAAATAGTGATTAATTTGAATGTAACAAACTATTTACAAAGCTTTTTAGTGCTTATAAGGATGGCAATTACATTTGAGATGGAAATTAGACCTATCAGAGCCAGGGCCGTTCCAAAAATAATTCCATGCAGGGAGGAGGAAATGGCCATGTTCCACCGGGTGCCCAATTCAGATAATTGCGTGCTTATCAGCTGGGTCGTAAGCAGTGAGATGGCAGTAACCGCAACCATCAGGAGCAAGAGCAGAAGGATGTATGGACGGCTGATCTCTCTGTAGTGGAAGCCCAGTTTGTGAAGCCTTTTTATTTTTTGAGAAGAGCGGCTGATCATCAGTTGCAGGCTCAACAGGAATACCATGAAGGCCAGCAGGATAATGATTCCTGCAATGACTACGAGGAAAGAGATTATGAATTTCAGGATGATATTCAGGCGGCTGCCTTTTAGCTTTTCCCTGATGGTATCGTAGCCCTTGTCTTCGATATACTTTATAATGGCCGGATCAGTGGGGTCTTTGGAAACCAGGATCACCCTTGAGGGATCAGTTTTCTCAAAATAGCCATAGGTGTCATTGGCCCAGCTAAGGAAGTCGTGGGGAACAAGAATGGAGTGGATACGGTTGCTGAAACCCACAATGTGCCCGGGAAGATCCTGGTAATTTCCATGTTTACCCTTTAACCTGATCCTGAAGTTTACCATGGATACTACACCTTTGGGGACCTGGGGAAGACCCTGGCTCTGGGCGAATCCAAAATTATACAGGTTTAGAAAGTCCTGGGGGATAATAATCGGAATGCTTCCCTCCTCCGGATCCCATTTCCAATCGTCCGATTTGATATCGACATACTCGTCGGGGATGGCTTCAAAAAAAAGTTCTGTATAGAAATTGGGAATTTTGTCGCTTTCGGTAAAGGCCTGGATGGGAAAGGCATTGGAGATAAAGGGGGATACTTTGTCGGCAAAGGGCTGCTGTTCTAATTCCTTAAGTTCTTTAGCTGAAAACCCTACCCCTGAAAATCCAAGAGTCTGACCGAGGTTCACTTTTTTGTTTACAACGATATACTCGGGATCCAGCAGATCGCGATTTTCCGAAAGAACCGCTTTGATATCAAGGTAGAACTGCAGTCCGGACAGCAGGAGGACAAACCCTGCCAGGGTTCCAAGAAAGGCTCCCAGCAGATGCGTCCTGCTGTTATCACTCCATAATATTTTATAGAGCCGTTTCAAACCTGCATTTTTTTATCAGTGTCTATTTCCCCGTTCGAATTCAGTGAACTCAAAATCAAGCCCGCATTCCTGACCTTACATTCTTCACGAATCAGTTCGAAAGCGATCCGGCTGTTTTCTGTGTCTATATGGCTGAAACATTCGTCTGCAAGCAGGAATTCAAAGGGCTGGCACATTGCCCTGATAATGGCAACCCGCTGTTGCTGACCGAAGGAAAGAATGCCTGTTTTTTGACCGAGGAAGTCCTCAATACCCAGTTTATGTGCCATCTCCCTGATTTCCTTTTCTGTTTTTTGACCGGTAATTGAGTTTTTTAATAAAATATTGTCTAAAGCAGAAAGCTCATCAAATAGCTCCAGTCCCTGGAAAATATAAGAGAGCCTGTTTTTCCGGATTTGGGACCATTCCCTGGCTGAAAAGAGCGAAATATCCGTATCGTTGAGGAAGATTTTACCCCTGTAATCTTTCCGGAGTCCGTATATAATGGAAAGCAGACTGGTCTTACCCCTGCCGGAAGGGGCTTCCACCAGGTAGCTCATCCCCGCTTTAAAAACAACGGGGCTGATTTCCCAGATATGGGATTTATTCCTTTGCTGTCCCAGCAGGGGAAGGGGAACCAGGTATTCCAGACGGATGATCATTCTACTTTTCCGGTTCGGCGATCCTCAATAGGGTGTAGAGGCTGTTTTCGTTGGGCTTATTGGTTTTTACAGTGAAGAGGCTGGTATGGTCTCCACCCGACATTCCAATATAGTCGAGCGAAGTCGTTAATTGCTTAATCCATTTGCCCTGGTCTGTATTTTGCTCAAGAACATCCCGTGCCATTTGCGGATAGCTGTCCAGGTCCAGGTTCATATACATACCCACCGAGCCATCGGCAAAGTCGGCAAATTTTGAATCCAGCAGGGAATTGTCAATTTTCCCACCCTTCACTTTGTCCTTATATCCCTTCACATTGGTGATGATCCAGTTACCGTTTATAATGCCGCTGTAGATCTCATTTCCCTGTATGTTGATTACAAAGAAATCGCCATCTTCCTCGACGGGAACCATGTTTTGCGCCTGCTCAAGAAGCATACTTTGAATATCATCCGATTTTACGCCAAGTCCGATAAAGAGCTCCACAGGAATCATTGCTTCACCCTCCAGTGCATTCAGGGCCAGGGTGAAATCTCCCGTAAAGGCATTTATCAGGGTTTTGGTGGGAATCCCTGTGGCCGCCTCCACTTTGTCGCCCATTCCATCCAGCTGGGGTGGATTTATTTTAGCCACCAAATCCTGAATTTTTTCAAGGTCCATTGAAGTAGCAAGGGCCAGTAAAAGATTGTTGCCAGGGGCCATCTTAAGCAGGTCCTGGTTGAGGGTTGGGTTCATTACGAGAACCTCATCCAGATTTTTCTGAACCTCTTCGCTGAAATTGGTTTCCCCGGTGATATTCATAACACCATTGGAGAAGTCACAATACATATGCGTATAGTTGTTGTAAAGATTAACCGGGATGTCCTGGAAACTATCGTCTGCAAAGCGTTCAATGATTTCCTTGAGGTCACTGGCAGAGAGCCAGAAGTTGATATCTTTCATTTTTCCATGGAAATCCTTGAAATCTACAAGGCTTATAATGGACTCCTCTTTTACCGGACTGAACATCCAGTCCAGTTTGGCAGTCCAGAAGCTTAGCTCATATTCTTCCTGGTCGGGAGATCCAAGCACGATCATTTGTTCTTCATTCCAGGCGATAATTCCCTTCTGATCGGGCTGGATATATTCATACCCTTCCCTTTGAATGGATTCAAAAGCTTGCTCCTTTTCAATGTTGGAAAGGGTTTTCTCAAATTTTCCCTTATCCCTTAATCCGGCTACAACTCCCATAATCGGGGCTTCTTCTTCCATTGTAGCAAATAGATAGATGTACTCATCCAGCATCAGGCCGGAGCTGAGCGGGTTTTCCATAATCTGGCCCCAGATCTTTTCCTCGATCTTTTCCTTCATGGGTTCAAAGGAGGCAAGCTTACCCTTGGTGTGTAGTTTCATGGGGTGCATGGTGACCACGCCAATGGCATCGTCAGGGATGCTGTTAACAAACTCGGGCGTTTTCTGTGAACAGGAGGCCAACAGGATTCCTGCTATGATGATGATTGCTATGCGCTTCATATGTCCGATTAATTTAATGGATTGCCGATAAAGATACATGATAATAGTATTTGTAACCCTATTATAACGAGAAGAGTGCCAGGAGATTTTAACAAAGTGAGAAAAAACTAAAAATAAAATCGGGCACCGATGTAACCATCTATCAAAAAATGGCTGCCTCCCGGACCAATAATCTGGAATAAAGGTACCAGTTCGGCAAATAGTTCAAGAGGAATATGATGAAGGTAGAGCCCGGTTCCCAGGGGTGCTCTTGCCGTGATACTCAAATCTGAAATAAACCCTAAACCTGCTCCCGGGCCAAAATAGATTTTGATAAGATCCTGTTCTTTTTCTATGGTCCAGAGATGTAGCAGGAGGTCGGAATTCAGATGCAAATGGTTCATGTTACCATAGTGGTATCCAAGGGAGGCATCTATGGCAGACTTGTTCCCGGTCCACCATTTAATGCTGAATGCCGTGGGATTACCCAGAATCATGCCCATACCAAAGTCACCTTTTTGAGGCAGGGCCTTTGAGGCCAGGCTCAGCGCAAAGAGCATAAGGATCATTCTTTTCATTCCCGGGTATCAGCTTCTTACTGCCATAAAAGAAACCTCCAGGGAGAATTTAGTTTATTCTCCCTGGAGGTTTTGTCTTTTTCGAATCCGCCTGGTGGTATTCTTTTCAGGCTAGAAGTACCAGCGTGCGCCTACGTAACTATCAATGCGGTAATTAAAACCTTCGGGGCCAAAGATATCCAAACCGGGAGCAAATTCTACGAAGCATTCGAGAGGCATGTTATGGAAATAGTACCCCACCCCACCTGGTGCACGTAAAGTCAGCCAAATCCTGGAGAAGTTATCATAATCACTATAGTCGTACCAATAATCATAATAATAGTAATCACTGTCCCGGAAGGAGAAGCCTACACCCACACCAGGCCCGAAATATACTTTCATCATATCCTGTCCCACATCAAAAGACCACAGGTGGAAAAGATAATCGCCACTTGCGTGGATACCTCCCCAGTATCCACCGAAATCAATACCTGCAGCAAGCGCGAAGGCGGTAGTTTCACCGGTCCAGAATTTTGCAGTAAAATCAACGTTTGTGCCAAGACTTACTCCAATACCCGTGCCACTGGTTTGAGCAAAAGCGCTGAAAGACAGGGCTAATGCAAGAGAAATAATTACAATTTTTTTCATGATTAATTTTGCTTGTGTTATCAGTTTGAAATAAAGGTATAAAAAATTTAGATTTCAATACTCATCGAGGACATATAACCAAAAATTTTCCTTGTATCTGATATGGAGTATCCCTTTGTGAACGACCGGGTGGGCAAAGGCATGCT
>CAZRPW010000164.1:0-8242 GCA_964601975.1 uncultured Bacteroides sp.
TACAGACTTTACAGACTTTATAGACTTTATAGACTTTACAGACTTTACAGACTTTTTTGACCATCCAAAAGTTCCTGGTACGCAAACATTTCGTCTCTGAAACTGGCAGCTTCTATGAAGTCAAGTTCTTTGGCTGCTTTTTCCATTTGTTTCTTTGCTTTATCAATGGCTTTTTCAAGGCCCTCTTTACCCATGTATTTTACAACCGGGTCGGCCGCAATATCTGCTTTTGCCTGTCCGGCATAGGCTCCCTTATACTCTTCACGATTAATATCAAAGATTGAGACCGTGGATCTCTCTATTTGTTTTGGGGTAATGGAGTGTTCCTCGTTGTAGCTCAGCTGTAGCTTTCTTCGGCGGGTGGTTTCATCCAGGGTTCTTTGTATGGAACCAGTCATCTTATCGGCATACATGATTACCTTTCCATTCAGGTTCCTGGCCGCTCTTCCCGCTGTCTGGGTGAGGGCCCTTTCTGAACGGAGAAAACCCTCCTTGTCAGCATCCAGGATCGCCACCAGTGATACCTCGGGAAGGTCAAGTCCTTCCCTGAGCAGGTTAATACCCACCAGTACATCAAAAACACCCTTACGCAGTCCTTCCAGGATTTCTACACGTTCCATGGTATCCACATCCGAATGGATGTATCTGGTTTTGATATTCAGTTTAATAAGGTAGTTGGAGAGTTCTTCGGCCATTCTTTTGGTTAAAGTGGTTACCAATACCCTTTCATGTTTGCTTACCCTTTGATTGATCTCGCCAATCAGGTTGTCGATCTGGTTCAGACTGGGTTTAATCTCGATGACCGGATCCAATAGCCCGGTGGGTCTGATTACCTGCTCTACAATCACTCCCCCACATTTCCCCAGTTCATAATCAGCGGGAGTTGCACTTACAAAAAGCGTCTGGCCGATAATATCCTCAAATTCTTCGAATTTCAGCGGACGATTATCCACGGCTGCCGGCAGTCTGAATCCATATTCCACCAGGTTTTTTTTTCGGGAGAAATCTCCACCGTACATGGCGTGGACCTGGGGCAGGGTGACGTGACTCTCGTCAATGACCGTAATGAAATCATCCGGGAAATAATCCAGGAGGCAGAAGGGCCTGGTGCCGGGTTTTCGTCCGTCGAAATACCTTGAATAATTTTCAATACCCGGGCAGAACCCAAGTTCACGAATCATTTCAAGGTCGTATTCAACTCGTTCTTTAATGCGTTGCGCTTCAATGAGTTTCATTTCCCCGTTGAAGAATTCAACCTGCTTGACCATGTCATCCTGGATCTCCTCGATGGCAGCCTTGGTGCGTGCTTTTGAGGTGATGAAGATATTGGCAGGAAAAATGACAATCTCATCAAAAGTTTCAAGTGTATGTCCAGCAACCGGGTGAATAGATTTGATTGAGTCGATCTCATCTCCCCAGAATTCTACCCTGTAGGCCTGATCAGCATAGGCCAGGTGAATGTCCACCGTATCTCCTCTTACCCGAAAGGTTCCTGGCTTAAAATCCACTTCATTCCTTGAGTAGAGGGCGTCCACAAGCTTTCTCAGGAAGACATTTCGGCTGAGAACCTCTCCGCGGCTAATCCGGAGGGTTGAATTGTGAAAATCCGCCGGGTTGCCAATCCCATATAGGCAGGACACGGATGAAACCACAACCACATCTCTTCTTCCCGAGAGAAGGGATGATGTGGCTGAGAGCCTCAGTTTCTCAATCTCATCGTTGATTGAAAGGTCCTTCTCAATATAGGTGTCTGTGACAGGCAGATAGGCTTCTGGCTGGTAGTAGTCGTAGTAGCTGACAAAGTACTCCACGGCATTCTCCGGAAAGAATTGTTTGAACTCGCTGTATAATTGAGCCGCCAGCGTTTTGTTATGGCTTAGCACAAGGGTGGGCCTTTCCAGTTCCTTAATGACATTGGCCACAGTAAACGTCTTCCCTGATCCGGTTACTCCCAGCAGGGTCTGATATTTCTCACCCCCATGAAATCCCTCAATGAGTTGTCTGATTGCTTCCGGCTGGTCTCCCGTGGGACTAAAATCGGATGTGAGTTTAAAACCCATATCAATAAGTGAAAACAATGTAAACCGGCAGATGGTCACTGGGGCCTCCGAAATATTCAGGTCCGCCGTAAGTAGCCGAGGGAAGCATTTGTTCGTATTTTTCACTCTGGTAAAGCATCCACTCATCTTTGAGAATTGCTCCGCCAGTGTAAGTGGTGGATAGTCCATCCTTCTGGTTCAGAAGGTTGTAGGAGATAATAATCTGATCCAGCATGTTCCATTGTCCCTTGTAATTGTAAGTCCCCAGTCCCTCTGCATTATGAAGATCATAGAAGAGATTAAAGTAATCCCCCATCTGGATGTTACGTCGTTTACCCGAAGCCGATAATCCATTACTAATACTCTGATTGGTGGGCTCATCGTTAAAATCGCCCAAAAGAATCACTTTAAAATCCGATTCTCTGGACAAAAGCAAATCCAGCTGTTTCCTCAGGGTAATGGCTGTGAACATCCTTTGTTTTTCAGTTCCGGGACCACCACCTCTCGACTTCCAGTGGTTCATGAAAATATGGATCGTTGAACCGTCCGGGGCTTTACCCTTGACATGAAGAATGTCCCGGTATAGATAATCGGGCTTTGACGGATCCTCAATCGGAATGTATTCATGTGAAAGATATTTGAAGAGATCAGGGCGATAAAGCAGGGCACATTCAATCCCCCTTGGGTCCACACCCTCCTCGTGGACGATCTCATATTTACTCCTTTTCATTCCACGTATGCTGACCAGGTCCTCCAGCACGCTCCTGTTCTCTACCTCAGCCAGTCCGATTATTGCAGGCATTTCCTTGCCCGGTACAGAGGAGATGACTTTGCTTAGCGCCTCCAGTTTCTTCGTATAGCGATCCCAGGTCCAGTTTTTAATTCCACCAGGGGTGAAATCTTCATCTTTGAAGCCCGGCGCATTGATGGTGTCAAAAAGGTTTTCAACATTGTAGGAGAGTACCACAAAGCTCTTGTTTTTTTTCTGGGCATTGCTCTTGAAGGAAAGGAGGCCCAGAATCAGGAATAGCGGTATCAGTTTTTTCATTTTGGACTGTTTTAGAACAAAGCAAAGATATCAAAACAAAAAAAATTGAATTACTCCGAAAAAGGATTTAAATTTAGTACATATGGGACAGCAGAATGATGAGCTTTTAAAAAGGATACAGAAGCTGGTTAAACAGAACCAGGACTTGATTGATAAAAATGAGAAGCTCCAGAAGTCTGTGAACGAACTTTCGGAGGCCAATGAGATGATGAAACTCCGCCTGAAGGAGTCCAGGGTGGAGCTGAAGGACGGAATTCCAAGGGAGGGTGAGGATCGGCTGAGGAAATACAAGATGGCCACCGTGCTATTTGCTTATATCGGTGGTTTTAAACATCTGACAGGAGCTGTAGATTCTGAGGTGATTATGGACCAGCTGGACGAGGTGCTCATCGAGTTTGACCGTATTCTTAAAAAGTATAAAATCCATAAGATCAAGACCATTGGGGATACCTATATGGCAGCCGGCGGGATCCCGGAAAAGAATATAACGAACCCCATTGATGTGGTGATGGCTGCCCTGGAAATGAATCTTTTCCTGGACCAGCTGAGGAGGATCGACGGGAAGCGGTACTGGAATCTGAGCCTTGGGATTCATACAGGGCCTGTAACTGCAAATGTGTCAGGGAAGAAAAGAATCACCTATGACATTAAAGGGGATACAGTGAATATTGCTCATCGCATGCAGGGAGTGGGGGATAGTGGGAAAATCCTGATTTCGGTGATGACCTATGAACTGATCAAGGAGTTTTTTGTATGTGAGTATTACGGGAAAATGCCGGTAAAGTACAAGGGTGACCTGGAGATGTTCGTAGTGAACGGGATCAGGCCAGAGTTCTCCATGAAGGGGAGGGGACTGATGGCCAATGCCCAGTTTGATACCAAGTTCAAGCTCATTCAATTCATGGATATACAGGAGTTTATTCTTGACAAACTTGAGAGTGATCTGCCCGGGTTCCTCTATTATCACAATGTGAAACATACGGTGGATGTGGTCACAGAGGTGGAGTTGATTGGCTGGGCCGAGGGATTGGACGATGAGGGTATTCTCCTGCTGAAGACTGCAGCCCTCTTTCATGATGCCGGGCATACAATTTCCTACGACGGTCATGAGTATCATGGAACCCAACTTGCGAAGGAATACCTTCCCGGATTCGGTTACACTGATGAGCAAATCGAAAAAATTTCTGCAATTATTATGGCCACCCAGCTTCCTCCTCGACCCAAAGACATTTACCAGAAGATCATCTGTGATGCGGATCTGGATTATTTAGGTAGAAGCGACATGATACCGGTTTCCAATATGCTCTATAAAGAGCTTAAGGAGCAGGATAAGATCGGAACTTTCAATGATTGGAATAAGTTACAGCTTAAATTTATTTCTGGCCACTCCTATTTCACCAAGACCGCCCGGAGTCTCCGGGAGGTGAACAAACAGAAACAGATCGAACGCATAAAAAAACTGATAACGGAAGACTAATAGTCAGAGTAAGGAGTGGGGTATAACTCATATTTCGTGATATTCGAAACTGTATTTTCGTAGCGTTTTTTCTCCTTCATCACTTTCCAGTCAGGGTGCTCCCTGAAAGCATTCCAGTGTTCCTTTTGGGAAAGGGTATCATCGAAACAAGTCATATACATCAGGTGCGGCATATGCGAGCTGCTTATAACTTCGCCAAAAAAAGCGGGATGGAAGCCCAGGTTTTTGAAGAGCTCAGATTCGCCGCTATTGAACATTTCAACCTTCCTTTCATAGAGAAGTTCGGTGGCTCCCTGGTAACTTCGTAATTCGTATATCCGCTCTTCCCTGGGTGATTCAAGACCGGGAATGCTAAGGCGCGGACTCCCGGCAAAGGCCTTTAATAGAATAGTCTCTATTCTTGAATAGGGAGGGTCATCAAAGGGAGCCTCAATATAATCAACGCCAGCTTCCAGATACAGACTGTCCGTTTTAAGTTTTTCGGGCATTTCAATATAATGTTCCAGGGAGGTGAAGGGGACCAGGACGACGATGGCATTTTGTATCTCATTTCCATTCGGACTGAACTTAAATACCCCTACATTCTGAATGCCGGCGCGATGAAGTCCGGGTAAGTAGGCAAACTCCAGGTAATGATCCAATCGGGCTTCCTGTTCAACTGTTTCGAAGCTGTAGAACTTCATTTCATAATAGTCTCGCTTTTCTGGACTGTCACAGGAACTGAACAGACAGCAAATTGCTAAAAGCAGAAAAAGGGCAGGTATAATAACGATTCTCTTCATCATTCTTTTGAATTGGAAAATGCCAAGGTAGTATATTTGTTGAAATAAATACCTACTTTTGCAATCCTTAAATTTCTACGATGCAGTCTAAAATACTTATCAGTCTGGTGTTTACGATTTTTTCACTTTCCGTGCTTACTGGACAGGAGCTGAGGACTAAGACGCATGAAGAGCAGGACTGGGATCGTACAAGGTTGATCCTGGATTGTGCGCCGAGCCTGGTCGATAAAAGAGACCTGGTAGAGGATAATTTTAATCATCGTTATATCACCAATAATCCGAGGGATATTGAGGTGGGCTATTTCTCCGTTGAACCCATAACTTACCTGGAGGAGGGCAGACGCTTCTGTGAGGCTCATCTTCCTGCTGCCGGTGTAAGTGAGTCCTATTTCAGAGGTTGCTATGTGACTACTTATACCCTCCCCGGGGACGGAGTCTATACTTTGGAAATTGAATCCAGGGCCCTTGTTTTTTATAATGAAATCCTGATCATTGATGCCCAGAATTCCGTTGGATATATCGACGCCTCTCATCGTATTGATATCGAGGTTGATACGACGATAAACCCGGTTTTTCCTGAGGATATGAATTACAAGAGCAATGAGGTGTTTCACTGGGCAGTGGAGATCGATCAGTCGGGGAGGTGGTTTGGAGAGCTCCAACAAGCATCCGCAGAAATGATCGACTCTGAAATGCCAGCCGGGATATCAAGTCTCAGCATCAAAAGGAAAGTCCAGGGTCCCGGGACCATTAAAGTCCGCGAGTCTGTGGTTTTCAAAGTAAATTCGATTTCTGCATTCAAATATGATCCGATTTTTCAGGCGGATTGTCTTTTTAGTCTCGATCCCCTGGGTATCACCACCAGGGTTCTTCCCTGCGAGCAGTAATTCTCACCAGACAAGCGGTGATTTATCTAAAATGTGTATTATTGTGGTGAAAAAATAGGTGAATGGATCTGTCAGTATTTGTAGTAAAGCCAGAGTTAAAGGGTGAATTCTCTGAAGAATTGCGTAGCTGTATCAATCAACTGAAGTCAGAAGATTTTAAAAAGCGTGTTATCTCAACAACAGTTTTCCTGAATGCCTTAAATAATCAAGAATATAATGCTTGTAAAGCATTGGTATCGGGGTCTATTGAAAGTAATCTTGACCATATTTCATCAATCAACTACATATGCCAGCCTCCTGCTAACGGGGATAAGCTTGCCATAGAACTGCACTTGCTAAACAATCAGGATGTTGAACTTGAGAGGGTGAGTTTTGCCGGACATTCGTATATGCGTTCGCAATCCTATGGTGTCCTGAAGGGTATTTTTGTATCCGGAATTCACTTTAGCTATCAGAATGGTATTGAAGAAGCTTATGAATCGGCCTATGCAAGCATGGCATCAATCCTTGAAAAGGAGGGACTGTCATTCAATAATATTGTGAGACAATGGAACTATATTGAGCAAATATTGCAGCTTGTGAATGTTGAAGGGCTAAGCAGGCAAAATTACCAGGTATTTAATGACGTGCGGTCTAAGTATTATGGACAGGTTGAGTTTGAACATGGATATCCTGCTGCCACAGGGATTGGCTGCATTGCCGGCGGAGTAACCCTCAGCTTTTATGCACTTCCGGAATCAAGCGATTGCACAATTTTACCGGTTGATAATCCTTTCCAGGAGCCTGCATTTCATTATCCTGACCAGGTACTGGTGGGTGAGTCTCGGGCCGAGTTAAAGGCCAAAACCACACCTAAATTTGTACGTGCAAAACATATAGAGACCCCTGCGGGACACCTTACCTTTATTTCCGGTACTGCAGCCATCAGAAAAGAGCTTACCGTAGGCCAGAATAACATGAAGGAACAATTGCGTATTACCTTCGAAAATATTGAAGCTCTGATTTCACGTGACAATCTCAGGCAATCGGGGGTTGAAGAAGCTTCTCAAGAGAAGATTGCCTTTTACAGAGGTTATGTAAAAGGCACCGCCCAGATGGACGAAATTGAAAGGGAGTGTGAAGCCCTACTTCCCGGGGTCCCATATCTAATGCTTGTCTCAGATATTTGCAGAAATGATCTGCTCATTGAAATTGAGGCCTACTCCTTTTAATTCTGCTCCTTTTAATCCAACTCCCTTTAATTCAGCTCCATAATCCTGATATTCCTCCATCTCACCTGGTAGGGAGTGCTGTCCTGACCTACATCATGTACCTGTAGTCCGATGATGCCCTTCAGGCTCAAAGCATCCCTGAAATCGGAAATTACCATCCCATTTACAATGGTTCGTATGGAATCTCCCTTGCATTCCACACGATAGCTATTCCATTTCCCGTTTTTGAAAATCGTACTTTCCCTGGAGCCTTTTTCAGGCCACCAGGGCATCATTGCTCTGCGTGCTTCGTCGTAAACACCACCCGACCCGGCAGCGTCACCGGCAGCAATTTCTACCTGGTAACCATAAACACGGTCCTTTGGAATGGTATGGGACTGGTATTTCCCTTCTGCGTTCCTGAACACGAACACAAGCTCATCAGGGGCTATCTGACTTCTGAACTGGACCCCGGAGTTGAGTTCAGGATCCTCAAGCAGAACTTCAAATTCAAGAAAAAAATCACTGTATTCCTGGTCGGTGCAAAGGAAAGTGTTCGGACTTGCTTTCACTGCCTGTCCGACAATACAGCCATCTTCCACACGGTATTCCCCGAATCCGCTGTGAACTGTCCAGCCGTCCAGCGTTTCTCCATCAAAGAGATTAATCCATTTCTCTTCCTGTGCAGAAGAGCACTGCATAAGCATTAGAAAAATGATTCCCAATGCCATTGTTCTGAAACTGTGTTTTTTCATTTTGGATGCTTGTAGTTAGTAGATGCATCTAATTTACTAATTTTCCCACTTACCCACTTACCCA
>CAZRPW010000165.1:0-3203 GCA_964601975.1 uncultured Bacteroides sp.
CCAGGTTATAATTCACATTGGCCGCAAAGCTATAGTTTTCCATGCTCATTGCAGCCCTGGCAGTCCTGCCCTTATCCCCGTGATAACCATAGTAATCACTCAGCACAATTTTCCTGGCATCCGAGCTAAATGTGAAATAATGACTGAACCAGGCCATGCAAATCATGACAATGGATAAAACAAGTGCATAACTTAGGGGATGATTACCTCTCGGTCTGACATCCCTCCTCTTCGGAATTAAGGAAAGAAGAAAGGCAAGCAAGAAGAGCACAGGGAGGGAGAAGATATAGATATAAAAGACGAGCCCTGCCTCATAGGCCTGGAAATATGCTTTATCCATAAAAAACAGCAGGCCTGTCTGATCATCCACAAAATAGACGAAAAGGACCATTGCCAGCACCCAGGGGATGCTCAGAAGGCTTCGCCATTCCCCTT
Organism: uncultured Bacteroides sp.; assembly: GCA_964601975.1. Classification (GTDB taxonomy): domain Bacteria; phylum Bacteroidota; class Bacteroidia; order Bacteroidales. The sequence continues at coordinate 436 of CAZRPW010000165.1, forward strand.
GTTTCAGGGTGAAGAACAGTGCCATGACTGCGTAAAGCAAAAGGAATGTAATGCCCGAAGAATAAAAAACCACCGGGACTCCTGCTGAAAACAAGATCAGTCTGCTCACCATATTTTTTCCTGCCCCGGATAAAAGAACCAATATAAAGAGAATCAGAATCAGGGAAATGGTGACTGAAAGCGGGAAATTATAGTTATTCAGCAAAACTATGCTCAGGGTAAAAGGAAGCAGCGCTGCAAATACATTTAAGGAATTTGGCTGAATACGATTCAGCAGTTTAACACTGAGTCCCCAGATTAAAAAGGCAAGTAAAAAAAAGACAAGCGGTCCCAAAAAGCGGCTATGGAAGGCCTGCCTTACTAAATTGCCAAGCCATTCGGATAAGCCCCCGGGATAATCAAGGTAGATTGCTATAAAATCGGAAGTCAGAAGAAAAGGAGGCTGGAGGAAGTGGAAACAAAGTGCCGGTCTGACTACAATAATCATGTAGAGAAAGGCGATGAGCATGTAAAGGCCCATGATTATAAAAGGCAACTTCCTAAATGATTTCAAATCCACACTCAAAAATAGAAAATTACCCGGAACCATGGTTTATATTTCCAATACAGAACCCATTCTATTTACATTCACTTAACAATTTATTAATATTGCATCCTGATTTGAAACCCCAACCTGAAAATCCAGGCAACATTTACTTTACATGGAAGCATATTATATCCTGATTGTAGGAGTCCTATTCCTTTTGGCCATCTCAATCCTTATCATCGGAGTCAGTAATGACGCCGTCAACTTTCTGAATTCCGCCATAGGATCAAATGCGGCACCATTCAAAGTGATCCTTGCCATTGCGGGTCTCGGGGTACTGGTGGGCGCTATCTTCTCCAATGGAATGATGGAAGTAGCCAGGAAGGGAATCTTTCATCCCGAGTATTTTGCCTTCAATGAGATCATGGTTATATTCCTGGCAGTGATGCTTACAAATATCCTGCTGCTGGACTTTTTTAATACCATCGGACTACCTACCTCCACCACGGTTTCCATTGTTTTTGGCATTCTCGGGTCTGCGGTGGCTGTAGCAATCTATAAAGTCACAAGTAATGAAATGTCGCTCGACAACATTGGTACATTCATCAATATTGAGAGTTCGGTAATGATCATTGTGGGAATATTTCTCTCCGTGATCATTGCATTTAACGTGGGTCTTGTAATTCAATGGATCGTAAGACTGGCTTTTTCCTTCAATTTAAAGGGAAGTTCTAAATACTGGACTGCCCTCTGGGGCGGCTTTGCCATCACGGCCATCCTCTATTTCCTGCTGATTAAGGGAGCCAAAGGTTCCACGCTGATCTCACCAGAAATTCTGAGCTTCATTCAGGCCCATACCACCCGGATTCTGCTGATCAGCTTCGCGGGATGGAGTATCCTTTTTCAGATCCTTGTTTTATTCACCCGGGTCAACATCCTGAAAACAATCGTGCTGGCAGGAACTTTTGCCCTTGCAATGGCCTTTGCCGGAAACGACCTGGTGAACTTCATCGGGGTACCGCTTGCAGGGTATGAATCCTTCAAAGCCTTTATGGCTGCCGGAGCAACCGATCCCGGAGGTTTTCTGATGAGCGCGCTGCAGGAGCCGGTGAAAACCCCCATTTATTTCCTGGTTGCGGCCGGGGTCATCATGGTGCTTACGCTGCGTTTTTCAAAGAAATCAAGGTCGGTTACCGCCACAACCATCGATCTGAGTCGACAGGGCGAAGGATCGGAGCGTTTCGACTCCTCCTCCCTGGCCCGACTTATGGTCAGGCGAACAGTGGACTTCAGCAATGGTATTGTGAAAATCACACCTCCCCTGATAACCCGGTTCGTAGCTGGCAGGTTTGATGAGGCCAGAGCAGACACCCAAGATGAGAAACTGGCATTTGACCTGCTCCGCGCCTCGGTGAACCTGGTGGTTGCAAGTATCCTTATCGCCATAGGTACTTCATTCAAACTCCCCCTCTCCACCACCTATGTAACCTTCATGGTTGCCATGGGCACCTCCCTGGCCGACGGAGCCTGGGGACGTGAGAGTGCAGTTTACCGCATTACAGGAGTATTAACGGTTATAGGTGGTTGGTTCTTTACGGCTGTTATTGCATTTATTGCTTCCTTCCTGATCGCGTCACTCATCTTTTTCGGGAAGCTGCCCGCAATCCTGATCCTGCTGGCACTCTCCATTTTCATTTTATTGAGAACCCATGCCTTTCATAAGAAAAGGACAGAGAAGCAGGGAAAAATTGCCCATGAAATAGTTGAAAGCGCTCATGTGGCACTTTACACCTCTGATGATGAGGTCCGCAGCTTCATTAAAAAGGTCGCCTCCTTACTGGATAAAACATACTCAAACCTGTTTAAAGAGAACCACAAGGAACTTAAAAAGCTACGAAAACAAGCTAAAATTCTTGCCAAGGAGATTGACATGATCCGGGACAACATTCCAGATACACTTAAGAAATTTAAAGAAACTGAGATTGAATGTAGTCACCATTACGCCCATGTGGTTGCATACATGAGGGAGACAAGCAACTCACTGACGCACATCATACAACCAGCTTTTAATCATCTGGACAACAAGCATCCGATTGACAAGGGACAAACCGCCTCCATAAAAGATTTTAATGCCAAAACGAGTAAGTTCTTCGATTTTGCCCTGGCCTTGCTGAATAACCGAAGTTTCGAAAAAATGGATGAACTGGTTCAACGGCGCGATGAACTGATCCAACTGGCAAAT
>CAZRPW010000165.1:3303-8232 GCA_964601975.1 uncultured Bacteroides sp.
ATGGGAGCCATCATGGCTGTTCCCGTAAAACTCACCCTGGCAAGCAGGGCCAGTTCATCACTCATGAGGGTGGAGAATAGCATCACTACACCGGCAAAAAAGAAAAGGGAGATCCGGGTAATAAGCATCACCTTCTTCTCCTCCCCCTTCAACAGGGAACGTAATTCGTTACCAAGTGCAAAAATCTGTGCATTGGTGGTAGAAAGACAGGCAGCAAACAGGCCTACAATGGCAAGAGCAGCCACCGGGGCAGCCTGGTCGAAAAGCAGGGCCTGGGACAGGAACTCTGAAGTAGGAACTCCTGGATATTTAACAGCTCCGTACATTCCTATAAAGACTGTAGGTGTAATCACCAGGATGGCAAATATACCCACCGCGTAAGCCATCTTACGCATGGATGCCAGGTCCTTGATCACCACCAGCCGGGTAGTCAGCTGAGGCTGAGTCACCGGAATCATCACCACCGCTATCATAGACCCCAGCAGGAATTGCCAGCTAAATAACCCTTTGGGTCCCGGGGTGGACAAGAGATCGGCATTCACCTCCTCTACTGCCGCAAAAAGGTCCGGTACACTCCCAAAAGCAGCAATGCACGAACTCCCGATAAGCCATATCACCACCAGCAAAATCAGGCCCTGAATGGCATCACTGTATACAATGGCTTTAAGTCCACCGATTTCAGCATATACAAGCATCATGACCACCATAATCAAGGCCCAGCCCCAGGAGGGAAGTGCACCCGGGAAAACTGCTTCAAGAAAAATGGAGATCCCCCTGATCTGAATGGCCACGTAAGGAATCAAAAAGACAAAGGCACTTATAAACATTGCAACACCGGCCCATTTTGATTTATAGGAAGAGACCATCAGTCCGGCCACCCCCTGGAAATTGTGCTCCTTTGCTTTCTTTCTTAAGAGGAAGCCAAACCAGACAATGAAGAAAACCATCACTCCGTCAGAAAGGGCAAGGAAAGTAAATGCCCCGATACCATGATTCCTGAAGAAATCCGGCATCCCCATAAAAGTAAATGCGCTGAACAGTGCAGCTGAAAAAGTCATAAAACCAAGGAAAGTGCCAATGCTCTTACCTGCAAGCATAAACTCCTCGGCCGAGCGGTTGCGACGGTACGATTTCCATGAGGCAAAAGCCAGAAGCGAAAAGAAAATTCCGAAGAAAATAAAGATCCAGATTGTCATGATTGCTCCTCCTCTTCATCTTTGCCAGGATGTACCTTCGATCCAATAAAGGTTAAAAAAACCAGGACAGCTGTAATTAGGAAGCTTGCCCATAGGGTAAAAGGAATCCCCATAAACATAGGCTTATATACTCCCCTGGGAATGATTAGCGGGGTAAATGTGATTACGATCAGCACAGCTACAAGTGCCGTACAAATCCTCCAGTAACTGGTTTTTCTTTCAATCATATTGATTCTTTTGTGTAAAATTAAAGTCTGGGTATGCTTAATCCACCGTCGGCCATAATCACCTCACCTGTTGAGTAGGGTAAGAGGCCTTTGACAAGTGCTAAGACTATTTTCCCAATATCGGATGGCTGTCCCCACCGGGGCTGAACACTTAGTCCCTCTCTAAAAAGTTTGTCATATTTCGCCTTTACCCCTGCTGTCATATCGGTCTCTATAACTCCGGGACGAATCTCATATACCGGGATGTCGTGTTCACCCAGTCGTACAGCAAATAATTGGGTCATCATCGCCAGTCCTGCTTTGCTGGTGCAGTACTCTCCCCTGTTTACCGATACCACAGTGGCTGAAATACTGGTGATATTGATGATTGAACCAAAAAATGAGGGCTGCTCTTTTTTCTGGTCCACCAGCCAGTTGGCCACAGACTGGGTCAGGAAGTAAGGACCCTGAAGGTTGGTTCTCATTACATATTCAAAACTCTCCTCGGTGGCCTCGAGGATATCCAGGCGCTCCTTTGGAGCAACCCCTGCATTGTTCACCAGGAAATTCAGTTGTCCGAACTCCTCTCTAAGCTTCTTCAGGATGGATAGCCGGTCCTTGGGGCTGCTAATATCTCCACGGCAGTAAATCACCTTTACGCCCATAGCCCTGAGCTCATCCAGTTTTTCGCTTACCTGCGCTTCGGGCCTGACCCCGTTAATAGCCAGGTCGATTCCCTCCCGGGCCAGTTCCATGGCTATTCCAAACCCAATGCCTCTTGAGCCTCCTGTAATTAGTGCAGTTTGCCTCATGATCTTCTATATTTCCGGAATATCCACCCAGGCCCTGAGGGCCCAGCTCTCAAGTCCCTTTTCAGCCAGCTGCACTCCTTTGGCACCTTCCTTCAGATCCCATGGGAAGGCTTCATCCTTCACCACGTGTCTGAGGAAAAGTTCCCATTGAACCTTGAATGCATTTTCAAACAATTCCTGTTCGGGGACCTTCGACCAGCCCTCAAAAAATTCTATCGGCTGATCGATATCCGGATTCCAGACCGGCTTTGGTGTATTCCCGTAGTGCTGGGTAAAACATTCCCGCAGACCAGCCACAGCTGAACCTTTGGTCCCATCCACCTGTATTGTAAGCAGATCATCACGCCTTACACGAACACACCATGATGAGTTGAAATGAGCGATGATACCACCCTCCAGTTCAAAACTCGCGTAAGCCGCATCATCGGCGGTACACTTGTAGGCTTTGCCCTGCTCATCCACACGTTCTTTAATATGGGTGGCTCCAAGACAGGAAACGGCTTTGACCTTCCCAAAAATGTTATCCAGTACATACCTCCAGTGGCACAGCATATCGATAATGATGCCCCCGTCATCTTCCTTCCGATAATTCCATGAAGGCCGCTGTGCGGGTACTGTATCACCCTCAAATACCCAGTATCCAAATTCTCCGCGAACCGACAGGATCTCTCCGAAGAAGCCTTTTTGAATAAGCCTCTTTAGCTTAAGCATTCCCGGAAGCCATAGCTTATCCTGCACAACACCGTGTTTCACGCCTGCCTTTTCACAAAAATCATAAAGATCGATGGCCGTAGCATAATCCGAAGCGATGGGTTTCTCGCAATAAACATGCTTCCCATGGGAGGCAGCCAGCTTAACTGCTTCGGCCCGCCTGCCCGTAGTCTGCGCGTCAAAATAGATGCTGTATGCCGGATCCTTGATGACACTATCCAGATCGGTAGTGTACTTCTCCACGCCCGACAACTCGCTGAGGGCCTTAAGTTTGGCCTCATTCCGACCTACGAGGATCGGATCAGGCATGATGAACTCATTATCGGATATCCTTACACCTCCCTGTTTCATAATCTCAACAATGGAACGCATAAGGTGCTGGTTCTTTCCCATCCTGCCCGTGACACCGTTCATAATAATTCCTACCCTGTGTATCTTCATTCCTATTCTTTTTTAACTATGTTGGAGGTATGCATTCACAATTCTATCCAGAAAAACATCCTGATCGCCTGACCAGAACTTGTTTGAAAAAATCTCAACCTCAATAAATCCATTAAACCCGGCACCTTCAACCCAGGCCCGGATATCTTTCAGCGGGATGCAGCCCTCGCCCATCAGTCCACGGTCATTAAGCATGTCTACCGTAGGAACATTCCAGTCACAGATATGATACGCAAATATTTTGTGATTGGCACCACAACGTCGAATCTGGTTCTCCAGGTCATCATCAAACCAGAGGTGATAAACATCCACCGCAACCCCCAGATAATCATCATTGAAATACTCGGTCAAATCGTTGGCCTGACCTAGGGAGATGATTGCAGATCGCGTATCGGCATACATGGGATGCAGGGGCTCAACGGCCAGCTTAACGCCCAGCTCGTGCGCCCTGGGAAGAAGGGTCGCGATGCCCTGCTTAATCTGATCTCTCGAAATCTGCAGAGGCTGTTTAGGTTCGGCTCCGCATACAAGCACCAGCATGGGAATATCCATAGATGCAGCTTCCTCAAGCATTTTCAGATTGTCAGAAATGGCTGCTTTTCTCTGAACCGGATCCAGTGAAGGAAAAAAACCTCCCCTTACATAAGAAACCGGGCTAAGCTGATTCACTTTTAATATCTCTTTCACCCTGTTGGGCCCAAGCCCTTCCACAGCATCCCGCCAGATGGAGATCCCTTTTACACCCCTGGCTGCGAATTTCCCACAGGCCTCTTCAAATCCCAGGGGTTTTGTGGTGATTGTATGTATACAAAGTCTTTCCATTTTTTTACTTTAAGACAAAACTATCTTTTTTCTTCTACTTTTAGACACAGCCAAAGAAAGTATAGTAGCTTTCATCCTTTGCAATACGTGAGAGGTAGAGGGCTGCCTCGCGCATGTGATAGTCACCCCACATACTCGATTCCCCAAAGGCTGCACGGGCTGGATCCGGCTTGTGATCCCATGCATTGGGTTCATGATAAATTGTATGCAACAGAATTCCCTGGTGTTTTGGATCTGTGCTCAGGTAGGGCTCTTCCAGGAGCCTGTCCAAAACTGTCAGTCCGGCCTGCCAGTATTTCCGGCTTAGCGCAGGATTTTTATTTTCCAGGTATCTGCCCAGCCGAAGCAAGCCCTGTGCTCCGATGGCTGCAGCAGAGCTGTCCACCGGCTCATATTCATTGAAGGGATCTGCTTCTTTCTCAAGCAACTTTTCAATCTTATGAATGGCTGGTGCTCCTGTATCCCAGTATGGAATTCCGTCTAAGGGCGTATGGTCTATATAAAAATCGCAGGTAGCCATGGCTGCTTCGAGCATGAAAGCTTCAACCTGCTCCCGGCCACCAAAAACGTGCAATGAAGCATCGGGCAGCTCCTGAAGTAATTCCAACTCTTCCGCAAAACCACACATGGCCCAAGCCAGTCCCCTCGTCCAGGTAGTATAACCACTGAAGCCCTGCTGGGCATTGGGACAACGATAGTTGCCATCATTCACATTAAAGATGCTTTCATGGGCCGTTCTTC
>CAZRPW010000166.1:0-880 GCA_964601975.1 uncultured Bacteroides sp.
TGATTCGGGGATAGGTCAGGCCGGTATTTGCTCCCAGTTCATAGGAAAATGTACCTAACTGATTCTCCTGTTTTGGTCCCCATTGCCATTCAAACCCACCATTTACAGCCACGTGAATCTTTTCTGCGCCATTGAAAGCGTTGGTGTGAGAGATCCCTGCCGTAAGCTGCGGTCCCATAAAACCCGTGGATTTCATTACCATGTCGGCTGCTATATCCAGATTAATATTGTCAGCCATAATCAGATCTATCCGGACATTCAGCAAATTTTCTGTACTGTCGAGGCCGGACATATCGTATGATAACCTTACATAGCTGAAGACACCGAGGTTATTCAAGCGGGAAATGGTCTGCTGATATGCGCTGTAGGAATAGTTATCACCGGTGTTGAAAAGCACGGCATCTCTAATAACCGGGGTTTTCAGGAATTCACCAGTAGAATGCATAATCAGGCCATCGAATATCTCAGAATTAGTAGGGTTTATTTCTGTATCGGAAGACCTTGATATGAAGACCTTGATACTGTCGAGTTTGTATTTTGATAAAGCCTCCGGGGGGACTTCAGGTCTTCGCCTTACCAAAAGATTGATTTCTTTGTTTCCAACGCTTGTGTCTGCGCTTAATTCAATATAATCGGGAGTGAAATAGAAATGGCCCTGATTTTGTATATTCCTGGCCAGCAGGGTTCTGGTGTTTTTTAGCTTTTCAAGATTAAACTGATCTCCGGGTTTAATTTGCCCGCTGATGTCATCCCGATTCATAAGCTCGCGAATGGATCTGTTGATCGAGTCAAGTTCTATTTGTGCATAGTGGTAGGGAGGAGCAATGTCAATGCAGGGAGGTCGACCCAGCTTACAAGTCACTCTCAAGCATAGCGGTCA
>CAZRPW010000166.1:890-8228 GCA_964601975.1 uncultured Bacteroides sp.
ATAGTGGTAGGGAGGAGCAATGTCAATGAAATATTCAATCCTGGCTTTTTTAGGATTTTTAGGATGGGGCTTCACAACAGACCATGCCCTGGCTTCAAAATATCCCTTGTCAAAAAGATCATTCTGCAACTTTTGAGCCCTGAGTTCAGGGTTTATATCGGAAATAAGTACGGGCGTATTTGAGAGCTTATTGTACATCCAACGACCGACTTTTTTTTCCTCATCTACCTCCCAATAGTTGTAAACCCACAGGCCTACGGGAGGTAATACACGGCGGTCGAAGATGGAATTGTTGGGTTTGATTGTACTTATAAGCTGTACCTCCGATCTAATGGAAGAGCGTTTTACCTCATTGTTCTTCTGCACCAGCTGCACCTGTTCCTGCCCGGTATAGAGGACTTGTTCCTCAGTCAGGAAGCGTGTATTTGAGCAGCTTCCAAAGAGCAGCAAAATAACAAGCAGAGCTATGGTGGTTCGCTTACTCATTTTTTTTCCTCCAGATATCCCTTACTGATTTATACTGTTTTCTGTGGCTTATTCCTACCCCTGTTTTTATAACCTCCCCTTCAAATACATCATCGAAGGATTGCTCATTGTATATCTTTAAGTATTTAGTGGCTGCTGAATCAAGCTGATATTCAAAAGTGAGATTATTAAGAGAGAGATTTGAAGCGCCAGACTGTTGATTTACATCATTCAGGCGCCCCGAGAATTCAATGGTGGCCCTGTTTTTAAGAAGTGATTTACTTACTTCATAGGAAAGATTGGTCTTGGTTTCGTTACCTCCTTCCAGTGTGGGTTCGTCATATGAGTCAAGTCCGAATGACACATCGAAGCCCTTTATACTGGCTTTTGTGAGTTGATTTATCTGGGACGACAGGATTTTGTTTACCTGCTTGGTCATATAGTCGCTTGATGAGGATATTCCTGGCAAATCAATGGTTTCGAACAGCAAAACAGATATGGCCTGACGGGTCTGTTCTTCCGGACTCATTGTATTAATAATACTCATCAGGTACTGATCAGGTGTGGAAATGGTAAACAATACCTTCAGATCAGATAAGTGCTCGGAAATCTGAAGAATAACGTTGAACTCAACCTCCCTCCTTTTACCATCGATGGGATTAATATATGAACTCAATACCTTGTTCGAGGCCTTGATATTTACATCAGGGTTATCTATTCTGCCATCCCAGCGAACATAGCCGCCCTGGCCAATCGTGAATGACTTGTTCGGCCAGCCAGTCAGGTCAAGATTTGCTTCACCTTCTCTGATTTCGTATTTTCCAGTCAGAGATACTTGATTGTTATTCAACATGTTATATTTAATCGATCCGCCACCTCTGATATTCAGGTCGATATCATAGGCCCTTTTTGATAAGGAAAAATTAATAAGTGTTGAGGGATCAATTTTAACAATCGTCTCTATGGAGGAATTGAAAAATGCTCCTTGCCGGTGTAGATTAGGTGTTATGATTTCGTCGTTTTCTGCTGAAGGATTGACAAAACTCACAATTTTCTCACTCTCTGAAATGCTCAGATCCTCCAGAACCTGATAATATATTTCTGTTCCCCTGGCCAAATTTATCTGACCGTCGACCACCGGGTTCGTAAGCGGACCTTTTACACTGAAACGGGTGTCTATAAATACATTCCCGGAAAAGGGAGCGGTCGACTCCTTATTCCGGCTCATTACCTGCAGCTTCTCAGAAGTAATGAACAGGTCTGCTTTTGGCCGATTGTCTTTCCCGAAATTAATAGTCCCGTCAACCTGCAGGTTTTTATTCAGGGTATCGAGGATGGTGAATTTATCAAAATGAAGTTTTCTTTGGTCAAGTATAAGGCGCTGGTCGGGTATTTTGAATACGGAATTCAGAATATTTACCTTAAGTCCGGCGTCCTCAAATTGCAGCTCACCACCGTACTTTTCCCCATCATTTTGGATGGAAGCAAATAAGTTGCCGGATATTGATCCATGTAATTCAGAGATGTGTTCCCTGGTGAATGGCTGAATGCTTATAAGAGGAAAGTGAGAATACCGGGCTTCGATACTTCGCATGCCCGTGTTTGTTTTGCCTGCACTCAGCTCCACCTCTGATGAATCCATACTGGCAAATAAAAGAATGGAATAGTTGTTCGATTCTCCAAGGATCATTGTCCCATTGAGGGCAATTTTATCAAACTCCTGGCCCGAGTACCTGAGTTGCTTTAACTGAAGGGCGGTATGAATACTGTCTTCACTTTCAGGGGTCCTTTTGAAGTTTAGCCTGCCGCTAATGATTCCATCGGGACTGCCTGGAATTAGGTCACTTCTGACCAGGGAACTTAATCTAAGCTGGTCCAGATCAAGCTTGTATTTGTAAGTTCCATCCTCGTCTCCGGCAGTAAAACTTATGGTGGATGAGTCCAGTTGCATCCTCAATGAGGATCTTGTTTTTTTTGTGGCCAGGTCGATCGATAAAATTTCGGAGTTCTCCAATTTCCACTGGTTCCGGTTCAAAAGGAATTGATTTTCGGGGATCCTTATGACAAGCCTGCTACTGTCGACTTTCCCTTCAATACCAATACTATAAACATTCTGATCAAGGGAATCTTTAATCGAAATGGAGCTCAGCATATCCCAATTAGTGGATTCACCAGCAAGTTGCCAGGTATGTTTAGGACCCGAAAACAGAGAAGCCTGGTTGGCCGCCATATGAATGTTTATGATGCCTGCCGAATCAATTATAATTGCCTGCAGGCTTTCGATATCAGCCATTTCATATTGAATCTCACTGCCGTTGATATGGACTTTCAGACTATTCTGTTCAGTTTGGTTTTCGATCGACAGATCCAGATTGGCGAATTGCAATTCAGCATCCTTCAGAAGTATTTCAATGGCATGGTGGGGGGATATGCTTATTTCAGTGTTGAACTCCGAAAGTGCCTTTAAGCGGTTTTCTGAGCTCATGTGCGTGGGATCCAGAAAGGATGCAAAATAATTCTTGAGACCCCCCACCAGGGAATCAAGTTCATCGGTAGGACTCAAAACCTGCATATCGACTTTGAAGAATTCAGATTCAGCCTTCAGGAGGGTCATGACACTGTCCGAATTAAAGGAAGCAGAGATTTGATGGATCAGGGTGTTCTTTTGTGGGTTTGACAGATGGATCTCATTGGCAAAGATCTCCGATTCCAGGGTCCCCTGTTTTATGCGCACGGCAGCCTTCATCTCTGTCTCGACTACCAGGGTATCCTTATATAAGTTTAGTTCCTTAAGCCTTGCATACAATTGTCCTTCTACATTGATTCCAAGAGCCGAATCAGCCAGGTTGAGGACAATATCCAGCTCACTTTTAAAGGCCGAGTCGCGTGCAATGATATCCAGGGAATAGATACCAGGTACGATTTCTCCTGTCAGAGACACATTATGGTAGTCATAATCATTAAAACCAATGGTATCAATTTGCATTGAAAACCTGGCGTTCAGCGCTTTTGGTGAAAATGACTGGCCAGATATTTGCCCTCTGCCGGAAAGGGATCCGAGCATTGTATCATTCAGCAGTTTAGCCAATGATACCCTATCCAGGGAATAATCCAGATCAAAACGCTCATTATGCAGATCCAGGGAAGCATCCAGGTTCATATCTCCTGAATTGCTGGTCAGGGCGAGTAAGATATTGGGAGCATAGAGCGAATCTGAAATGTGTGCCTGAATGTTTAGTTCTTTTAATTCCGGAATAGAGTCAGCAATACCGCTTTCCTTAAACAGGCGTTCCATCCAGTTGTGGTCAATATCGGATATGATCACATCAAAGTCAGCCTTTGATTCGGAAAACCGGAAAGGATTTCCAAGCGCTCCATCTGCAGTAACAAGAAAATGGCCGTCCCGGGAAAGGCTAAATCCTGAGAGAATGAATTGCGATTCATCTACATCCAGGCGGCCCTTAATGTCGACCGGTGATGATAACAGGGCTGAATAATAGGCCTGGTTCTGTAAGTCTGGAATAAAGCATGAGACATCTTTGGGCGACAGGTGAAGCCGTTTAAAATCGAGGGAGGCGTTCTGTATTTCTTTTGGACTGGCGATGAAGTCAAACAGACCTTTTTCAAGCTTGCCCTCCAGATCCATGCGGCTATTCCCTGTTTCAATGTCCAGAAGCAAGTTGGTGAGTTGAGGTTCCGAATGAATTTCACCTTTTAACTTCGTTAGGGAAAAACCATTGGACATATCAACATTCATCTTTTTCACCTTCAATCCAAACTGATTTTCATCGAGGATGAAATCTTTGATATCCAGGTCTATTCCCTCATAGCTTGAAGTGTGAATAACGGCAGTCAGATCGTCCCTGGTTTGCAATAGGGTACTGCAGTCTTCCAGGGAGAATTTTCTGATATCGAGGATCCTGGATTTCAGGTCCATCTCATTGGCACGTATTCGGGCCGTTCCGATTTTGGATACCAGCTTCAGGCTGTCAGCCGGTTTCTGAAATGTGAAGTCAATTTCATTCAGATCTAATTCAAGGAGAGAGAAATTCCAGGGAGTACCGGTATTTTCCTGCGCAGGGACCCTGCTCGGAGTCAGGCTGAGCCATCCCTCTGCCTTTAGCAGGTCTATGGACTTGCACACCATCTCACTTTCCAACAAGGAAATGCTGAAGTCGTTCAGCTCAACAGCTGATATATCCTGGAAGACATGGAGTCCGTTAATGGAGTCAGTCATTGCGAAGTGGAGACCACTCATATCGCCATGCCTGATTGATATAATCCAGTCTGCTTTTTCTATTTCTTTCTTGCCTGTTTCGGTTTTTGGGGCGGGTTGAAAGGCTTCTGCAATGTTTAAACTCCCGGAAGCGTTATTCATCAGCAAGACCACATCCGCCTGGTCCAGGATCATATCGCGAATCACTACTTTATTCCTCAATAGGGAAATCAGGCGAAAATTTGCATCAAGCTCACCGACTCGGATGATGGTGTCTCCATTGATTCCTTTTATGGTGATGCCCTTAAGCGCCACCGATGGAGGCAGGATCTTTTTGATGGCGTCGATTTGAATAGGGATCCCCGAATTCCCGAGTACCTGGTTCACTCTTTTAGTGGCAAAACGCTGGGTAAAGGGAAGGTTCAGTGATACAAACAACAGAAGCAATATACCTGACAACACAGCCAGGAATACCCTAAGGATTTTGCTTATACTTCTGAAACGCTTCATCGGGGTAAAAGTAACATATGTTAAGATACTATTTTGTTAATTTCTACGGGCTTAGAATAATTCCTAACATGCATTTATTGATGATTAGTAGCCCATTGGATGATCGGAGGAAGGCGCTCGTGCTAAATTGGACATACTCCAATAATTCCACTTGATTTTCAGGTAGTGCATGCTGGGCCTTTCGTTCAGAACGATACACAAGCGATAAGCCCAGAAAAATGGGGATACTTTCTTTTGGATGGGAAAAGAATATCCTCCTTGATATTTTTCGGGGATGCTTTCACAGGACTTGGATTTCGTGCAAGAAGCCGTCTTTGTGATCATGGCTTCCCAGAGTGTAATGCTAACTGAAGCTTACAAACGGAATCGCTGGCGCTCTTTCATATTTAGATTTAAATTATCTATCTATAAGCATATTTAGCTTATAATCGGATAATTTGCATAAACCTAATTATATAAATTATCCTCAAAAGAGCCAAAATAGCTTATGATGAGATAATATATCTAATTGAAAGTTTCCAAAATATAAATCAAAATACATATCTGTGCCATCAAATAGCTTTTACCCCGCAAGTGACTGAATTGCTCGAACGAATATCAAAATAATGCTATCTAAGTTCAATTTGGCTTTGGCTAATTATTGGGGCATATCCATTCGTACTAAACGCTTGCCAGATATTTATAAATTGCGTAATATTGCAATCCCAAATTCAGGGCCCATAGCTCAGCTGGTTAGAGCACCTGACTCATAATCAGGGGGTCGATGGTTCGAGCCCATCTGGGCCCACTTAAAATCAGACACTTACAAGATTTCTTGTGGGTGTCTTTTTGTTTCTATACGGGAGCTATACAAAAAGGCCTAATTTGTTCATTATTCTCCTTCCCTAAAAGTTTATTCCGGGCGCAAGATTTATTCTTCCCATCTCTTCGGGATCGTATATTGCATTTTCTAGAAATACATCTAGCTGTTTCTTCGTAATCCTCACTGACCGACCAATTTTACATGCCTGAAGTTTTCCAGAAATAATCAATCGGTCAATTGTTTTAGTTGATAAGCTTAATTCCTTTGCGATCTCCTGTTTTGTATATATCATATGAAATTTTTATTGTTATCGATTGTATCTTCCTTTCCTTTAATATAGCGATTTGTCTCTAAATATCCAAACTAATTACTTAGATATGATATTGATAATCAATACTATAATGAGAATGGATTATACTTTTTAATCGCACAATATTACCACTAGCTTATGGTCAAGAATAAGTCTTGCAGATTATAGACTTGCTGCGGTTTATTTATTGACCAATGTTAAGAAGAAGGCGATCCTGAAAACAGTTTCACAATGGCACTTGGCCACAGCGATTCATCTGTAACAGATGTATGCATCAATAATGGCCTGGAACCGGTGGATGCAGCCAATGAAAAAGTGATAAAATTCTTGCACAATTCTTTGCAAAATTGTGCAAGAATCACTATATTATACTTATTAATCTTCAAGTTGATTCTTCTTGAATCAACAACGGTTGTGGATCTAAAGGTACCTTAATTGAAGACACACCACAACTTCAATATGTCTCTGCTCGCAAGTGGTGCTGGAGTGGTTATACAGCGCTGCATGTACTTAACAAATTGAAAGATGAACACTATTGCCCTGACTCCCCCGGAGTTAGACTCAATTGTCGAGCAGACAGTTAAACGAACCCTCGAGGCCGTGGGTGCTATCCCAAAATATATCTCAAGACCGGAGATGATTGGCCGGATAGGCAGAGGTCCCTATGATCGAGGAGTAAACAAGGGCTACCTCAATATCATCAAGAACGGGGGCAGAACATCCCATATCCGATGCCTAAGGAGTGAATTCGAAAGGTACGAAAGACAAATTATAATATAAGGCTAAATATGGGACATCTAAGACTATCTGCATTAGATCATTTTTTCTGGATAATTTGGCAGAGAAAGGGCAAAATTATAGAATGGCTAATCCTTGTCTTATTTTCAAAGAATATCACAGTCTTTTAGCAAAATTTTTAGTAAAACTTTGTTTTCTCAAAGAATTTCACTATTTTAAAAAAGCTTTAAGCGATATAATTGGAGCTTATTCCGGGTTAGCTCTAGAACCGGATAGACAGACAAGACAGTTGAGCTT
>CAZRPW010000167.1:0-8110 GCA_964601975.1 uncultured Bacteroides sp.
TTTGCACCCCTGAAACCATAAAACGGTTTCGGGGGTGTGCTTTTTTAAAGGCCAATTCCGCCATCCTTAGTAGGATTAAAGGAAAGGCCAAAGTTCTAAATTTATTGAGTCATCTATATATGCCCAGATGGCGGAATTGGTAGACGCGCTAGTTTCAGGGACTAGTATACGCAAGTATGTGCAGGTTCGAGTCCTGTTCTGGGCACAAAGCGCCACAAGCGCTTTAGTCAAAAGTCAAAAGTTAAAAGTCAAAAGTTCTCTTATGGAGGCTTTCGACTTTACGGACTTTAAAGACTTTCGACTAGTCTGCCCAGATGGCGGAATTGGTAGACGCGCCAGGTTGAGGGCCTGGTGACCGTTTTTGGTCGTGCAAGTTCGATTCTTGTTCTGGGCACAAAATAGAAAACCAGCTTTTGAAAGTCAACTCGACAATCAAAGCTGGTTTTTTTATAGCAGAATTTCGGATTTTAAAGCAGGATGTTTTTACAGTATTCCACGCATTTTCCGGTTTCAATAACAGCATCAGATCCTTCAGGGATATGGTACTCAAGCTCAATGTCGCAATAGATTTCCCATCCATTATCCTGAACCAGTTTCAGTATATCCTCCAGGGGGGTATCTCCTTCTCCCCATAGAGCATTGGTATCGGCCGGATCGGCATCTATGGCTGTTTTATCCTTCAGGTGGATGCTGTAGATGCGTTCGTGTAGTTTTTCGATAAGGGCATTGGGATGTTTTCCGGTGGCTCCAAAGTAATGTCCCACGTCCAAATTCAGCATATTGGCCGGGGAATAGGCAAGAAACGCTTCAAAGTTGAAGGTGGAGTCTCCCGGCTGACCATGGTTGTGGAAGACCGCGTACATGCCATGTTTTTCGGCTATGGGTCCTAATTTCTTGCAGGCCTCGTGACCGATTTCATTACTTACACCATTAGCCCCCAGTATTTTGGCGCTCTCGAAAGCATAGTCTATTTCCTCATCGCTCCATTTGGCCGGGGAGAATTTCACGATATGAATGTTCACGCCAGCATCGTCAAACATACGTTTCAGCTCAATATATTTATCAGCTGAATTACTGTTGATTCTCCAATCAGAAACTTTCTGCAGTGCAGCCTCCCGATCTTTCATGAATGTGTCTTTTTCCTCCTGGGATAACTCTTTGAAATTCGCCGGCCACGATGGAATCACGGGTGCACCTGCATATTCTTCAGCCACGTTTCCCATCAGTTCAATGGAGCTTATCCCTGTCTGAACACAATAAGAAATAATGTCCTGGGGAGCACTGGGCATGCTGCGCCAGCTGTATGTAATTACACCAACCTGGACGCCGTTGAAGTTTGAATCCGGTTTAAGGGATTTACTTGAGCATCCTGCGAAGACCGTGGATAAAACCATGGCTGCTAGCAACAGAAATGCTAATCTGGATAAACTTTTTTGTATCATATGTAAAGAATTTTTGGGTATGTATAGAAATTGATTGGTAAGTTAGTAATAATCAAATATTTTCTAATTCTTTCCGGAAAGGATTCTTCCCAGTTCCCTGCACTTAGATAGTAATTCCTGGTTTCTTAGGTAGTCTTTCGCAGCAAGATGATCGGGCAAGCCCATCTTTTTATATAAAGTCACCAGCTCCTGTTCATTATGATTCACCTGGTTCACCATAGCCAGCCGGGTACCGGTAATTACATGCAGTTTGTTTTGCGGGCCCATGATGGTGCAGAGATATTTGAAAAGATCAATCACCGGCTGGGCATCATCTGTCTGTGATGCCCCCAGGCTGAGGATGAGCACAAAATCCTTCTTCCACTCATGGTAGGGGGTGTGAATGAGCCCGGCCTCGGTGACCTTTACATGGACCAGGGAACGGAAGCGGTCCAGCATTTTTTTCATGGAGGAGGGCACATGATGAAAATAGATGGGGGAAGCAAAAACCAGTACATCCGATTCAATTATTTTGGCACTCAGGTCCCCCCAGCTATCTCCCGAAATGGAGCATCGCTTTAGCACATTACATCTAAGGCAACCGGTACACTCTTTTAGGTCCAGCTTGTGGGAGTGAAATAGCTCCGGTACTACTCCATTTTCCTTTGCGCCACTGATAAAGGAAGTGAGCAGGTGAGCTGTGTTTCCCGAGGGGCGGGGACTGCCATTGAAGGCGAGTATTTTATTCATCATTCATTCGTAGATTGATAGTCGCCTCCATTCATGCTGTGCACCACCGATTTCTGCCACGATTCAAGGGCGTTTGGCATGGAAGAGAACCTGTCAGGATGAAGGTTTGAAAGGTTCTCCGTCTCCATGGAATCCTGATCAAGCTTATAGAGTTCCCAATTTATGCTTCCATCCTTCTGAGCAATGCGGTGGAGCTTCCAGGGCCAATCCAGCCAGGCTGCATGACCAGGCAGGGTATCCACCGGGTAGAGCTTGCTGATATCTCCTGCATCCATGCGCAACCGGGTAGAGTCGCCTGCCATGCTTCCCGACTTCTGTGCTTCCAGAAGTTCAGACATCCACACTGCAGTAGGGGTCTTTATCCCGGGTTCAGGGTATTGCCAGAATCCCATGCCCTGGCTTCTTACTTCTTCTTCACCCTCCAATAGCAGACGCAAACTGATGCCGTCCAGGGGGTGCTCCATCCTTACATTGATTCCTGCAAAGTCAAGCAGGGTTGGGAGGATGTCTGAGGTATAGGAAGGAGCTTTCATAATGCCTGGTTCCGTAAATTTGTCGGGCCACTGCAGAATGGCAGGGACCCTTAATCCGCCTTCATAGATATCGCCTTTAAATCCCCTTCCCCCGGTACTCCCCAGGTTCCCCAGTCCGCCGTTATCACTGCAATACCAAAGGATGGTTCCGGAATAACTTTCAAGTTCCTTGAGTTCCTTTCTCAGCTTTCCAAAAGCCCGGTCCATCCCGCTTATCTCCCCGTAGAATTGCTGGAGATTTTCTTCCTGGTCTGAATAGGTTGCCCGGTCCTCTTTAACAGCCAGGTGGGGAGCGTGAGGCGATCCAAACCAGATTACGGCAAAATACGGCTTTTTCTTTCCCTCATGCTTACGGATAAATTCAAGGGCAGCATCTACCGTTACCATGGAGCTTTCCCCCTGGGTTTGTACAGCCACTCCCTCACGGCTCAGGATGGGATCGTTATCAAAGAAGTTAGGAGCAGATAACCATTCATCAAACCCGCTGGCGCCTGGATTAACCAGACTGCCTGTGCGAACGGAACCCAGGTGCCATTTTCCGAAATGACCTGTAACATACCCCGCATCTTTTAGTATTTCGG
Organism: uncultured Bacteroides sp.; assembly: GCA_964601975.1. Lineage (GTDB taxonomy): Bacteria > Bacteroidota > Bacteroidia > Bacteroidales. The sequence continues at coordinate 3,286 of CAZRPW010000167.1, forward strand.
CGATGGTAATCTCCTGGGGCCTTAGCGTGCGTCCCCAGGAATAGCATCCAAAACGGTTGGGGTTCCTGCCTGTCAAAACACTTCCCCGGGTTGGAGAACAAACCGGGGCTGCTGCATAGAAGTGATTAAAGCGAACTCCTTCCGCTGCCATGGCATCGAAGTGGGGCGTCTGCAGAACTGGATGTCCCATGTACCCCATATCTCCCCATCCCTGGTCGTCTGCCATGACCAGGATAATGTTGGGCTTTTCACCCGGGATATTTCCGGAATTAGTACAGGATGCAACGAAGAGTCCGAAGACCAAATATATAAGAGAGCTTCTAATGAACATTCGAGTTGGATTTTTTGCGCTGTTATTAAATTAAGATCCTGAGTGTCTCCGAGCCTGCGGCTTCCCTTATTTAATCTCCAAAATAATCTCGGGGTGTTCCCCGGGAGCAGTTATTGCGTTTAGCACCCCGAATTTCAATTGATAGGAGTCTCGTTCTTCAATGGTTTTTACCTGGATCATGGTGCGATCATGCGCCGGAACTGTAAAAACAGAAGCCTGGTTGTGCAGGGAGTATTCAGAATGATTCTCCAGGATGTAAGTGGCGTCTGAATGGTTATGGATAATGATCTGTTCCACCAGGGATTTGCCCTGTCGTTCTATCTCAAGTGATTCCTGAACCAGTGGTGTAAGAAATTTGGCAGCTCCTACCAGGGTATTGTCAAACCATACTGCTGTTCGCTGCTGGAAAAGGGCTTCTTTGATTGCATCCGGACTTTTCTCAGTCGCAAAAATCAGGGTAGTCGGACGGTGTCCTCCCTCAGCCACATTAAATTGATAATCAATCAAGCCATGGATATCGGAATTTCCGAGGATGGTTAGATTGTGGTCAAGGGCAATCTGCAATGCCTCATCAGAATAGGTGCTCTCGTTGTAAATTTCAATGCCCTGGATGAGTCCCTCTGAGATCAGTTTAAGATGCATTTCACTGAGTGTGGCAATACCATCGGGCTGCTGGGCAGTCCAGTGAGGGTGGTTCCAGAATACAAATGCTTTCTGTTCCCTGGCCTCGCGGAAGACTTTCATTACATCTTTGTCCAACATCTTATTGGCATCCTGGATAAATATAGCGTTGAAGTGGCCCGGAGGCATGGAACGGGTTATTTCAGTACCATTAATGATTGTAAGATTACTCCCCTCAGCTGCATTTTTTGTGAGTTCGAATCCCCGGTTCCTGTCAGTGTGCGGGATATCTCCCTGGTGGGGCTGGTATTCCAGGTGGTCGGTGAGGGAAATTATATCAAGTCCGTCTTTTTGAGCCTCCTGTACCCTGATATTGGGCCAAACAGATCCGTCCGACAGGACAGAGTGCATGTGGAGGTCACTTTTAAGGGTGAGGTAGCCGGGGATATTGGGAAATTCAATTTTTCGGTTCTGGGCCTGGACCATTAATCCGGCAAGAAGTAGAACGATGGAGATGGTCCTCCGTTTTGGAAAATGTTTCATAGGTTTAGATAGTTATCTGTTGAATTTGGGTAAAACTACTAAAAAATATAGGTAATTTAGGAATGCAGGAATTAGCATAGATTTTTGAATTATGAAGGAAAAGCTTGAGAATAGCCGGGAGTCGATTATCAATCAGATAGAAAAAAATGAAACCCCCTGGGATCTTGTGATCATTGGGGGCGGTGCAACCGGACTGGGTGCAGCCCTGGAGTCTGTATCCCGGGGATATAGCACATTGCTATTGGAGCAACATGACTTTGCCAAGGGTACATCAAGCCGGAGTACAAAACTGGTCCATGGGGGGGTCCGGTACCTTGCCCAGGGTAATATTCCACTGGTTATGGAGGCTTTGAGGGAGCGGGGGCTTTTGCAGCGTAACGCGCCTCATCTGGTTAAAACACAGGGGTTCGTAATCCCTTGCTATGCCTGGTGGTGTGTGCCTTTTTATACTATCGGACTTACCCTTTATGACCTGATGGCCGGTAAGCTGGGTATTGGACATTCTGTACCCTTTTCGAAAAGGAGAACCATTAAGGCACTACCTTCCATTAAATCCAAAGGTCTTAAAGGAGGAGTCAGGTACTTCGATTGCCAGTTTGATGACGCCAGGCTTGCCATTAATCTGGCCCAGACTGTCCGTGAGCATGGGGGACTTGTTTTAAACTATGCTGGTGTTACCGGATTATTGAAGGAGGAAGGGAAGGTTTCTGGCGTAAAAATGGTAGATGCTGAGAGTGGCAAGAAATTTGAAATCAAGGCTAAAGGAGTGATTAATGCCACCGGTGTCTTCGTGGACGAAATCCTTAAAATGGATGATCCGAATGCAAAGGATGTGGTGAAGCCCAGTCAGGGGATTCACCTGGTACTGGATCGGAAGTTCATGAATGGAGAGGAGGCTCTCATGATTCCCAAAACAAGCGACGGCAGGGTGCTTTTTGCTGTGCCCTGGCATAACAGGCTTGTGGTGGGGACCACCGATGTTGAAAAACACAAGTCTCTGCTGGAGCCCCATGCCGAAGAAGGAGAAATTGAGTATATTTTGGAGACTGCGGCCCGGTATTTTGATCCTGCACCAGGGAAAGAGGATATTCTTAGCCTGTTCACAGGGCTTCGTCCCCTTGCAGCCCCTTCAGGTGAAGGGAAAAAAACCAAGGAGATATCGCGGGGACATAAGATCATGGAATCGGGATCAGGCCTGGTAACGATTATTGGAGGTAAGTGGACTACCTACAGGAAGATGGCCGAAGATGTTGTAAACCGTGTGGCCCGGATCAGGCTGAACGGTGAGGCAAAATCAGTTACCAAAAGCATGAAGATACATGGTTTTCAGTTGGGGGTGGACTTTCATGACCCACTTTACTGGTACGGATCTGACCGTGAAGAGATCCTTAAAATTATAGAAAATGATCCTGAGATGGGAGAGGTAATAAGTGAAAGTCTGTCCATTATTAAAGCACAAGTTATTTGGTCGCTTCGTGAAGAGATGGCGCGAACTGTGGAAGACTTTCTGGCCAGGAGAACCAGGGCCATTCAACTCGACATCAGGGAGAGTGTCAGGATTGCTCCCCTTGTCGCAGAAATCATAGCAGGTGAACTGGGATATGACAAAAAATGGGAAAATGCCCAGGTTGAATCTTTTACCATCCTTGCGGAAGGAAGCCTCCTAACTAACTAACTAACTAACTAACTACCTAACTAACTTTTATGTCAAAATTCATTCTAGCGATCGATCAGGGCACCACAAGTTCAAGGGCTATTATATTTGACCATGCCGGTAAAATGGCGGGTTTGGCCCAGGAAGAATTTAAACAAATATTTCCTGAACCAGGATGGGTGGAACACGATGCGATGGAAATCTGGAATACCCAGCTTGGTGTCTTAAAACAAGCCCTGTCAAATGCAGGAGTTAAGGCTTCAGAACTGGCGGCCATAGGTATAACCAATCAGCGGGAGACAGCTGTTGCCTGGGACCGTAAAACGGGACAACCCATTTGCAATGCCATTGTCTGGCAAGACCGCCGCACCGCCCCATTTTGTGATGAACTTAAATCACGTGGACTTGAGGAAATGATCAAGGGGAAGACTGGCCTGGTGATTGACGCATACTTTTCAGCCACCAAGTGGAACTGGATCCTTGAAAATGTACCAGGAGCGCGGGAGAAGGCCGAAAAGGGAGAGCTTGCTTTTGGCACCATAGATTCATGGCTGATCTGGAAGCTTACCGGTGGTAAGGTTCATGTAAGCGATGTGACCAATGCCAGCCGGACCATGTTGTATAATATCCATACCCTCGACTGGGATCCGGAGTTACTGGAGCTGTTTGGAATACCCATAGAAGTTCTTCCGGAAGTGCGCTCCTCATCAGAGGTTTACGGAGAGGTGTCAAGGGATATCTTCCCTCATCCGGTGCCTATTGCCGGTATAGCGGGTGATCAGCAGGCAGCCACATTCGGCCAGATGTGTCTTTCACCAGGTTCGGTGAAGAATACATACGGTACAGGTTGTTTCATTCTTTGTAATACCGGGGAGAAGCCTGTTCGTTCAGAAAATAACCTGATCACTACCATAGCCTGGCAGCTGAAAGGCAAAACAGTTTATGCCCTGGAGGGCAGCATATTCATGGCGGGAGCGGTGATTCAATGGTTGAGGGACGGACTGGGACTGATAAAATCTTCCTCCCAGATTGAGAAGCTGGCCTTAACAGTAAAGGATAATGGTGGAGTTTATTTTGTTCCTGCATTCACTGGACTGGGTGCTCCCTACTGGGATCCTTATGCCAGGGGAATGATTGCGGGACTCTCCAGGGGGGTAAGCGGAGGCCATATTGCCAGGGCTGCATTGGAGAGTATTGCTTTCCAGGTAAAGGATGTGATGAAGGCCATGGAGGAGGATGCCGGATTTAAGATCAAAGAGTTGAAAGTGGATGGCGGAGCAGTTGTCAATAATCTCCTGATGCAGTTCCAGGCAGATCTGATTGGTATTCCTGTAATAAGGCCGGAAACCACCGAAACCACTGCTCTGGGAGCTGCCTACCTGGCCGGACTAGCCGTGGGATTCTGGGAGGGGGTTGATGAGATTGAAGCCCAATGGGCAGCAGATCGAACTTTCACCGGTACCATCACAGAAGCGGAACAGGATGAGCTGATGAAAGGGTGGGCGAAGGCCGTATCCCGCTCCCAATCCTGGACCGACCACTAGCATAACCCTTTACAGACTTTACAGACTTTACAGACTTTACAGACTTTACAGACTTTACAGACTTTACGGACTTTACAGACTTTACAGACTTTACAGACTTATTATGAACGAGATTGTTGCTGAATTTATCGG
>CAZRPW010000168.1:0-8014 GCA_964601975.1 uncultured Bacteroides sp.
CCTTTGGTCTGCTTCATCACTTTTTTTCTCTTCTGTCTTGCTGCGACAGCATTTTTTGCTCTTGGCATTTTTTCTAATTTTTTTGGGTGCAGGCGGCTCCACTTAAGGCGGATACACTTTTTGCGCTACATCCTGGTCAATTACTTGGTTACCTTTCCGCCAACGGCGGATCAAAAGATTAAATCTTACTTCATCGACAGAAGCTGCTTGATGTTTTTCTCATCAGCTTTGTGTACCTCGCCAAAATAGGTCAGGTTCCGCTTGCGCTTCTTCGACTTCTTAGTAAGAATATGGCTTTTAAAAGCGTGCTTTCTTTTGATTTTACCACTTCCGGTGAGCGTAAATCTCTTTTTCGCTCCCGGATTTGTTTTCATTTTTGGCATTATTGTTATAATTTATCTAAAATAATAATTACTTCTTCTTCACTTTAGGAGCCATGAACATGGTCATGCGCTTCCCTTCAAGTTTCGGGAGTTGTTCAACTTTCCCTACCTCCTCAAGATCCTGGGCCAGCCTGAGCAACAGGATCTCACCTTTTTCTTTATAAAGGATGGACCTTCCCTTGAAGAATACAAAAGCTTTAAGCTTTGCACCCTCTTCAAGAAACTTCAGGGCATGTTTTAGTTTGAAACTATAATCATGCTCATCTGTATTGGGTCCGAATCTGATCTCCTTAACCACAATTTTCGTGGCTTTGGATTTCATCTCCTTCTGTTTCTTCTTTTGCTGGTAGAGGAATTTCTGATAGTCGACAGCCCTGCAAACGGGCGGATCGGCCTTCGGTGAAATTTCTACCAGGTCGAGGTCCAGGGAGTCAGCAATTTTCAAAGCTTCGGCAATTGGAACCACTCCTGGCTCTCCAATATTATCACCAACCAGTCGAACTGTAGTTGCACGAATCTGTTGGTTAGTGCGGTAAAAGATCCGCTCGTTGTTACGGTTATCGTTGTTTCTTCTACGATAATGGCCTGGTCCAGCTATGACTGATTCCTCCTACTTTAGTTAAACATCTGTTTCAATTTCTTCCAACTGCTTCCTCACTTCATCCTGCATAAAACCTGCAAATTCTTCCAGGCTCATGCTTCCTTTATCACCTTCTCCCTGCCTGCGAACGGAAACGGAGCCATTTTCTTGCTCCTTTTCGCCTATGATAATCAGATATGGAATTCGCTTTAACTCGTTATCCCTGATCTTTTTACCTATCTTTTCGCTCCTCTCGTCAATCAGGGTGCGAATATCGTAATTTTTAAGGAATTTTGAAACTTTTTCTGCATAATCATGATATTTTTCACTGATAGGCAGGATTACAACCTGATCGGGTGTAAGCCAGAGGGGGAATTTCCCGGCGGTGTGTTCGATCAATACTGCCACAAAACGTTCCATGGAACCGAAGGGTGCACGGTGAATCATTACAGGTTGATGTTTCTGATTATCAGCACCTGTATACTCCAGATCGAAGCGTTCCGGCAGGTTGTAATCCACCTGGATGGTTCCCAGTTGCCATTTGCGGCCCAGGGCATCTTTCACCATGAAATCAAGTTTTGGACCGTAAAAGGCAGCCTCGCCTTTCTCCACAACTACATCCATGCCTTTGGCTTTCACTGCTTCCAGGATTGCTGTTTCGGCTTTTTCCCAGTTCTCATCTGTTCCAATATACTTTTCTTTATCGTCAGGATCTCTTAGCGATACCTGAGTCACAAAGTCTTTAAAGTCTAAAGTCTTAAAGATGTACAAAATGATGTCAATCACTTTGAGGAATTCTTCCTTGAGCTGATCGGGACGACAGAAAATATGTGCATCATCCTGGGTAAAACCCCTGACCCGTGTAAGACCATGAAGCTCTCCACTTTGCTCGTAGCGATATACAGTTCCGAATTCGGCCAGCCTGACTGGCAGGTCTTTGTAGGAACGCGGTTTAAACTTGTATATCTCACAGTGGTGAGGACAGTTCATAGGTTTGAGCAGAAACTCTTCTCCTTCCTGAGGCGTATTGATGGGCTGGAAACTGTCTTTTCCATACTTGGCATAGTGTCCAGAAGTAACCCACAGATCCTTTAGACCAATATGGGGAGTGATTACAGGCTCATAGCCATAATCGCGCTGAACTTTTTTTAAGAAATTTTCAAGACGCTCCCTTAGCTGGGCTCCTTTAGGAAGCCACAGGGGAAGTCCGGGGCCTACCTTTTGTGAGAATGTAAAGAGTTCCAGTTCCTTGCCCAGTTTACGGTGGTCGCGCAATTTGGCCTGTTCCAGCAATTCAAGGTGCTCCTCCAGCATACTGGCTTTTGGGAAAGAAACACCATAGATCCTTGTAAGTTGTTTACGGTTTTCGTCGCCTCTCCAGTAGGCTCCGGCCAGACTCAGCAGCTTGATGGCCTTAATGGGGGAGGTGTCCGGAAGGTGTGGTCCCCGGCAGAGGTCAGTGAAATTTCCCTGGTGATAGAGGGAAATAGTTCCGTCTTCCAGGTCACTGATTAGCTCGGTTTTATATTCATCCCCTTTTCCTTTAAAAAGCTTAAGAGCCTGTTCTTTACTGACTTCCTCCCGGGAATATACATGCTTCTGGGAGGCCAGGTCCTTCATCTTCTTCTCGATCTTTGGAAGGTCGGCATCGGTAATTACAACATCACCAGTATCCACATCATAGTAGAAGCCGTTATCTATGGCTGGTCCGATCCCGAATTTTGTTCCTGGATAAAGGGCTTCAATGGCTTCTGCCATCAGGTGAGCAGAGGAATGCCAGAAGGCATGCTTGGCTTCTTCTTCGTCCCATTTATGCAACTTAATGGCTGCGTCTTTCTCAATGGGGCGACTCAGGTCCCAGACCTCCTCATTTACAGTAACAGCAAGGACTTGTTTAGCCAGGCTGTTGCTCAGGGCTTTAGCTATACCAAGGCCGCTGATGCCCGATTCAAATTCCTTTACAGACCCATCCGGAAAAGTTATATTGATCATTGAATTATTTTTCTAAAAATTTATAAGCTGCAAATTTAGTAAAAATGTGTAAGCACTTGCCATTCTAAGCATGAATCAATTTTCGGAGCAGGTCCTGCCTTCCTATTCGGGTCAATTCCCTTTTAATTTCATTTCTGTATTCCTTCTTATACCAGAAAAAAAACATAAGTTGTTTGCTTTTCTCATCACTTGTTTTTGCCGTAACTACCTTCTCCAGTGTATAAGGGTCATAACCACTGTAATACATGACTGTGGCCAGGGTCATGGGTGTGGGTGTGAAATCCTGCACCTGCTCCAGGCGATAACCCTGTTGCTTGGTGGCCAGGGCCAGCTCTGCCATATCTTCGGTGCTACAGTGGGGGTGGCTGGATATGAAATATGGGATTAATTGCTGGTTCAGCCCCTCCTGGGCGTTTATATTTTTGAAGTCTGTATAAAGGCGGTCAAACAAATGATAGTCGGGCTTCCTCATAATTTCAAGCACTTCTTTTGCGCTGTGCTCGGGAGCTACCTTTAGTCGTCCCGATACATGATGCTTTACAAGTTCATGGAAGTATTCCCTGAAATGGTTGATATCGTTATTTTGCTTCAGGAAGTCATAGCGGATGCCACTTCCAATTGTTATTTTTTTAATTCCTTTCACCTTGCTCGCCTCACGATAGAGGGAAGTAAGCGGGCGATGATCCGTATCCAGATTTTTGCATATTGAAGGATGGAGGCAGGAGGGGCGTTTGCACTTGCTGCAAATCTTTTCATTGATGCCCTTCATGCGGTACATATTGGCAGAAGGGCCACCCAGATCGCTAATATAACCTTTGAAGTCGGGCATTTCAGCCACCTGCTGCACTTCCCTTAAAATGGATTCTTTGGTTCGGCTTTGTACAAATTTTCCCTGGTGGGCAGAAATTGTGCAAAAGCTGCAACCGCCAAAACAGCCCCGGTGCATATTGATTGAATGTCGGATCATTTCATAGGCCGGAATTGGATTCTTCTTCCGGTATTTGGGATGAGGCTGCCGGGTATAGGGAAGATCATAGATAAGGTCCAGTTCTTTGCCTTCGGGCATTGAGATGGGCGGATTTACAATCAAAATCCTCTGGCCCACCTTTTGAGTGATCGTGCCAGGGTACATCATGTTCGAAGCTGTTTCTATCTGCGCAAAATTCTCAGCAAACTTCCTTTTATCCTTCATGCAAATCTCATGTGAATGGAGACGGATGACGGGCTTTTCACCGAGTATTTTACTGGCTTCAGTTGTTTCGCGTAAAATAGCAGTCTGACCAAGACTGGTAATCTGTCCGAAGGGAACCCCGCTATCCAGTAACCGGGCAAGCTCCAATATGGTACGCTCTGCCATTCCATAGGTGATCATATCAGCTCCTGAGTCGCAAAGAATGCCGGGCCTGAGCCTGTCCTCCCAATAATCGTAATGTGTTAATCGGCGCAATGAGGCTTCGACCCCACCCAGGATAACGGGGGTATCCGGGAAATGCTGTTTCAGGGCGGCCGTATATACGACAGTGGGGTAGTCGGGCCGGAAGCCCGATACATTTCCGGGCGTGTAGGCATCTGTGGACCGGCGTCTTTTTCGGGCGGTATAATGGTTCACCATGGAATCCATGGCACCGGCAGAGACCCCGAAAAACAGCCTGGGTTTCCCAAGTTTCTTAAAGTCACGCAAATCGTCCTGCCAGTTGGGCTGGGGGATGATGGCTACCCGGTAACCCGCTTCTTCCAGTACCCGTCCTATAACCGGAATGCCAAATGCCGGATGATCCACATAGGCATCGCCACTGAAAAGGATCACATCCAACTCATCCCAGCCAAGGGATTTTACCTCCTTGGCTGTGGTGGGCAGAAACTTTGATATATGGGGAGTTGCCCCTTGATTCATATTCTTATTGCTTAAAGGTTTTCCATGATAAACTCCGACATTCTGGTATAGAGATGCATAGAGGTATTCCCTCCTGAGATCCCGTGGTTTTTATTGGGATAAAATTGCATTTCGAACTGCTTGTTGGCCTGTACCAGTGCTTCAACAAAATCCATGGAATTCTGGAAATGCACATTGTCGTCTCCACTGCCATGAATCAACAAAAACTTTCCTTCTAGTCCATCTGCAAAATTGATAGGAGAGTTCTGGTCATATCCTTCAGGGTTTTCCTGGGGTGTGCGCATAAAACGTTCAGTATAGACTGTATCGTAATACCTCCAGGTGGTAACAGGGGCAACGGCGATTCCCATTTTAAAGGTTCCCTTTCCCTTGGTCATACAAAGGCTGGTCATATAGCCTCCGTAACTCCAGCCAAAGATTCCAATGCGGTCGGCATCAATATAGCTCAAAGAACCAAACCATAGAGCTGCTTCAAGCTGGTCAATGGTTTCCAGTTCCCCCAGTTTCATATAAGTAGCCTTCCGGAAGGCTTCCCCTCGTCCGTTTGTTCCGCGATTGTCCACACAGGCAATGATATACCCCTGCTGCGCAAGCATCTGGAACCAGGCCCCCCTTCTTCCCCAGCTATCTATCACATTTTGCGACTCGGGTCCACCGTAAACATATACAAAGAGGGGATATTCCTTCTGCGGGTCGAAATCAAGGGGTTTAATCATCCATGCATTTAGTTCCTGGCCACTGGCTGTTGGAACCGTCAGGAATTCGGTCGGGGCAAAGCCATACCTCCTGGTGGCCTCTATCAATCGTTGATTATCTACTAATACCCTGATTTCTTTGCCTTTCTGGTTGTGAAGGGTTATATGATTGGGGGTATTGGCTGAAGAATGATTCAGAATGTAGTATTTGAATGTTTTACTGAAGGTGGCAGAATTGCTTCCCGGTCGGGTGCTGATCTTCTTCTTTTTCTTGCCATCGAGGGAGATGGAGTAAACATGACGTTCGATGGAGGATTCTTCATAGGAAGTGTAATAGAGTAACTTGCTTTTCTCGTCGTAGCCAATAAAACTGCTGACATCAAAGTCTCCCGAGGTAATTGCAGATATTTCTCCGGAAACAAAGTTGTACAGATAAAGGTGGAAGTAGCCGTCTTTTTCGCTGTTGAGAATGAAGTGCTCCCCATCCTCAAGATAGGTGATGGTCTGGTCAGAAGCCTCAGAGATATACAATTGATTTTGCTCCTGGTATACCACCTTTGATTTACCTGTTGTTGCATCGGCATGCAGGATGTCAAGCTGGTTCTGATGCCGGTTCAGCCTCATGATGCTTAGTGTGTTGGCATCTTTAGTCCATTTTATCCGGGGAATATACTGATCATCTTCATCACCCACATCCAAGCTTGTGGTTTTTCCGGATTCCAGGTCATATACATGGATGGAAACCAGTGAATTCTCCTCACCGGCCTTGGGGTATTTAAATTCATAGGATTCGGGGTAGAGGGGACCAAACATGGTCATATGGAACTGCTTCACCCTGCGCTCATCGAAGCGGTAGAAAGCTATTTTTTTTCCATCGGGCGACCAGCAGAATCCCTGTGAAAAGCCAAACTCTTCTTCATAAACCCAGTCCGGTGCACCATTTATAACCTGATTTCGAACGCCGTCGAAGGTTATTTGTTTCTCAGAGGTTTCAGAAAGATCCTGCATGAAAAGATTATTATCTCTTACAAAGGCTACATGAGCTCCTGTGGGTGAGAAAGTACCCAGTTGCTGCTTTCCATGGGCTGATACCGGTTGAACCGTCTTTGTGGCGAAGTCATATACATAATAGGAGGCAGAGTAGGAGTGGCGGTAAATTTGTTCCGCTTCGGTTTCAATTAATATCTTTTGCTCATCATTGCTGAAGTGATAGGCTGAGAAGCGGTCAAAAGCTTCAAAATCTGATGCATCGAAGAGCGTTTCCACCTTTCCCCCACTTTTATAACTGTGTTTGTTAATCTTATCTCCGTCCTGTACGGTATAATGTATGCCGTCGTTCATGGAGCTCAGTCCCCGCAACATTTCGGGCCTGAAAGCCGGACTACCGTAAATATCTTGAAGGGTGATCCTGGTGGTTTCCTGTGCATTAATCAGAGCGCTCAGTGAAAGTGTCAGAAAAATAAGTGCATAACTAATTCGTTTCATAATACTTTTGATTGAGAGTTTTGAATATTTTGGTAAAGGAAGAAAAAAGCATTCTTAAATCAAATGTCAAGTTTGGCATGTTATTTGAAAATTGATACATTAGGAAACCATAAATCAAATTGTCATGAAACATCTAAGCACTATAATACCAATCCTGGCACTGCTGCTTGTGTCCTGTACACCCGATCCCTATGCAGATGCAATTTTTACACCTAAAGATCCCTGGGTAGGAGAAGATATAAAATTTACGAACCTGTCTACAAACACCGATTATGTGGAATGGACTATGGGAGATGGAGTCACCTACTCAGCATTTAATCCTATTCACTATTACATCGATCCCGGCAGGTATACTGTAAATCTTCGGGCTTTCGGTAAGAAAAACGGCGTAAGTGTAGCTTCATTTGTAGTAGAAGTTTTTGGCTCAGAGCTAAAGGTCATTGTTCAGGAATACTACGATGAATATGCCATTGAAGAGGCCAGTGTATTACTTTATGCTTCAGAGGATGATTGGTGGGAAGCCGATGATACAAAAGCGGTGGGAGGTGAGCAGTTTACCAACCGTTACGGTGAATGCTGGTTTGAGGGACTCAGCTACCAGAAATACTACGTGGATGTATATTACAGGTATGGAAATGAAGGATATGTGAACTGGTTGCTTGGAGAAGAAGACATCGGCTGGGTGGAAACCCAGGAACTTCCCGGAGGTTATGATCACACTTTTTTCGCCTACGTAGATGCAGTAACATTTGATGATGCACAGGCAAAATCCACAGGTAGACCAGCAGTACGGCCTCCTCTGAAAGAGGTGAAACGGACCAGCGGGAAAGCCACCAGCGGAATCTCTCCCAAAGAGAACAAAACCAGTACAAAGCTGGAAAGAAAATAATTTCGGTCTGACAAGTAGTTCCAAATCAAAAAAATTATATATTTGCACCCCTGAAACCATAAAACGGTTTCGGGGGTGTGCTTTTTTAAAGGCCAA
>CAZRPW010000169.1:0-5816 GCA_964601975.1 uncultured Bacteroides sp.
TAAAGTCTGTAAAGTCTGTAAAGTCTGTAAAGTTTGTAAAGATTGGGGATATGAAGAATAGAGGAGTGTTTGGGAGATGGCAGGTGCGGATGTTGTTTTTGATGCTGCTGCCACTTTGTTTTGATGCCGGGGTTTTTGGGCAGGATTCCCAGTGGAGAGGTGTGAACAGGGATGGGAAATACCTGGATACCGGTTTATTGAAGTCCTGGCCCGATGAGGGACCCCCTTTAATCCTGAAGAAGGAAGGGCTGGGGGATGGTTATTCAACTCCTGTATATTACCAGGGGGCTGTGTATATAAGTGGTCGACGCGATACGCTGGATGTGATCACCCGGCTCGACCTGCAGGGGAATATTGCATGGGAGACGGTTTATGGCAGGGCCTGGAATCAAAGTTTTCCTGAGACTCGCAGTACACCTACCATTGAAAATGGCCGCATCTATATTATGGGAGGAATGGGTACGGTGGTATGTATGGATACCGAAAACGGCACAATTATCTGGGAGGTGAATACCCACGAGGCGTATAAAGGTGAATTTCATCGCTGGGGCATGACCGAATCCTTGTTATTGACCGATCGTGCGGTGATTTCATCTCCAATTGGAGAAGAGACTGCAGTGGTTGCCCTGGATAAGAGAGATGGCTCATTGATCTGGAAAAGTAAATCACTGGGAGGTGTCAGATCCTATGTGTCTCCCCTGTTGATTCATTATAAGGGACAGGATATGATCCTGGTTACCTCGGATAAGGATGTGATGGCGGTCGACCCGGCCGATGGAAGCATCATCTGGACTTTTGATATTGTCACAGGCAATTCCGGTCCGCGGGACAGCAGGAACAATACCAATACACCCCTCTATCATGATGGGGAAATATTCATAACCAGCGGCTATGATGCAAATGCCATCATGTTGGCCTTATCGTCCGACGGACAAAAGGTGGAGCAGAAGTGGAGTGATGGTACATTGGATACCCACCATGGAGGCGTGGTTCTGGTGGATGGCTATCTCTACGGATCCAACTGGATTAATAACGGGAACGGGAACTGGGTATGCCAGGAGTGGGAAACCGGCAAGGTGATGTACGAGGAAAAGTGGCACAACAAGGGTTCTGTAATCTGGGCAGACAGCCTCTTATATATTTACGAGGAGAAACAGGGGCATGTGGGTCTGCTTGTTCCAAGTCCGGATGGTTTTCAGCTGGTAAGCTCATTTGTGATTGAAGATGGATCGGGACCTTACTGGGCGCATCCGTCCATTTATGACAGGAAGTTATTTATTAGGCACGGGAAGGTCCTGTTTGTATATGATATAGCAGATAAAAATTGAAACTGAATAGTATAAATATTACCACCTTTTTGCTGGTGGCGGCCGGACTAATCTCCATAGCGTGGTGGCTGGCCAGGGACCCGGTGGCCGACCTTGTGGCCACGCAGCCCGGGCTGGATAACAGGGGAGCCAAGGCAGTAGTGCCCGATATAAAAATCGGGGATTATTACGAAGTTCTGGCTCCTGAGGGCAGGCTTGAGCCCGAGACCGGGCTTGAGGAAACCTGGCCTCGCTTCAGGGGGGAGTTTTTTGATAATATCAGTCGGTCGAAAATTCCCTTGATTGAAAAGTTTCCTGCCGATGGTCCTGTGATTAAGTGGCAGATAGAACTGGGAGAAGGGTACGCAGCAGCGGCCATTTACAAGGGCCTGGTGTATGTACTCGACCATGATGAGGAGATGCGAGCCGATTTGTTGCGCTGTTTTGTGCTTGAAACCGGAGAAGAACTTTGGCAGAGAGGATATCACATCAACCTGAAACGTAATCATGGAATGTCGAGAACCATCCCGGCTGTAACCGAGGATTATATCCTGACTATGGGCCCTAAAGCTCATGTAATGTGTGTGAGAAGACAGGATGGAGAGTTGCTATGGGGACTCAATGTGGCCCTGGACTTTGAGGCTGATATTCCCTTGTGGAATACGGGCCAGTGTCCGCTGATTGATGAAAACAGGGCAATTATTGCCATGGGGGGTAAATCTCTGATGCTTGCAGCAGACCTGGAGACCGGAGAGGTGCTGTGGGAAACACCTAATCCCCATGCCTGGCCCATGTCTCATTCCTCCATTATGCCCTATGAATACAAAGGGGTGAAGATGTATGTGTACAGTGCTTTTGGGGGTGCGTGTGGAATTGCGGCCGAGGGTGAGCGTGCCGGACAGGTTCTCTGGGAGACAGCTGCATGGAACCATCAGACCGTTGCTCCCTCACCGGTGTGTATGCCCGATGGAAAGATATTTCTCACCGCCGGTTATGGAGCCGGAGCAATGGTTTTGCAGCTCAGCGGTAGTGGTCCTGATTTTGAAGTTGAAGTGATCGAAGAATATGCCCCGAGAGAGGGCCTGGCAAGTGAACAGCAGACCCCGGTGGTTTTTGACGGTCACCTGCTGGGTATCTTGCCCAAAGATGCGGGCGGCCTGCGCAACCAGTTGGTATGTGTGCATCCCGATAATTTCAGGGAGATAGTATGGTCGAGCGGACAGGATATAAGATTTGGCCTGGGTCCATATATGATTGCAGATAATAAGCTTTTTATGCTGAATGATGACGGAACCCTGGTGATCGTCCGACCCAGCACCCGGGAGTACCTGGAGCTGGATCGCTACCAGGTCATTGATGGACATGATGCCTGGGGTCCCATTGCCCTGGCCGATGGCTATATGGTGCTGAGAGATGCAAAGTTGATGGTATGCCTGGATATGGCAGCCGGGAGGAATCAATAACAGTTAAAACAGGCCCTATGAAAAAGAGAAGTCTGACAGTGGTTATTCTTGTGATCGTGGTAGTGATTATCACGGTAATCGTGGTCGATTTTCTCAATAACCGACCCGATCAGCGGGGTAGCAATCCCTATGCCCTGGAAGTGGAGCATTTTAAAGATGTGGATCCAGAACTGATTTCTCACCAGGAAACCAGGAACCTTTCACTGGGATCTCTCAAAGGGATTGCACTTGTATACGCCGAAGGGAAACTCTTTGTTGCCGGAGATTCCTCTGTGCTGGTGATGATGCCGGATGGTTCGGGCCTTCTGCAATTTTCAGTGGAACCTCATCCTGTTTCTCTCCTGGTGGAAGCGCAATGGATCTATGTGGCTTATAAAACAAAGGTGCTCCAGTATGACCGGGATATGAAACTGGTGAGGACATGGAAAGACCTGGGAGAAAGAGCCGTTATTACCAATCTGGCGGGGAATGGGGAGCATGTATATGTGGCCGATGCAGGAAACCGCCAGGTGATCATCTACAATGCAGAAGGAGCGCTGGAAGGATTTTTCGAAGGAAAGGCAGAGAGTGATGCCGGACACGGTTTTATCGTACCCAGCGCTAATTTTGACCTGCTGGTGAATAGCTTCGGAGAGTTGTGGGTTGTAAATCCGGGCAAGCATGCCATGGAGAATTACAGCGACGATGGACGTATGAGGGGATTCTGGGAGAATGCCTCTTTCGATATTGATGGCTTCCTGGGCTGCTGTAACCCGGCAAGGATAGCAGCAATGGATGACGGATCTTTCGTCACCAGTGAAAAAGGCCTGGTCCGGATTAAAATCTACGATCAGTCCGGAAAACTAAAGAGCGTGGTGGCCTCGCCCGCCATGTTTAAGGAGGAAGGCAAGGCGCCGGATATTTGTACGGATCCAGGCGGAGTGGTATATGCCCTGGATTTTGACCGTAATGCGATCAGAATATTTGAACCAAAAACTGATGAATAGAAAAGCATTTTTAAGTGCCCTGGTAAGGGGTGGGATCCTTGGGTCCATGGCCCTGCTTGCAGGTGTGCTGCTCTCGAGGAGACAGATATCTATGGATAAGGAGTGTGGTTTAGATATACAGTGCAGAGGATGTTCCAGCTTGAGAACCTGCAAGCTTCCTGAAGCTGAAAAGGAAAGGAGAGATGAAAAAGGATAAATCATTTAACAGGAGGGAATTTATTAATAACGGGTTCCGGCTGACCCTGGGTTTGACGGTGGTGGGTACCGGGGCACTTGCCCTGACGCGGCCGGCAAAGGGTGTGGAGTATGTCTGGCAGATTGATCCCTTCAAATGCACTCAGTGCGGACGTTGTGCCACAGAGTGTGTAAAGGCAGTATCGGCAGTGAAATGCGTTCATGCTTATGCCCTGTGTGGATATTGCGATCTTTGCGGGGGGTATTTTAAACCAGGAGCAAAACTGGAAACCGGTGCAGAGAACCAGCTTTGTCCCACCGCAGCTATTCAGAGGAAGTTTATTGAGGAACCGTATTTCGAGTATATAATTGATGAGGACTTATGTATTGGCTGCGCAAAGTGTGTGAAGGGTTGTTCGGCTTTTGGTAATGGTTCTCTTCATCTTCAGATACGACATGACCTCTGCCTGAATTGTAACCAGTGTGCCATTGCTACAGCCTGTCCGTCAAAGGCCATCAGCAGGGTTCCTGCCAGCGAGCCGTATATGATTAAGGGAAGTTTTACAAATGAGGAGGAAGGCTAGTATGCGTAAAAAAATTCCAGGTTATCTCATTTTCCTCTGTTTGCTTATGCTTTCCTTAGGTTCGCTGCTGCAGGGGCAACAACGTTTTCCAAAACCTGAGTTTGAGAGTGGCTATGTGCAGCCCGATCCTTCAACACCCGAGCCTCGTAGTGTGGCCCTTGAATATTTTGATGTCTTTGTTTTGCTGGCGGTTTTATCACTCGCCTCCTGGCTTGCAGTTCGCAAACGATCCCGGAAAGGCCTGATGTGGTTGTCCATCTTCTCCCTTATTTATTTTGGATTTTACCGCGATGGCTGCATATGTTCCATCGGTGCAATTCAAAATGTGGCCCTTTCTATTTTCGATTCTGCCTATACCATTTCTCTGGCTGCGCTGCTTTTCTTCCTGCTGCCTTTGATTTTTGCCCTCTTCTTCGGACGGGTTTTTTGTGCTTCGGTATGTCCCCTTGGAGCCATACAGGACCTCCTGGTAATAAACCCGGTATCGGTGCCCAGCTGGATACGGAAAACTCTGGGCTTTATCCCGGTAATTTACCTGGGGCTTTCGGTGCTGCTGGCTGCCACCGGCAGTGACTTTATTATTTGCCGCTACGATCCTTTTGTGGGTATATTTCGCATGGACGGTCCCTTTCTGATGATCTTCCTGGGCATCACCTTCCTTTTGCTGGGCATGTTTTATGCCCGTCCTTATTGCCGGGTCTTTTGTCCCTACGGCGTTCTGCTGGGCTGGATGTCCAAATTCTCAAAATGGCACATGAGCATCACTCCCTCGGAGTGTATATCGTGCAAATTGTGCAAGGATTCCTGTCCCTTCGATGCCATTGAAGTGCCGGTCGACCAGGCCTACAGGAAACCCGAAGTGCGCAGGAAGAATCTAAGGAGTTTCATCCTGTACATCGTATTGCTTCCGGTATTTATGGTGCTGGGAGGCTGGATTGGTTCGAAATCACATGTATTCCTGAGCAGGGTGCATCCGGATGTGTACCTGGCCGAATTGATGATCTCTAATCCGGAACTAAGGGAAGATGAAACGAATCTGGATATCCAGGCCTTCCTTGAATCGGGGGAAACCTTCGAGGAGCTTGTGGACGAGGCTTCTCTGATCAGGTCGAAGTTCAAAAAAGGAGGATGGGTCCTGGGTGGATTTATCGGACTGGCTCTTGGTCTTACCCTGATGAACCAGGTGGTATTCCGGCGACGGGAGGATTACGAACCAAACAAGGTGGACTGTTTCTCCTGTGGAAGATGCATGGACTACTGTCCGGTCGATAAAGTCGAAAGTCCATAAAGTCTGTAAAGTCC
>CAZRPW010000169.1:5916-7929 GCA_964601975.1 uncultured Bacteroides sp.
TGTAAAGTCTGTAAAGTTTGTAAAGTGAAAAGTTAGTGAGATATGGATAAAGAGCATAAAATAAAACTGTTTTACCGGGCGGCGCTGATCTCCGGGATCTTCTGCGGAGTGGTGGCCCTGCTGTTGATTCTGAATTTCTGGCAAATGAAACAGAGCGAACCCCTGGAAAGCCAGGCCATCGAGGCCCTGGTGCAACGCCTTTCGCAGGAACCCAACAATGAGGCGCTGAAAGAGGAGATCCGGAGCTTTGATCTGCTCGCCAGAAAGGCCTACTTTACCAGTCAATGGCAGGTAAAAACAGGAACCTGGCTGCTTTTATTCGGGGGTATTGTACTGGCTGTTTCATTGAAGTTTTATACCGATCTGAGGTCCTCTATTGTCCCCCCGGAGGAGATGACCGAACAGTTGCTGAAGGCCAGGGCAAATGCCCAGTACTGGCTGTTTATGACGGGCGGACTCATTCTTGGGCTTTCACTGGTGGCTGCATTCCTGACCAACGACTACCTGAAAGATTATGACCGAATGGCGGTGAGTAGTGAGCCTGTTGAGGAACATAGTGGTGTTGAGGTGGTCGATGTATTTTCCCAGGGACAGGTAGCCCAGGTAGAATCTGCTGATGAAGAAATTGGGACGGGGGAAGAGTCTGCTTTAGAAACGGAAAAGGTTCAGGAATCCTCTGTGCGGCAAACCACTGTCCAGGAGCAGGTTTCTGCTGATAAGAGTGCGGCATCCCAGCCTTCAGCCATAGCTTTCAATCCGAGTAATTTTAAGAAAAACCATGCCACCTTTCGGGGTTATATGGGACAGGGAATATCCTACCATAAAAATATTCCTGTGAGCTGGAACGGAACCTCCGGGCAAAATATTAAGTGGAAGGTGGCACTTTCAAAACCGGGTTACAATTCTCCCGTGATCTGGGGGGATAAGATATTTGTTTCGGGAGGCGATAACAGCGCACGGATTGTGTCCTGTTACAACCGGAATACCGGACAATTAATCTGGGAGCAGGAAGTAAAGGGTATCCCCGGATCTCCGACTGTGATGCCCAGGGTAACCGATGATACCGGCCTGGCTGCTGCCACCATGGCGGTTGACGGGAACGGTGTTTATGCCATTTTTGCCTCGGGCGACATCGTGGCTTTCAGCATGGAAGGTAAGAAGCTTTGGGGAAGAAACCTGGGAGTCCCAAACAACCACTATGGTCATTCATCCTCTCTGCAGGTGTGGGAAAACAGGGTGATCGTTCAGTATGATACCAATACCAAAGGCCGCATGCTGGCACTTTCATGTGCGAATGGCGAAACCATCTGGGATGTGGAACGCCCGGTACATATCTCATGGGCTTCGCCGGTGCTCATCGATCTGGACGGAAAAATTCAGGTGGTTACCACTGCCGATCCTTATGTTTCGGGTCATGACTTCCTCTCAGGTGCTGAAATCTGGAAGGTGGAGGCCATGATGGGCGAGGTGGGTCCTTCCGTTGCCTTTTCTGACGGACTTGTATTTGCTTCCCAGGAGTATGCCCGGACCGTTGCCATCAATCCGAAATCAAGTGCTGAGTTTGTTTGGGAAGATGACGAGTATATGTCCGAGGTGGGTAGTCCGGTTGCACAAAACGGCCTTATGTACATGGCCACCAGCTTTGGGGTGGTGGTATGTTATGATGCGTTTACCGGGGAGAAAAAATGGGAGAAGGAGTTCGATGAAGAAATCTGGTCTTCGCCCGTAATCGCCGAGGGTAAGGTCTATATTATTGATAAAGGAGGTATCACCCACATTCTGAAGGCTGATGCAAGCGGCACTGTGATTGCAGAACCTGAACTTGGGGAGCCGGGTTTTGCCCTGCCGGCCTTTGCGGATGGGGCGATATATTTGAGGGGGACGAAGAATTTGTATTGTATACAATAACTCGCTGCGCTCGTTGTAAATAGGTAAATAGTAAATGGTAAATGGTAAATGGTAAATGGGTAAATGGGTAAGTAGCGAGCAGAGCTTGCAGCAAGTAGTAAACGG
>CAZRPW010000170.1:0-7907 GCA_964601975.1 uncultured Bacteroides sp.
TTGGTAAATGGTTATTAGTGAATGGTTATTGGTAAATGGTTATTGGTAAATGGTTTTTCTAATTGCTATTAACTATTTGCTATTAACTAATTGCTATTAACTAATTGCTATTAACTATTTACTATTTGCTAATCCTGTTGATATACTTTGATTTCTATGATGCGGCGCTTGTCCATGCCCAGTACGGTGAACTCGATATTCTTACAGATTAATACATCGTTTACCTTGGGAAAGCCGCCCTTGAGCTCAAGGATCAGTCCGGCAATGGTTTCCGCATCTCCTTTGACATCATCGAATAGATCATCATCCAGCTCGGTCACCTTATAAAAGTCATTCAGCAAAGTCTTGCCGTCAAATACGGTGGTACGGGCATCTATCCTTCTATAAAACTCTGCCGCTTCATCAGATTCGTCGGTGATTTCACCCACTACCTCTTCCAGGATATCCTCCATGGTGACGATTCCTTCGGTACCGCCATATTCATCCACCACAATTGCAAGGTGAATCTTCTTTTCCTGGAACTCCTTGAGAAGGTCGTTTATTTTTTTGGTTTCGGGAACATAAAAGGGTTCCCGGATTAGCTTCTGCCAAGGGAAGTTTTTGCCCTCATTGATATGCGGTAGAAGATCCTTTACATAGAGGATCCCCTTCAGGTGATCGGAGGTCTCTTCATAGACAGGAATTCTTGAGAATCCGGAATCAATAATAATTCGGGTAAGGGCCTCCAGGTCGGTCTGGATATCCACGGCGATTACATCGGTACGTGGTTTCATAATTTCTGAGGCCTCCAGGTTATTGAAGCGAACGATCCCTTCCAGCATCTCCTTCTCATTCTTCACTACCCCGGTAGTCAGATCAAGGGCCTCGGAGATATCTTCCATAGAAATATTCTGTCCCTTTTTGGCCAGTCTTCGCTTTACAATTCTTGTGGATCTGACCAGGATGTATATTAATGGGTTGAACGCCCTGTCAAGTATCATAAGAGGGACAGCCATCGAAAGGGCGAAACCCGGGGCAAAGCGGTTGGCATAAATCTTTGGAAGGATCTCCCCGAAAAGCAGTAGGAGCAGGGTGATCACCACCACCTGGATCACAAAACCCAGTACCTGATTGTCATGGAAATCAAGGATGGAATTGGTAATGAAGGCAGAGATGGTTACAATCCCCACGTTTATAAAATTATTGGTTATCAGGATGTTGGCCAGAAGCCGCTCGGGTAGGTCCAGGAGCATGAATACATGCTTGGCATTACGCGAGCTACCCTCCTTCAGGGAGTTGATATCCTGGGGAGTGAGGCTGAAAAATGCAACTTCCGACCCGGAAATCATGGCTGAGAAAAAGAGCAGAATCACAACTACCACCATACCAATAATAGCACCCGTTGAGAGTGGCAAAAAAATTGCCTGAAGAAAAGTAACTGACAGAGATGGTTCCAAATCGGGAGTTATAGGTTAATGATCGGCTCAGAAAGGAAGGTCGTCGGGACCATTGTCGTCATTTCCGAAGGGATCTTCCTGGCCGGTTCCGGGGGCTGAAGCCCCACCTGCAGTTGTACTGCCCTGGTGTGCGCCCTGCTGAGGTGTTCCCTGCTGAGGTGTTCCCTGCTGAGGAGTGCCCTGGTGTGATGCGGCCTGAGTTGTTTGGTTTCCTCCCTGAAATGACTGTCCGCCCTGCTCGCCTGATTCGTCAGGCTTTCTGCCCAACAGCTGCATCTGGTCACCGACAATCTCGGTAATATACTTTTTATTGCCATCCTGATCATCATAGGAGCGGGTCTTAATCCGTCCTTCAATATAGATCTGGGTTCCTTTCTTTACATATTTCTCAGCTACCTGGGCCAGCCCTCGCCAAAGGACCACATTGTGCCATTCGGTATTGGAAACTCTTTCGCCCGCCTTATTCTTATAGGTTTCGCTGGTGGCCATCGGAAATTTCGAGATCGCTGTTCCTTCATCCAGATAGCGTGTTTCGGGGTCCTTGCCCACATTTCCCACAAGTATTACTTTGTTTACAGACATCAGTTGCTAAGCGT
Organism: uncultured Bacteroides sp.; assembly: GCA_964601975.1. Classification (GTDB taxonomy): domain Bacteria; phylum Bacteroidota; class Bacteroidia; order Bacteroidales. Next base: position 2,033 of record CAZRPW010000170.1, read on the forward strand.
TTAATTTGATTCAAATATACTAAATTTTGGCTGATTCCATGTATCGTTCCATAAGCCGGGGTACCGGATAGTCTTCCAGTTTTGCAACAGGAATCCGGAAGAAATTTTCAGGCAGAGGTGAGGGCAGAGAGGAGAGGTTGATGTGGATGAAGCGGGCATAAATGGTGAGGTGGGTTAACTGGTGACGTATGGGTGCTGAGATGCCTGATATAACTGTGGGCACAGACGGAACCCCTTCATTTACCCCGACACTGAGCTTAGTCAAAAGCTCTTGAAAGCGCTCATGGAAGATTTCATTTTCACTCTGTTCTTTTGGGCTTTCCAACATGGGAAAGAGGTAAAGGGAGCGCCATATTCCCTGCCCATCCCGTCTTGATAGAATGATTTCCTCCTTACATTTTAATATATAGAAATACATCCACAGATCCTTCGCTTTGCGTTTCGGAATCTTTACCGGAAGTTTGCTTACCCTGTTTGTAAGAAAGGCATTGCAGCCCTGCGAAAGGGGACAGGCCCCACAGTCGGGAGAGGTGGGAACACATTGCAGTGCCCCAAACTCCATCATGGCCTGGTTGTGTGTTCCGGGATCAGGGAAGGACCGCACACCTAAACCTTCAACCTGCCTCTCGCCTTCAACCTGCCTCTCGCCCTCAACCTGGCCCTCACCCTCAACCTGCATCTCGCCTTTAACCCGGCCCTCACCTTCAACCTGCCCCTCTCTTTTCCCCTGGCTTTTGATCCTGGTATTTCCGGAATTCATGCTTTCAGCCATAAGGCTTGCGGCCAGGGAGTCGATAATCCGTTTCCCGGCTGTGCTGTTTACAGGCTCTTCTACCCCATGGATACGGGCAACTACCCTGGCAACATTCCCATCCACAACAGCTAATTCCTCCCCAAAGCATATGGATGCGATGGCCGATGCAGTGTAGCTTCCCACACCCTTCATGGCCAGCAGTCCTTTGTAAGTTTCAGGCATTTTGCCACCATTATTTTCTACAAGGTCCTTCGCTGCCCTGTGCATATTCCGAGCCCGGCTATAGTAACCCAGTCCCTGCCACAAAAGCAAAACCTGGTCCTCCGAAGCAGAGGCAAGTGCCCTTAAATCGGGGAAAGATTCAGCAAAACGAAGGTAGTAGTCAAGCCCCTGTACGACACGGGTTTGCTGAAGGATGATTTCAGAAATCCATACCAGATAGGGGTCTGTGGAATGACGCCAGGGGAGGTCCCTCTGGTTTTTTTTATACCACTCATACAAAGTTCCGCTAAAATTCATTATCTTCGTCGCCGATATATTTATAAGGACCTAATATTTAGGGCACTAAAATAAAAATTAATTCAAATCGATTTCATATTCACGCAAAAGTATTTATATTTGCAAATCCAAGGTACGGAACTAATGTAAATCATTGATAATTAAAGGTTTTTTAAAAATGACTAAAGCAGATATTGTAAACGAAATTTCCAAGAACACGGGAATTGAAAAGGTGACTGTTCAGAAAACAGTTGAAGCATTCATGGAGACTGTGAAAGACTCACTCAGCAACGATAAAAATGTTTACCTGAGAGGTTTTGGAAGTTTCATCGTGAAGAAGAGGGCTAAGAAAACTGCCCGTAATATTTCCAAGAATACAACCATCATCATTCCCGAGCATTCAATTCCTGCTTTCAAGCCAGCAAAAACTTTTGTTAGCAAAGTAAAGACCAACGTGAAATAAAAGTTTTTTAATTATGCCTAGCGGAAAAAAACGTAAAAGACACAAGATGGCTACCCACAAACGCAAGAAGCGTTTGAGGAAGAACAGACACAAGAAGAGGAAATAATTTTTTCTTCATTCCTAATTAAAGAACTAAACCTAAAGCACCGGGAGGTCTTTAGGTTTAGTGCTATATACTATTAGCTTAATCTTCATTAAATGAAAAAATTGTGAGCAGTGAACTGGTAATCAACTCGACAAAGGAGAAGGTTTCTATTGCACTACTTGAAGATGGTAAGCTCGTTGAATTAAACCAATCATCACTTTCGCAGCAGTTTTCAGTTGGAGAGATCTATCTGGCCAAGGTCAAGAAGATTATGCCAGGACTGAACGCTGCATTTATTGATGTGGGCTATGAGAAGGATGCATTCCTTCACTACCTGGACCTGGGTCCGCAATTCAGTTCGCTGAACAAATACCTGGCTACAGCAATTTCAAAGAAGGGCCGTCCCTTGCCGATCAGCAAGTTCAAGCGTCTTCCCGATATCAATAAGCATGGAAAAATCAACGAGGTCCTCAAGCAGGGGCAATATATCCTCGTCCAAATCGCCAAGGAGCCCATTTCCACAAAGGGTCCGAGGCTAAGTTCGGAAATATCTATTCCCGGAAGGAACATCGTATTGATTCCTTTCGCGGATAAAATATCCGTTTCTTCAAAAATATCTTCCCATGAGGAGAAAGAACGTCTGAAAAGTTTGCTTCAGGCCATTCGTCCTCAGAATTTCGGAATCATTGTCAGAACCGTTGCCGAAGGTAAAAAGGTGGCTGAACTGGATACTGAACTTCGTTCACTGGTGAAAAAGTGGGAAAAAGCATTTGAACACCTGGCCCATAGAAATGTGCCCACTCTGGTAATCAGTGAACTGAGCCGTGAAGCGGCCGTTGTGCGTGATCACCTGAATGGTAATTTCGACGGGGTGCATATCAGCGACGCAAACGTCTATAACGAGGTGCACGACTATATCCAACAGGTGGCTCCCGAAAAGGAGAAGATCGTCAAATTATATGCAGGTAAAGAACCCATCTTTGACAAGATGGGCATCATGAAGCAGATCAAGGCTTCCTTCGGGAAGACCGTTTCATTCAAGCATGGAGCTTACCTGATTATAGAGCATACCGAAGCACTTCATGTAATCGACGTAAACAGTGGAAATCGTTCCAAATCATCCAGCGACCAGGAGACCAATGCCCTTGAGGTGAATCTCTCAGCCGCCGATGAGATCGCCAGGCAATTGCGCCTTCGTGATATGGGCGGAATCATTGTGGTGGACTTTATTGATATGCACAAGGCCGAGCACAGGCAGAAGCTGTTTGATCGCATGAAGGAGCAGATGTCCCATGACAAGACCAAACACAATATTTTGCCCTTGAGCAAGTTTGGTCTGATGCAGATCACGCGTCAGCGTGTCCGGCCCGAGATGCACATTGATACTTCCGAGAACTGTCCAACCTGTCAGGGTACAGGCAAGGCACAGCCGGCTATTGTTTTCCCGGATATGGTCAAGAATGAACTGATGGTAATCATTAAGGATCACCAGCTGACATCCCTTGATCTTCATCTTCATCCATTTATTGCAACCTTCCTGAAGAAGGGCTTTAATTCGGAGGAGAGGAAATGGAGAAAAGAGCTGGGTTGCAAGGTGAAGATTCATTCGGTGGACGATTTGCACTTCATGGAGTACAAGGTCTTTGGACCCGATGGACAGGAGCTGCAGAAAAAGAAGCAGTAAAACTGTAATTTTCGCTAAACCTTTACGACCAATCTGTTGTTTAGCATAACAGATTAGTAATACTACGCTATTTTTGTGTGGTGGAATACTATTGTACAAATGTAACGGTAACCTACAATGGAGCAGAATCATAGAATCGAGCGGAATCTTTTAGCGATGCATAAACTTGCAGCAAAGCGGTTTTTATTACTGGCTGTAATGGCCATATTCATATTGTCCGGGCTCAAAGCCCAGATCGAGGATCCGGTAAGCTGGACCTTCTCTCACAAGAGCAAGGGAAACATGGAGGCCGAGTTGGTTTTCAAAGCCACCATCGATATGCCCTGGCACCTCTATTCGGCCCACCTGCCGGAAGGAGGCCCCATTGCCACCAGGCCTTATTATGAGGAGTCAGATGCCTACACACTGGTTGGCGAAATCGTGGAGGTAACCAAGGCCAAGAAAAAATTTGATGAGGGTTTCAAAATGGAACTTGGAACCATATCGGGCCGCGCCGAACTACGACAGGTAGTGCGCTTCACCGAGCCGGGTACCCATACCATTAAGGGAGAAATCGAATTCCAGGTATGTGATGATGTTACCTGCCTGCCTCCCGTATATGAGCCTTTTTCTTTCACCGTGACAGTTGGCGGAGCGTCCGCTACAGAAGTCACCAGCGGAGTCAACGAATCTCAGCAATCTGTTTCAAACGAAGAAACACCTTCGCTGGCTGGCATGGTTCAGCAGGATGCTGAAGCTGCGACCGAAGCAGTGCCTGAGGCAGAAGTTACCCATAGGGATGAAGCTGCGATTGAAGTTTCCACACCCTCAGTATCGGGTGTCCCCTCCATGGAGGATGAGAAGTCGCTATGGGGCTTCTTCTGGCTGGCCTTTGGGCTCGGACTGCTGGCCCTGCTTACTCCCTGTGTCTTCCCCATGATCCCCATGACCGTGAGCTTCTTTATGCAGGGAAGCGATAAGAGGGGCAGGGGGATATTCCGCGGATTGATTTTCGGGATTTCCATTATGGCCATTTATACCCTGCTGGGAGTAATCGTCAGTGTTTCCAATGTGGGACCCAACGCGGCCAATGCGCTGAGCACACACTGGATTCCCAACCTGATCTTTTTCGCCCTATTTATTGTATTCGCATTTTCCTTCTTTGGTATGTTCGAGCTGGTACTTCCATCCAGCTGGTCGAATAAAGCTGATTCGCAGGTCGATAAGGGAGGCCTCGGAGGTGTATTTTTCCTCGCACTTACAACCGTGCTGGTCTCTTTCTCCTGTACCGGACCCATTGTGGGGGCCCTGCTGGTGGAGGCTGCCGGCGGACTGGCCCTGAAGCCGATCCTGGGAATGTTTGGATTCGGACTGGCATTTGCCATTCCCTTTACGCTTTTTGCCATTTTCCCATCCTGGCTCAAGGGACTACCCAAATCGGGTGGCTGGCTAAATGCCGTGAAAGTGGTACTGGGCTTCATCGTACTGGCTTTCAGTATGAAATTCTTACTGGCACTGGATCCCACCAACAAAATTCTTACCCGTGAACTCTACCTGGCCGTTTGGATCGTGCTTTTCTCCATGCTGGGCATGTACTTCCTGGGCAAGATCAAATTTTCGCACGACAGCGATCTGCCCCATGTAAGCGTACCCAGGCTCCTGTTGAGTGTGGCATCATTCAGCTTTGTGATTTTCCTCTTCCTGGGACTCTTCGGCTATGAGCTGAAAACCATAGCACCCCTGCTTCCACCCAAGTCGGCTGATGGACTTGACCTGACACAAAGGGCGGTATATACAGGCGGACCCGCAATTTCGGCAGATACTCAGAAGGAATGTACACCGGTGAAATACGCAGATATGTTTCACATGCCACTCGGCCTGAACGGGTTTTATGACCTTGAGGAGGGACTGGCCTGTGCAAAGGCATCGGGGAAGCCTGTTCTTATAGATTTCAAAGGGCATTTCTGCTCCAACTGTAAGAAGATGGAGGCAGCTGTATGGACCGATCCTCAGGTACTGGAAACCCTTAGGAACGATTACGTGATCGTGGCCCTCTATACCGACGACCGTACCAAACTTCCCGAAGAGGAATGGTACACCTCAGAGGTGGACGGCAAAGTGAAAAAGACCATTGGCCAGCAGAACATCGACTATGAAATTGCAAACTTTCAGACCAATACCATACCCCTTTATGTGATCATGGATGCGGATGGAAAAGTAATCGGCAAGCCTAAAGGTACCGACCTGGATGTGCAAAGCTACCTGAGTTGGCTGAAGGAAGGGGTTTGAAGTCTGTAAAGTCGATAAAGTCTGTAAAGTCTGTAAAGTCTGTAAAGTCCGTAAAGTCCGTAAAGTCGAAAGTCTGTAAAGTCTGTCGTTAGTTTACGATATTAAAAGAAACGAAACAAAATG
>CAZRPW010000171.1:0-7901 GCA_964601975.1 uncultured Bacteroides sp.
TTCAGTGCATGGGCAAAGGCAGAGGGTTTCTCTTCAGGAAAGTCAACACTTAGTCCTGCTGCTGTCTGTTCCCACTTCAGGGCTTCATCAGAACCGAGCATACTTACGCCGGAAACGGCGAATTCTTCTCCGAGAGATTTGATCAACACGCCTTCATCACTCCACTCCAGGCAGATGGCATAGACTGCATCATCCTTTTTCGTAAATCGAATATCCTGTACGGTATACGCGGTTTCCTCATTATCAGAAAAAGCCCCGGAGGTTCCTTCCTTATTTCCTTCCACAGCAATCAGCCAGGGTCGGGTACCATAGATCGCCTCCCCGTTTACTTTCAGCCATGCCCCGATTGCACGCAATACCTCCTGCTGACCTTCGGTGATGGTGCCATCGGGCCGGGGTCCGATATTCAGCAGCATATTCCCGTTTTTACTAACGATATCCACCAGGTCGTCTACGATCTGGTTGGGAGACTTCTGCGCTTCGCCTTCAATATAACCCCAGGATTTTTTTCCTACCGAGGTGTCTGTCTGCCAGGGAAATTTCCGGCTCTTATCAGACTTACCCCTTTCAATGTCAAACACCTGGATATTATCCCCGTATCCGAATTTGGTGTTGACAACCACGCCCTTGTTCCAGTCGATGGCATTGTTATAATAGTAAGCCATGAATTGGTAAAAGGTTTCCTTAAAAGGGTGTTTTCCAACGGTCCAGTCAAACCAGAATAATTCGGGTTGATAGAAATCTACAAGTTCATAGGTGTGCTCGAGCCACTCTCTCTTCGACTTTTCATTGAAACCGGCTCCCTGGGGACAGTATTCTTCCTGGCCACCTGGCTCGGGCAGACACTCTCCATAGAGCTCAGCTCTTGGGGAATCCTGGACATCGGAGGGGGTCTCGATTCCGCCATTGAAGAACCAGGCATTTTCTGCACGGTGACTCGAAAGTCCAAAATGCAGACCGTACTTTTCAGAGGCTGTTTTAATTTCCCCGATAATATCCCTTTCAGGTCCCATATTCACCGAATTCCACTTATTCCGGGCCGAATGATACAGGGAAAAACCATCATGATGCTCAGCCACGGGAACCACATACTTTGCTCCGGCTTCTTCAAAGAGGCTCAACCACTGATCCGCAGAAAATTTCTCCGCCTTGAACATGGGAATAAAATCCTTATAACCAAACTCGGTCAGCGGTCCGTAAGTGGCCACATGATGTTTATTTACATCTGAGCCCTCCTTGTACATCTCCCGGGGATACCACTCATTCCCATAAGCAGGGACAGCATACACACCCCAGTGAATAAAAATCCCGAACTTTGCATCTTTAAACCATTCCGGAATGCTGTAATTCTCAGCAATGGAGGCAGAATCCGGCGTGAACACATCCGTTCCTTCCGGCGAGGCTACAGATTCAATGCTTGGTTTGTAGTCCTTTTGTCCTGCGCAGGACAGCATCAATACCAATAAAACAAGAGGTGACAGTCTTTTCATATCCGGATCAATTTAGTTTAGCATCCTAAATATATTAATTCCACAGCACTTGGGCAGTGTAAGTTGTTCAACTTGCCAGAGCTACCAGGTTCTTAACAATTCTTAACGCCTGTTTTACCTCCCAAAGGGAATTATTTCATAGCTTCGATATAAATCCCAACAAAATTGAGAAGAATAATCAGGTTTTCTCACACAATCTTCCTTGCCCTGCTTCTTGCCTGGCCGGTTTCTTCATCCCTGGCACAGTACAGGATTCACGGGACCGTTTTCGACCGCAGCACAGGCGAACACCTTGTGGCTGCCACGGTATACGATACGCTGGGGCATAATGGCACTGTAAGCAACGAATACGGTTTTTTCAGCCTGCCATCCCGGAACAGCAGTGTCGTGCTGAATTGTTCCTATGTGGGATACCTTAGCCTGGAGCTTGCACTGGAGCTGGATTCCGATACTACACTGAACCTCTACATGGATCCCAGCCTGGAGATTGAAGAAGTGACTGTAAGTGCCCGTTCGGCCGACAGGGAATTCCTCGCCTCCCAGATGAGTGCCCACAGCATCAATCATATGGAGGTGCACCGGATGCCCCTGCTCTTTGGCGAAGCCGACCTGATCAGATCCCTGCAGTACCTGCCGGGAGTATCTTCGGGAACCGAAGGAACCAGTGGCATCATGGTGCGGGGAGGAGGGGCCGACCAGAACCTGATCCTCCTGGACGGAATTCCGGTATATAATGTGAACCATCTTTTTGGACTTTTCTCAGTTTTTAACGGAGATGCGATCAACAGTGCCACCATCTATAAGGGAGGCTTTCCGGCCCGCTACAGCGGAAGGCTTTCCTCGGTGCTGGACATTCGAATGAAGGAGGGGAACATGCAGGAATTCCACGGGAGTGCCTCCATCGGGCTCATTGCTTCAAAAATCATGCTGGAGGGTCCCATCATAAAGGACCGCACCTCCTTCCTGGTCTCGGCACGCCGAACTTATGCCGATGTACTCAGCTACCCGGTACAATACCTGATTAACAAGAATAACGGCATGTCCACAAATAGTTATATGGGCTATTTCTTTCACGATATCAATGCCAAGATCAACCATAAATTCTCGGACCGAAGCCGCCTTTACCTGAGCACCTATGCCGGCAAAGATGAGTATTATAACAAGGACAAAAATGTGTATTTCGATGCCAGTGGTCAATCTGCCGAATCGGAATACAGGCGCGGTTTCAGCTGGGGAAACTGGACCTCCTCTATGCGCTGGAACCATATCTGGTCGGGCAGCCTGTTTTCAAACCTTACGCTCGCATACAGCACTTTCAAGCACAGGGATTATGAGGAGCAGGGCTCCTATACTATAGCAGGTCCTGATGGAGAAATATCCCCCACCCTTATAGATGAATATTACAGCCGGGTAAAAGACCTGTCACTGGCGCTGGACTTTGTGATTAAGCCCTTTAAAAACCACGATGTCAGGGCCGGGATCAGGGGAAACCTCTACAACTTTGAACCGGGGACTTCCATAAAAGATTTTTATCACCCGGAATATGACTTATACAGTTATCAATACGGAGCCGATACGGTCAGGGCGACCCAGTGGACCGCCTACCTGGAGGATGATTTCAGCATCGGGAATCGTTTCAGGGCCAACCTTGGATTTAACGCTTCTGTTTTCCAGGTGGAAGGAAAAAGCTATTTCAGACCCGAACCCCGGATTTCGGCCCGTTACCTTCTGTCCGATAAGCTGGTGGTGAAGGCATCCTATGCTGAAATGTCCCAATACCTGCACCTGCTCACCAATGCTATGGTGGGACTTCCCACCGACAGCTGGGTACCCTCCACCTCCACCCTTGCCCCTGAGGAATCAAAGCAGCTGGCCCTGGGGCTCTCTTATAAATTCAACCCCGGTATCCGTTTCTCCCTGGAAGGCTTTTACAAGAATATGGATAATCTGGTGGAATACGCCGATGGGGCCGAATTGCAAATGAATGATAAGAACTGGGAAGACCGGGTACTTACGGGAAGAGGAAAGGCGTATGGCCTGGAATTCTTCGCAGAAAAGGAAAGTGGAAGATTGACCGGCTCACTGGCCTATACCCTTTCAAAAAACACCCGTCAGTTCGAGGATATCAACTTCGGTGAGCCCTTTCCCTTTAAGTACGACCGAAGGCACGACGTGAGCATCACTGCCAACTGGCAACTTAAAGACCACATTTCGCTGGGAGCTGTCTGGGTCATGGCCTCTGGTGTGAATGTAACCACCCAGGATCAGTCCTATTACAATCCCCTGATTCTTGGAGATCCGGACAGTTATCCGGTAAATCAAAACTCCGAGCAGGATCTCATCCGGAACTTCAGCGAAAGAAACGGCTACAAGCTACCCATGTACCACCGTCTGGATGTGGGGGTGAACTTTGAGAAGGAGAAAAAACGTTTCGACCGCACCTGGAGCTTCGGGGTCTATAATATCTACAGCCGTAAAAATGCATGGTATATCTACAGTAGCCAGGGCTACTTTGACAATTCCGAGACCTTGGAAAAGCGGGTGTACCAGGTCACCATGCTTCCCTTTCTCCCCTATATCCGTTATTCGATCCGATTCTGATGAAAAAACTGCTTCAAATATCAGTGATTCTGAGCATCCTTTGCTCCTGTGAGATTGACATCACGGATGAGTTCAAAAACACGCCGAATCTCTTTGTGGTAAGCGGACAGATTGTTGCCGGAGAAGTGCCCCGGATCAACCTTAGTAAAACCATTACCCTGGTCGAATTTGATACCCTCAGGTACATCAACGATGCCCAGCTTGAAATCAAAAAGAACAACAGCCTCTTTGTCCTGGATCCGGAGGAAGAGGGATTTTACAAAAACGGAAATCTGGTTCCCGGGCCCGGAGACCTGCTAAGCCTGGATTGTTCCGGGGAGGGCATGCCCCCGGCATCCATTGCCATCAGGGTCCCGGAATACCCGCAAATAACAAACATTACGTTTTTGGTGGATTCGGCCTATGACTTTTCCCTTGAAGTAGAATTTGAGGATCCGGTTTCCACCCTTGACCATTATACATTTTACCTATCAGGCTGGAGAAGAGAAATCGTTCATAATCATGATTCTAATACAGGAGAAGAATGGATCGATACCAGCCAGGTCTATGTAAATTATTCTATCTGGATCCTGGACCCGGTAATGGAGTATACAGGAGACGGACCCCGAAACTTCCAGCATTATGATCTCAGCCAAGCCTGGGGATCGTCCTTCCACTTCAGTGACAAGGAAATCAATGGAAAAAGCCACACCCTTACGGGCAAGGGCTCTCTGTTTCGTATCTACAACGACACCATTCCAGAAATACACGTTCACATTATAAAAAAGGATGTGCATTATTTCAACTTCATCAGCAGCTATATCCATTACGATCCCTATCCCGACCAGGACTTTATTCAACCCATTCAGGTCTACTCAAATATTGAGGGAGGATTTGGCCTGCTCACTGCCGAAAGTCGCATAGTCGACACCATCGATGTGTCGGAGTGGTACAATGATCCGGACTTCCAGGCCCTTGTGAATCCGGTTCCTCAATAGACCAGACCTTAAGACAGCCTTTTTCATATTGTTTCCGGGATTAATTTAAATACGGTGATGGCGCTATGGGTGCCCACACGCATGGGCGGACCGAAGGTGCCCGCACCTTCTCCCACGAAAATCTTTGTTCCCTTGTAGTCGTGCAGACCTTTGTTATAGGTATATATGAGCTCCCCGATCAGGGTCACCGGGAACAACTGTCCGGCATGGGTATGTCCGCAAAGATATAGATCCACTCCCTTCTCATTGGCATACTGAATCCCATCCGGACTATGATGCAGCAGAATGGTTGGCAGATCCGGGTCTGTTGGGATAGCCGGCAGGACAGACTTCATGTTGGCGAGTTCACCGTTTGCATGCATATTAACACTGTTATTGTCGGCCAACATATGATCCAGTCCGATAATCTGCAAAGGTCCCTCCCGGGCCACCTGGTTCGAAAGCACATGCACGCCCACTTTCCGCAGTCCGTTTTTCACATCTTGCACCCCGCTGTAGCCATCATGGTTTCCGGCCACAAAATAAACCGGGGCATCCAGGTGGGTGAGGGCGGCCAGACTGGCATCTCCAAAGCGGATCTTTCCATCAAAAAGATCCCCGGTAATCAGCACCATATCCACCTTCTGCTCATTGGTCCGCTTCACCAGCCTCTCCAAAAATCCCGGTCCGCGAAAATGGCCCAGGTGAATATCTGTCCAATGCATGACTCGTACTTCCTCTTTCAAATTACTCATCTCAAGCTCCTGCTCATTTACACGAACATGAAAGGCATTGAGAATGCCATAGCCCGAAACAGTAGAGCTTAGGAGCAGGACGGCCATACCGTAATACAGGGGTTTCACCTTGAAAACTAGATGAACCAGGTCAAATAGAATTACAGAAAGCAACAGAAACAGGGTGAAGCCCATCAGGATGGCGGCACTACTGTAAAGCAGCTGCCCGGTAAGTGTGGTCGAATTTGTAAAAAGGGCCAGTCCAAGGATCATGAAGATGGTCACTGAGGCAAATGCAAAGACGAAAGGACGGGTTTGTTCAAGGCTGAAATACCAGGCAAAGCGCCTGCCCAGATATATATTCGCTCCCACCAGGATGGCCAGGAACAAAACCATGAAAATAAAGGGCAATAACTGTCTCATAATTTATTCAAAAGAATATGAAATACCAGTAAGCTTTTCCGACATCTCCCATAGCTTTCGGGCATCATCCGTATTATGGGATGCCTTGTTGGATTCCACAACAATGGGGTAACCCGTCATGTTTCGGTGGGGACCATAATACTGTCCTCCCTTGACCTCCGGGTCCACTGCAGCTCTGATCTGCGGTAAAGCACCCTGACTCTGACTCATGGTGGCAAGACGGAAGATGGGCCAGAACAAGTAATACCAGATCTTTCCTTTGACATGCCTGTCAAGGTTTGTTCTGGATCCTCCGGGATGAGATGCAACTGCAATTACATTCATATTCTGCTTCCATAAAAGCCTCTGAAGTTCATAGGTGAACAATAGGTTAGAAAGCTTGGAGCGGCCATAGGCCTTCATGGGAGAATAATCCTTTCCTTTTTCAAACAGTAAATTGTCAAAGTCCATTTTCCCAAATCGATGTGCGCCGCTGCTTACATTCACCACTCTGGCTCCGGGAGTTTTCCTTAGCAAGTCCATCAACAAACCGGTCAGCGCAAAATGCCCCAGGTGGTTGGTTCCCATCTGTCCTTCAAAACCATCTTTTGTTGTAAAATAAGGGGTGGTCATGATACCCGCATTATTCATCAATACATCGAGCCGGTCGTATTTCTCTTCAAAGCGCTTCACGAATGCCCGAACCGAATTCAAATCCATAAGGTCGAGCGGGAGGACCTCAATTTTACCCCCGGGGTGTTCTTTTAATATTTCAGCCTTCGCCTCTTCACCCTTTTGTATATTCCGGGAAGCTAAAACAAGTGTTGCTCCCTTTCCTGCCAATGCTTTAACAGATTCAAACCCCAGTCCGCTGTTGCCTCCGCTTACCAGAATGACCTTTCCACCCTGGTCGCCTATTTTATCTAATGTCCATTTATTCATGTGATTGTTTTTTTAAATGATAGACACCCACCCGCTGAATTAGTCCGCCTCGGGCAGACAAGCAGTGGGATCCATCCTCTTATAACATGAATAACGAACTAATGTTGAAACATTTTTTATGCCATTGCTTTGAGCACCCGGTCAAGGAAACGATCGCCAAACCATTTACGCATGAAGATGGCAGGCTTTGCCATATAACCTTTAACATACCTAATTTTAGGTCTGCGGGCAGTCACCGCCTTCAGAATCACCTTCCCAATAGCCTCGGGCTTTGTAAGCTGATTTGAGGAATACAATTTGGCTGTTCCTTCAGCTGATTTGTTGGCCGATGCTGCATAGGCTCCGTTTCCGGATGTCTTCTTCAGGTTCTCAGCGGCAATCTGGCCCCAGGGAGTCTTTATTCCGCCTGGCTCAACCACCACTACATCAATCCCAAAAGGTTTCACCTCGATACGCAGGCAGTCTGACCAACCTTCCAGGGCATGCTTGGTGGCATGGTACCATGCTCCGAATGGGGTATAGACCTTGCCTCCCATGGATGAGATGTTCACGATTTTTCCAAAATGATTTTCACGCATTTTAGGCAATACAAGCTGGGTAAGCCTGGCAACACCAAAGATATTCACCTCAAACTGGCGACGTGCTTCGTCCATGGGTACATCTTCCACAGCTCCATACGACCCGTAACCTGCATTGTTGACCAATACATCAATGCTCCCTTCCTTTTCGAGGATTGTATTCACGCAGTTTACAATGGAATCTTCGTCTGTCACATC
>CAZRPW010000172.1:0-7893 GCA_964601975.1 uncultured Bacteroides sp.
ATGACAATACGGTCGGGTTTCAGGAAGTCGTTGATAGCCGCTCCCTCTTTTAAGAATTCAGGATTGGAAGCCACATCAAATTCAAGATCAGAACCTCGTTTTTCCAGCGCTTTCGCAACCCGTTCCCTTACCTTCTCGGCGGTTTTAATGGGGACCGTACTTTTGGTAACCACTACCAGATAGTCCTGCATAAAGCTGCCTATCTCATCAGCAACTCCCAGTACAAACTTTAAATCTGCAGATCCATCTTCATCCGGGGGTGTGCCCACTGCGATAAATACAGCATCGCAATCCACAATGCTTTCTTTCAGGCTGGTGCTGAAAAACAGGCGATTCTTCTCCACATTGGTTTTGACCATGTCTTCCAGTCCGGGCTCATAAATAGGGATGATGCCTTTGTTGAGCTTCTCAATCTTATCTTTGTCAATGTCAACACAGGTAGCCGTAATCCCGGATTCTGCAAAACAGGTGCCGGAGACCAGTCCAACATAACCCGTTCCAACAACGGTGATCTTCATATTACAGGGGTTTTAAAAATGCAACGTAAAGTTAATTTAATAAAGATAAAACGATAATTGTTCGATGATAGTTTTTGAGCTGCAGAAAAAATGAAAGGACGGTTCAATGTGCCATCAATGTTTAGTTTTACAGTGATTTACATGCTTCTTTTTTTGAGGTTTGACAGCCTTTTCTTAACTTTGCGCCTCGTTTATATCAATATAATGTCTAACTTATTAATTTTAAAGTAATTACAATGTCAGAAACTAACAAGGGAGCCGAAGCAAACGCCGAGGAGTCCAAAAAAGCAGTCGAGAATCAGGCTGCAAACGAACCAGAGCAGCAGCCAGCTGCAGAAGTAAATACTCCTGAAGAGGAATCCGCCACGGCGGAAGAGGCACCCGCCAAAGCTAAAGTAAGCGAAGATCAGGTTGCAGCCGCTAATCCAACCGAAGCACCCGCTGAAGAAGAGGTGAAAGCCGAAGAGGTGAAAGCCGAAGAGATTGAAGCCCCCGTTGAAGCCCCGGCTGAAGAAGCAGTGTCCGAAGAGGCTGTAGCTGAAGCGCTTCCCGAAGAAGCTGAAGCGGTAACTGAAGAAAAACCCGAGGTAAAGAAAACCGCCAAGCCAGACCCCAATGCCACTACAGGCCTTGCTGATTTTGACTGGAACGAGTTCGCAGCTGATGAACTCGATGCCACAGGAGATCAGTCTGAATACGAAAAGATGTATTCTGCAACGCTCTCCACCATTGCGGAGAATGAAGTAATCGATGGAAAGGTGATCTCCATGAACAAGCGTGAGGTCGTTATCAATATTGGTTACAAATCTGAAGGAGTTATTTCCCTTTCAGAATTCCGGTATGATCCTGATCTGAAAGCAGGGGATACCGTTGAAGTGTATGTTGAGAGCCAGGAAGACAAAAAGGGTCAGCTGGTACTTTCCCACAAGAAGGCCAGGGCCATGCGTTCATGGGATCGCGTGAATCAGGCACTTGACCAGGATGAGGTTATCAAGGGTTATATCAAATGTCGCACCAAGGGTGGTATGATCGTTGATGTATTCGGAATCGAAGCTTTCCTCCCCGGATCGCAGATCGATGTGAAGCCTATCAGGGACTACGATGCATACGTAGGAAAGAATATGGAATTCAAAGTGGTGAAGATTAATCACGAATTCAAGAACGTGGTAGTTAGCCACAAAGCACTTATAGAAGAGGAACTGGAGCAGCAGAAGAAAGAGATCATTGCAAAACTTGAAAAAGGACAGGTACTGGAAGGAACTGTCAAGAACATTACCTCTTATGGTGTATTTATCGACCTGGGTGGTGTTGACGGACTGATCCACATTACGGACCTCTCATGGGGTCGGGTGAATCATCCCGAGGAAATTGTTGAGCTTGATCAGAAACTGAATGTTGTAATCCTTGACTTTGATGATGATAAGAAGAGAATTGCCCTGGGTCTGAAGCAGCTGACTCCCCATCCATGGGATTCACTGGATGAGGCTCTGAAGGTTGGTGACCAGGTGAAAGGTCGTGTGGTTGTGATGGCTGACTATGGTGCTTTCGTTGAGATTGCTGCCGGTGTTGAAGGTCTGATTCACGTCAGCGAAATGTCATGGTCACAGCACCTCAGAAGTGCCCAGGAGTTTATGAAGGTTGGAGACGAAGTGGATGCAGTGATCCTGACCCTCGATCGCGAGGAACGGAAAATGTCACTGGGAATCAAGCAGCTCAAGACTGACCCATGGGAGAAGATCGAAGAAACCTACGGCGTTGGAAGCAAGCATACCGCCAAGGTTCGTAATTTTACCAATTTCGGTGTGTTTGTTGAGATCGAAGAGGGTGTTGACGGACTGATTCACATTTCGGACCTCTCATGGACTAAGAAGGTGAAGCATCCTGCGGAATTTACCGCCATTGCTGCTGACATTGAGGTTGTGGTTTTGGAAATCGACAAAGATAACCGCAGACTCAGCCTTGGTCACAAGCAACTGGAAGAGAATCCCTGGGATGTATTTGAAGATGTTTTCAATGTGGATTCAATTCATGAAGGTACCATCATCGAATTGATGGATAAGGGAGCTGTTATTGCTCTTCCTTATGGCGTTGAGGGTTTTGTAACCCCTAAACACCTTGTAAAGGAAGACGGAAGCAGTGTGAAAGTGGATGAAAAATTAGATTTTAAAGTAATTGAGTTTAATAAGTCCGCAAAAAAGATTATCTTGTCTCATAGTCGTATCCACGAGGACGAGCATAAAACTTCGACCCGTTCTACGAAGCAAAGTGAAGGAGCTGAAGTGAGGAAGGCCACCAGGAAGCTTAAAACCAACCTGGAGAAAACCACACTTGGTGATATCTCGGAGCTTGCCGCCCTGAAAACAGAGATGGAAGAGAACGAGAACAAAGCGAAGAGCAAGAAGTCTGGAGACGATAAGGAGTAATAATTAAAACCCTTAAACAATTTTATCGGCTATGGAATTCAAGATTGACAAATTTGAAAACCATACTTTGATCAAAGTATTGGAGGAGAAACTTGACACTCACATTGCTCCAACACTGAAATCCGAGTTGGTACTTGTCTCAGGAAATGGTGAAAAAAACATTATCCTTGATTTAGGCAATTGCCGTTACTGTGATTCTTCGGGATTGAGTGCAATACTGGTGGCGAACCGGCTGTGCAAAAATGCCAGTGGAACCTTTGTTCTTACAGGATTGAATGATGCAGTTGAAAGACTGATTACCATATCACAGCTTGATACTGTATTGAATATTTCAAATTCCCTGCAAGAGGCAGAAACTCTGATCAAAGAAGCTGGATAAATTTTTTCCGGTGTCTTTTGACCTGACTATATTAGGCAGCAGTTCAGCGTTGCCCACACTTAAACGATTGCCAACCGCTCATTTACTTTCAGTAGATGAGCGGTTTTTTTTGATTGATTGTGGGGAGGGAACCCAGCTTCAGCTGAGAAGATTTGGACATAATCCTGCCCGGATACACCATATATTTATATCTCATCTGCATGGTGATCATGTATTTGGACTCTTTGGATTGCTTTCTACCCTGGGTATGATGGGGCGGAAGGTGCCGCTACACCTTTATGGTCCCGATAGTCTGGAACCCATGATGGAGCAGCATTTTACCTTTTTTGGCAGGCTTCCCTTTGAGCTATGTTATCATGTGCCCGACAGGGAGGGAAAGGGATATATTTATGAAGACGACAGGCTGGAAGTGAGTGCGATTCCCCTCAGGCATAGGACGCTTACCTATGGCTATCTATTCCGTGAAAAACCAAAGGCTTTGAATGTAAAAAAAGAATGCATTGAGAAATATGGACTGGGAATCGCAGATGTGGTGAAGATCAAACAGGGTGAAGATTATATTTCTGACAGGGGAGACCTTATTCCCAACTTTCTGTTAACCCTGCCGCCTTTCCATCAGCGGTCCTATGCCTACATATCCGATACCGTATTTGATCTTTCTCTTTCAGAGAAGCTTAAAGATGTGGATTTACTGTTTCACGAGGCCACTTTTTCCGAAAAGGACCTGAAGCTGGCAAAGCAAACGCTGCATTCGACTGCCCTGCAGGCTGCCACCATTGCCCAAAAGGCAGGAGTGGGGCGCTTGCTGATCGGTCATTTTTCCAGCAGGTACAAAGATCTGACGCTCCTGGTAGAGGAGGCAAGAGCGGTTTTTCCGGATACCACCGGGGTTAATGACGGGGATCGCTTTTCCATTGAGCAAAGGCGACTGACAAAGGAATAAAATGTTAATTTTGCTTTTTCAATCCAGAAAAAAATAGTGTAAGGTGAGCGAAAAGATTTTGATCCTCGATTTCGGTTCCCAGTATACCCAGTTAATTGCACGGAAGGTACGGGAACATAATGTATATTGTGAAATTCATCCATATAGTAAATATCCGGAACCAGACGAATCTGTAAAAGGTGTGATCCTTTCCGGAAGCCCTTTTTCCGTTCGGGACGAGAATGCTCCTATTCCGGATCTTGGGGCGATCAAGGGAAAATTCCCGCTCCTGGGAATCTGTTATGGAGCTCAGTATCTTTCCCACTATTTTGGGGGCGAGGTGCAACAATCCAATTCGCGGGAATACGGAAGGGCAAGGCTTAACTTTATGGATGAGCAGCATCCCCTGCTGAGGAATCTTTCATCAAATACCCAGGTTTGGATGTCCCATGGTGACACCATTGGTAAGCTTCCCGGAAATTATAAGGTAATTGCCTCAACTGCAGATGTACATGTGGGAGCTTATGCAGCGGAAGATGAAAAGACCTTTGGACTTCAGTTTCATCCTGAGGTTTATCACACCACCGAAGGGAAGACCATCCTGTTCAATTTCCTGTCGGAGATTTGTGGCTGTGCCATGGACTGGACCCCGGAGACTTTCGTGGAAACCACCGTTCAGGAATTGAAGGATAAGCTGGGAGATGACCGGGTGGTGCTTGGATTATCTGGGGGTGTGGATTCTACAGTTGCTGCATCTCTTCTGCACAGGGCGATCGGTGAAAATTTGATTTGTATTTTCGTCGACAACGGTCTCCTTAGAAAGGATGAATTTTCGACGGTACTTGAATCATATAAGGTCCTTGGATTGAATGTGATTGGCGTTGATGCCGGTGAAAAGTTTATTTCAGATCTGAAAGGGATTACCGATCCGGAAGAAAAGAGGAAGAGTATCGGTAAGAATTTTATTGAAGTGTTTGAGGCAGAGGCGCGTAGATTAAAAAACGTAAAATGGCTCGGACAGGGGACTATTTATCCCGATGTGATTGAATCGGTATCCGTAAACGGTCCCTCCGTTACCATTAAATCCCATCATAATGTAGGTGGACTGCCCGAGAAGATGGATCTGAAGGTGGTGGAGCCACTTCGTTTACTCTTTAAAGATGAGGTAAGAAGAGTGGGCTATTCCATGGGACTTGCGGCCTCTTTTCTGGAGCGACATCCTTTTCCTGGTCCGGGATTGGGAATTCGCATTCTTGGAGAGATCACCCCTGAAAAGATCCGGCTTTGCCAGGAAGCTGACGATATCTATATTAAGGCTTTGCATAAATATGGACTCTATGACCGCATCTGGCAGGCAGGGGCCATACTGCTACCGGTTCAGTCGGTTGGTGTGATGGGCGATGAGCGTACCTATGAGTTTGTGGTTGCCCTGAGGGCTGTGACTTCCACCGATGGCATGACGGCCGACTGGGGCCACCTTCCCCACGAAGTATTGAGCCAGGTTTCCAACGACATTATCAATAAGGTCAGGGGAATTAACCGGGTGGTATACGATATCAGTTCAAAACCACCGGCTACCATCGAATGGGAATAGACTGCCGTTTCTGCTCTCGACATTTACACGCCCCTGGAGCTTATAGTTATATACCGCAATAATAAAAATTATGATTCGAATAAAATATATAAGTCTCCTGGGACTATTCCTGTTCTGTTCATTGCTTGTGAATGCCCAATTCTCCAGTCCGGAAGCCCTGAAGCTTGCACTTGTAATGGAGAAGATTAGTCGTTACTATGTGGATTCCATCAATAATACGGAAGTTGTGGAAGAAGCCATTGAACATATGTTGCATGAGCTTGATCCACACTCATCATACCTGAGCAAAGAGGAATTGGAGGAGATGAGCGAGCAACTTGAAGGAGAATTTGATGGAATTGGAGTCAGTTTTAATGTGCTGGAAGATACGATTTACATAATTCGCGCCATCTCCGGAGGACCCTCTGAGAGGGTAGGTATCATGGCTGGAGATCGTATTATAAAGGTTGAAGGCGAGCTGGTGGCGGGAACAGGTATAAGCACAAGGGATGTGCAGCGCTTACTGAAGGGGCCCAAGGGTACCATGGTGAATGTCTCCATTCAGCGCCGGGGCTTGAAGGGTCTTCTGGATTTTAAAATTACAAGGGATAAAATTCCGGTGTATAGCCTTGATGCTTCCTATATGGTAAACAAAACGGTTGGATATGTGAAACTGGCCAGGTTCTCGCATACCACTATTGAGGAGTTTGAAACGGCTATGAAGGATTTGTTAGCAGATGGAATGCAGGATCTGATCCTGGACCTCTCAGGGAACGGAGGAGGTTGGCTGCCTGTGGCAGTGGATCTTGCTGATCATTTTCTTTCTGGCAGTAAGGAGATTGTAAGCACTGCTGGTGTGAAAATGCCGGCCAGGAAATACAGGGCTCGCAGAAATGGGCTTTTTGAAGAGGGCAATCTGGTTATAATGATCGATGGTAATTCAGCTTCTGCCAGTGAAATTGTCAGCGGGGCGGTTCAGGATTGGGACAGAGGTATTTTAGTCGGACGACGATCTTTTGGTAAAGGTCTGGTACAGCAACCTTTCCCGCTGGGTGACGGATCCATGATCAGGCTGACCGTTGCCCGTTATTACACTCCCACCGGCAGGCTTATCCAGAAGCCTTATGAGGATGGCTATGAGGAGTATGCCATGGATCTGATACAGCGTTATAACCATGGAGAACTGAATAGTGAAGATAGTATCGTTTTTCCCGAGTCTCAGCGCTACCAAACGCTTACTTTGAACAGAACCGTCTATGGAGGCGGGGGTATCATGCCCGACTATTTTGTTCCCATGGATACTACTTCATATTCGGATTATTACAGGCAGTTAATCAGCAAGGGGATATTCAATCGTTTCATCCTGCAATATTTGGATGATCACAGGGAAAAATATCTGTCAGACTATCCCGATTTTGATTCATTCCATAAAAACTATTTTCCCGGGAAAGATCAGATGGATGCCCTGATTGCTTTTGGTGAAGCAGAGGATTTAAAATTTGATCAGGAGCAATGGGATATTTCAGGAAATCAGATTTCAATCCTCATGAAGGCTTATATGGCGAGGGACCTTTGGTCAATGGCCAGGTTCTACGAGGTGTACAATGAAACTAATGAGGTGTTTAATAAGGCAGTTGAGATATTGAATGACCCAAACATGGTATCACGGAAACTGGCCAAAGCAAAGGATGAATGAGCATCTGGATCACGGAACACTGGGTTGAAATCCTGGGTGTTATATTCTCATTGCTCTATTTGTTCTTCAGTATCAGGCAGAACATCCTTTTATGTCCCATGGGAATTCTCAGTGCCATACTATATATCGTAGTATTCTACCAGTCAAAGTTCTACGCAGATATGGGGCTTAATGCCTACTACTTCGTCATCAGTATTTATGGATGGTTGCTTTGGAGGAAGCGGACTGGGGAAGGAAAAGTGGCATTACCAGTGAGTAGAATTAAATTAAGCCAGGGCTTCATTCTGACATTGATTACTGTTACAGCTTTTGCGGGTATCGGGCTGCTCCTGGATCGTTTCACTGATTCCCCGGTTCCTTACTGGGATGCATTTACAACTGC
>CAZRPW010000173.1:0-7639 GCA_964601975.1 uncultured Bacteroides sp.
TGAACAGGTTGAACTGTAATAGGAGTATCAGAATCTACTTCTGATGATTGTTCGTGTTTGGTTTCGCCATCTTTTTCAACTGTTTGAGATGTTGTTTCGTTTACGCTTAACCCTTCTTGAAATCCTTCAGCTCCGGCTCCTCTAAATTCTCACCCATGGGGGTGGTATCCACCACAAAAATCCGCATGGATTTACCCACCTGTGGGGCTGCCAGTCCAACTCCGTCGCTGAAATGCATAGTTTCAAACATATCCTCAATCAATTGTTCGAGATCTTTATAATCTTCTGGAATTTCCTGGGCAACCTTTCTAAGCACAGACATTCCATATACATATACCGGTAATATAATTTCTTAATAACTATTAGAATGCATACAAGAAACTTCTATCTAAAAATTGTTTTCCTTTTCCAGGAAAGTTTGAAGAATCAGAGAGGCGCTCACCCTGTCCACATTCCCTTTCACCCGCCGGTCTGACTTCTTCATCCCTCCTGCTACCATGGCATCCATAGCCATCCTGGAGGTAAAGCGCTCATCCATCCATTTCACCGGAATATCTTTAAAACGCTTTTTAAAGGCTGCCACGAAAAAGCGGATATGTTTCATGGACTCCGAATCCGAATGATCCATCTGCCTGGGATGACCCACTACGAGAAGATCCACCTGTTCCTTCTCAAAATAGGCCCGAAGGTAATGCATCAATTCATGAGTAGCAACTGTTTCCAGGGGGGAAGCAATCATCCTGCCCCGATCGGTTACTGCCACACCGGTCCGTTTTGTCCCGTAATCAATGGCTATTATCCTTCCCAAAAACCTCAATTTGCCTGCAAAGGTAGAAAACCCGGAGATATAATAAAAAAAACCGTCCGCCATTGGCGAACGGTTTTTAAAACTATTTGCAAGATATGTATTACACTTTAGGTGCAAAATCCAGACTGGCCATGCGAACATAGCTGTCATAACGCCATTTGGCATTAACCTGGGCAGCTTCAAACAATATCGCTGCTTCACCAGGGAAGGCCTTCTGCAGAGAGGTGTAACGAACCTCCGACTTCAGGAATCCCTGGAACTGATCCCACTGGGGTTCTTTGGAGTCCAGAAGGAAGGGGTTCTTGCCCTCATCTTCCAAGGCAGGATTGTAGCGATAGAGGTGCCAGTAGCCACTCTCCACTGCAAATTTACCCTGGGCCTGTGTTTTACCCATTCCTGAACGCAGCCCATGGTTGATACATGGAGCATAAGCAATAATCAGTGAAGGTCCGGGGAAAGCTTCCGCCTCACGAATCGCCTTCAGGTATTGACTCTGGCTGGCACCCATGGAAACCTGGGCTACATAAACGTAACCGTAAGTCATGGCCATCATTCCAAGGTCCTTCTTACGGATCTTCTTACCGGAAGCAGCAAACTTTGCTACAGCACCCACAGGAGTAGATTTTGAAGCCTGTCCGCCCGTATTGGAATATACCTCGGTATCCATTACCAGGATGTTCACATCTTCTCCCTGGGCTATCACATGGTCCAGTCCACCGTATCCGATGTCATAGGCCCAACCGTCTCCACCGAAGATCCAGACAGACTTCTTCACCAGGTAATGTTTGAGACACTTGATCTCTTCAGCTATGGCATGGGTTTCGCTCTCAAGCACGGTCAGCAGTTTTGCTGAAGCTTCTTTGGAAGCATCCATGTTCTCCATACTCTCAATCCAGGCTGTGAAGGCCTCTTTGGTGGCGGGCTTCACTTTGTCCATGGCAGCTACCATCTTGTTCTTGATGCGGTCGCGATTCTTGTTCACTCCGGTAGCAAGTCCAAATCCATATTCTGCATTGTCCTCGAAAAGTGAATTGGCCCATGCAGGACCCTGTCCGTTTACATTGGCACAGTAAGGAGTAGAAGGAGCTGAACCACCGTAGATGGACGAGCAACCTGTGGCATTTGACACGATCATCTGGTCACCATATAGCTGAGTTATCAGCTTGATATAGGGTGTTTCACCACATCCGGCACAGGCTCCTGAAAACTCGAAGAGCGGTTGGGCGAACTGGCTGTTCTTCACGGTCTTTTTCTTATCCACCAGGGTATCCTTGTAGGAGATCTCCTTAATCAGGTGATCCCACTTCGGAGTTTCAGCAAGTTGACTTTCCAGGGGCTTCATCTCAAGGGCCTTGGTTTTGGCCGGACAAACATCGGCACAGTTACCGCAACCGGTACAGTCCAGAACAGATACCTGGATCTTGAACTGCAGACCTGCAAAGTCTTTCCCATTGGCTTTGATGGTTTCAGTTCCCTCGGGCAACGCCTTGGCCTCATCCTCGTCAATGAGGAAGGGACGGATGGCAGCGTGGGGACAAACATAGGCACACTGGTTACACTGGATGCAATTATCAGCAATCCACTCGGGTACGTTCACTGCGATACCGCGTTTCTCGTATTGAGTGGTACCAGCCGGGAAGGTTCCGTCTTCACGTCCGGCAAATGCACTTACAGGAAGATCATCACCAGCCAGATTATTGATAGGCTCAACCACGTTCCTGATAAAATCGGGAATATCGCGCTTATCTTCTTTGGCAACATCTGCTCCAAGCTTACTCCAGGCAGGATCAACCTTAACCTTAATCACATCTCCACCCTTCTCAACAGCAGAAAAGTTCATGTTTACCACCTCTTCGCCCTTACGGCCGAAACTTTTAATTATAAACTTGCGCATCTCTTCAACTGCCTGATCATAGGGAATGATATCGGCAATTTTAAAGAAGGCGGACTGCATAATAGTATTGGTCCGGTTACCCAGTCCCAAATCCTGTGCGAGAATAGTGGCATTGATTATGTAGAAATTGATATCGTGATCGGCCATGTATTTCTTCATATGATTAGGCAGATGTTTGATGGTATCCTCTTCACTCCAGA
Source organism: uncultured Bacteroides sp. (assembly GCA_964601975.1). GTDB lineage: Bacteria > Bacteroidota > Bacteroidia > Bacteroidales. Next base: position 2,903 of record CAZRPW010000173.1, read on the forward strand.
TAGAGTTCAACAGGAAGGTACCACCATCTTTCAGCCCCTTCAGCATATCGTATTTTTCCAGATATGCAGTTACATGACATGCCACAAAGTCTGGTGTTACCACCAGGTAGGGAGAACGGATAGGTTTATCACCAAACCTCAGATGAGAAGTGGTTATCCCCCCTGATTTCTTTGAATCATATGCAAAGTAGGCCTGACAGTACTTATCGGTCGACTCTCCAATGATCTTGATGGAGTTCTTGTTGGCACCCACGGTTCCGTCAGAACCCAGTCCATAAAATTTACCTTCAAAAGTACCTTTGGCACCCAGGGAAATTTCAGGAAGCAGAGGTAAAGAGGTGAATGTCACATCATCGACAATACCCACTGTGAACTGGTTCTTCGGTTCGGCCATCTTCAGGTTGTTAAAGACAGAGATCATCATGGCAGGAGTGGTGTCCTTGGAAGAGAGACCATAACGGCCACCTACAATCACAGGAGCATTCTCCTTACCATAGAAAAGGTCTTTGATATCCAGGTAGAGCGGCTCTCCGTTTGCTCCCGGCTCCTTGGTACGGTCAAGTACAGAAATACGCTTCACCGACTTGGGAAGAACATTCATGAAATACTTGGCTGAAAAAGGTCTGTAAAGGTGAACAACAAGCAGACCAACCTTTTCCCCCTTAGCATTCAGGTGATCAACCACCTCTTTCAGGGTTTCTGTAACCGAACCCATGGCAACCACGATGTTCTCTGCATCGTCAGCACCATAATAAGTGAAAGGCTTATAATCACGGCCGGTCAGTTTGCTGATCTCTTTCATATAGGCAGCAACCTCATCGGGAACCACGTCGTAGTACTTATTGGCAGCCTCACGTGCCTGAAAGTATACATCCGGGTTCTGAGCGGTTCCGCGCGTCACTGGATTTTCAGGATTCAGTGATTTGTCTCTGAAAGCTTTCACCGCGTCCATATCCAGAAGTTTTGCAAGCGCTTCCTGGTTGGGTGCTTCAACTTTCTGGATCTCATGAGATGTACGGAACCCGTCAAAGAAGTGAAGGAATGGAATCCTGGTTTTGATGGAAGTCAGGTGAGCCACTGCTGCCAGGTCCATTACTTCCTGGACACTACCGGTTGCTATCATAGCAAATCCTGCCTGACGGCACGACATTACATCACTGTGGTCTCCAAAAATAGAGAGCGCATGACCTGCCAGGCTCCTTGCGGAAACGTGGAATACACCAGGAAGCAGTTCCCCTGAAATTTTGTACATATTAGGGATCATCAATAGGAGTCCCTGGGAAGCTGTAAATGTGGAGGTAAGGGAACCACTCTGCAAGGCTCCGTGCATGGCTCCTGCCGCTCCTGCTTCTGACTGCATCTCCACCACCTTAACGGTCTCACCAAAAATGTTCTTTCTACCATTGGCTGACCACTCATCCACGTGCTCCGCCATGTTGGAGGAAGGTGTGATGGGGTAGATGGCAGCCACCTCAGTGAACATGTAAGCAACATGCGCTGCAGCATAATTACCATCACATGTCATGAAATTCTTCTTATTTGCCATATTATTTTACTTAAGTATTTAAATTACAAATAGTTAACTATTCGAACTATAGTCACCCAAAATTAGCAATAAAGGACAAAAAGTCCCACTGAATCAGGAATTTAAAATCATTACAAATAGACCCCTGAAAAAAGCCCTTAAACAAAAAAAGTGATCCGCCGTGGCGGATCACTTCTATTTCAATCTCTGTATATTTGCTTAATCACTGTTCATGGAGATCAGGAACTCCTCATTTGTGGAGGTTTTAACCAACCTGTCACGGAGGAATTGCATGGCCTCAACCGAATTCATATCGGAGAGGTAATTCCGCAGAATCCAGATCTTGTCAAGCATCGGCTTGTCAAGTAGCAGATCTTCGCGGCGCGTACTGGAAGGATTGACATCCACAGAGGGGTAAACCCGCTTATTGGCCAGCTTTCTGTCAAGCTGAAGCTCCATGTTACCAGTACCCTTGAATTCCTCGAAGATAACCTCGTCCATTTTTGAACCAGTCTCTGTGAGTGCAGTTGCAAGAATTGTAAGTGAACCTCCATCCTCAATATTCCTGGCGGCACCAAAGAAACGCTTGGGCTTGTGCAGGGCGTTGGCATCCACACCACCCGAAAGCACCTTACCCGAAGCGGGTGAAACGGTGTTATATGCCCTGGCAAGCCTGGTAATTGAATCGAGAAGAATTACAACATCATGTCCGCATTCAACCATTCTCTTGGCTTTCTCCAAAACAATACTGGCAATTCTTACGTGCCTTTCCGCGGGTTCATCAAATGTGGAGGAGATTACCTCTGCATTTACGTTCCTGGCCATATCGGTTACCTCTTCGGGACGTTCATCGATGAGCAATACGATCATATATACTTCCGGATGATTGGCTGCGATGGCATTGGCAATATCCTTAAGAAGCACTGTTTTACCGGTCTTTGGCTGGGCAACGATCAGACCACGCTGTCCTTTCCCTATGGGTGAAAACATATCCACCACACGAACCGAAAGATTGTGCTGCCCTTTTCCCACAAGGGTAAACTTCTCTTCCGGGAAAAGGGGAGTAAGGTAATCGAAGGGCACACGGTCACGAATGAAATCCGGACTACGACCGTTGATTGACTCCACCTTAATCAGGGGAAAGTACTTCTCCCCTTCTTTTGGAGGACGAATGGTCCCTGTTACATTGTCCCCGGTCTTCAGCCCAAAAAGCTTGATCTGACTCTGGGATACATAGATGTCATCAGGTGAATTCAGGTAGTTATAGTCGGAAGACCTCAAAAACCCATAACCATCAGGCATGATTTCAAGCACACCTGAATTTGTAATCAGGCCTTCAAAATCATATTTGTCAACTTCCCTTTCCCTGCGTTCGAACTGCTTCCGTCCACGGTTCTGGTTATCCCCACGGTTCTGGTTATCCCCGCGGTTCTGATTGTCCCCACGGTTCTGATTGTCCCCGCGGTTCTGGTTATCCCCGCGGTTTTGATTGTCCCCTCGGTTCTGATTGTCCCCTCGGTTCTGATTGTCCCCACGCTCCTGGCGTTCACCTTTTTCATAAGGTTTTCTCTGAGAATTATCATCGCCTTTGCGTCCGCCGTCCCTCCTGGGAGGACGATCACCCTGGGGCTTATTCCCGGGCCTGGTATTCTGCGGGGCAGCAACCGGACCGGTTTTGGATTCTTCAGCCTTTGTGTCAGGCTCAGCGCTTGGCTCTTTTTCAGGAGTTTTCACCTTCTTAGGTCTACCAGGCCTTTTTTTCTGGGGCGCAGGTGCAGTTACAGAAGCTTCAGCAGTAGTCTCTTTTTCGACATTTGCTTTGCGTGGAGTCACCTTCTTGCTGGCCTCAGTTTTACCACCTTCTTTCTTGGCAGTTTTGCTTTCAGAAACCACAATGGCCTGAGTATCGAGGATCTTATAGATCAGATCCTGTTTTTTAAAAGACTCTACTCGTTTAATTTTAAGCCCTTTAGCCACTTCCTTAAGTTCAGAAAGAAGCTTTTTATTCAATTCAAGAATATCGTACATAAATATGTGATAGTTATAAAATAGTCCAATAAGAAGATTGGTAATTCAAATTCGTTTGGAAAAAAACAGAATGGAACAATTGTTCGTTAGAATGGAATTATTCTGCAATATTACAGGAATTATAATGAATAACCAAAAATAAAACGGATCAAACAGGTTCATTTCTTGGTATAAGGAATAGTTTATATATATTTAAGTCCGGATGCGGAGGCAGGTTCTTGCATACTATTGCAACAAATCAGTCATTAATTACGTATAAAGAATCCCAAGTAGACAAGGCATGAGACAACTTAAGATCATCAAGCAGGTCACTAACAGGGAAACACCCTCTCTTGATAAATATTTGCACGAGATTGGAAAGGTGGACCTGATCAATGCTGAGGAGGAAGTTGAACTTGCCAGGCGGATTAAAAAAGGAGATGCTGCAGCAATGGAAAAGCTTATAAAAGCGAACCTACGCTTTGTGGTTTCTGTCTCCAAGCAATACCAGAACCAGGGACTAAGCCTTCCTGACCTTATCAATGAAGGGAACCTCGGCCTTATTAAAGCCGCCCAGCGCTTCGACGAAACACGGGGATTCAAGTTTATCTCCTACGCAGTCTGGTGGATCCGACAATCCATCCTTCAAGCCCTTGCCGAGCAGGCCCGTATTGTGCGCCTTCCTCTCAACAAGATTGGCTCCATCAACAAAATCAATAAGGCCTTTGCGGAACTGGAGCAAAAGTTTGAGCGTGAACCTACCATTCTTGAAATTGCACAAACCCTTGAGCTGGCTCCTGAAGATGTAAAGGATGCCATCCGCAGTTCGGGCAGGCATGTATCCATGGACGCACCCCTGCAGGATGGCGAGGATGGAAATATGTATGATGTACTTCTCAACGGGGAAACACCTTCGCCCGACCGGGGCTTACTGAACGACTCCCTTCGAAAAGAGATTGAAAGAGCGCTGAGCACACTCACCTACCGGGAAGCCAGTATCATCAGGCTCTACTTCGGACTCAACGGAAAGCATCCCCATACCCTTGAAGAAATCGGAGAAGAATTCAACCTTACCCGTGAAAGGGTCAGGCAGATTAAAGAAAAGGCAATTAAGAGGCTCAAGCACACTACCCGCAGCAAAATTCTAAAAAGTTATCTCGGTTAGCAAGTAGCTATTGGCACTTACCCACTTACCCACTTACCCA
>CAZRPW010000174.1:0-7464 GCA_964601975.1 uncultured Bacteroides sp.
CAGACTTTACAGACTTTATGGACTTTACAGACTTTATGGACTTTACAGACTTTACGACTTTACAGACTTTACAGACTTATTTATAAGATGCGCCTGACAAGCAGCACCAAATCCATTGTCAATATTCACCACACTCACTCCCGCAGCACAGGAGTTAAGCATGGAGAGAAGTGCTGACACACCTCCAAAATTCGCTCCATAACCAGTGCTGCAGGGAATCCCGATTACGGGTTTATCCACCATTCCTCCTACCACACTGGCTAATGCACCCTCCATGCCGGCCACAACAATTATAACACTGGCTTCCCTGATCAGATCCATCCTGTGGAACAGCCTGTGAATCCCGGCCACACCCACATCATAAATGCGTTCCACCCGGTTACCCAGGAATTCGGCAGTGATTGCAGCCTCCTCCGAAACCGGCATATCAGAAGTACCTGCCGATACTACAGCAATATAGCCTTCAGAAAATTCAGGTTCAATAGGCTGATAAATAATAGCCTTGGCTTGCTCGTGATACAGCGCATCAGGGATAAGCTCCCTGACCGCTTCATACATTTCCCTGTCGGCCCGTGTAGCCAGCACCGGAATTCCCCTTTCGTTCATGCGTGCGGCAATTTCAGCGACCTGTTTTGGGGTTTTACCTGCTGAATATATAACTTCGGGAATCCCGGTTCTGCGGTCCCGGTCGGTATCAATTACTGCATAACCCAGGGAGTCCATACCCTGGCTGCTGAGCTTTTCAGCAAGCTCATCCTTATCGAGGTCCCCTTTCTGGAGTGATTCCAGCAATTTTAAGATGTCCTTTTTCTCCATTATAGATTTTTATATACCTCTTTCTGAACTTCCTCAAGGGTGACTTTATGTTCAAGAGCCAGCTTCTGGCATTGTTCAAATTCTGCTTTTTCATTGACAACCCGGCCGCCATAGTAGCTGCACTTCACCTGAACATCCCCGAAACGGGTATGTATTGTTTTTGTCTCCCGGCGTAAAATGTGCTTTTTTACCGTGTACTCGCGCAGACCAATGCTGGAGGTCTCTGTAAGGATAATCTCCTTCATCCGTAAAGCCACATCCGGCTCACATAAGACACTTAGCATGTTGGCAGGCCTTGACTTCTTCATCACGATGGGGGTCATAAATACATCCGATGCTCCTGCATTAAAAAGCAGGGCCTGCACATGAGTATACCATTCGGGATTCATGTCATCAATATTGCATTCCAGCATGAATGCAGCTTCACTTCTTACGTCTTCCTGCAGCTCTGAATTGCCTTCGGCCAGGTATACCCGTAATACGTTGGGGATATCTTTGTCAATTTGCCCGATTCCATAGCCGGTCCTAAGTACCTTCATCTCGGGTGAACTTGTGAAATGGTCCACCGTAGCTGCCAGGATGGCTGCCCCGGTGGGTGTAGTTGCCTCATACTCTACCAGTCCTGATTTCACCGGCAGGCCCTTGATGATCTCTGCGGTTGCAGGTGCCGGAACCGGCATCATGCCATGGGCACATTTCACGAACCCTCCTCCAAGCTGCACCGGCGAAGCGTGAATCTCATCCACTTCCAGGGCCTCCTGGCAAATGGCCGCTCCCACAATATCGGCAATGGAATCCAGTGCGCCCACCTCATGGAAATGAACCTTCTCCTTGGAGATGTTATGCACTTTAGCCTCTGCCTCTGCCACCAGGTTAAAGATGGCCAACGATTTTGCCTTGATTGTATCGGACAGTGTGCTGTTATTAATCAACTCCTCGATATGCCTCAGATGCCGGTGTTTCTCATTCTCCGGGTTTTCAATCACCACAGTCACTTTCGTTCCGCTAATTCCTTTACGCATGTCGGGCTTTACATCCAGGCGGAAACCTTCAATATTTAATTTCCCCAGCTCCTGTTCCAGGAACTTTGCATCAACTCCCAGGTCCACAAGGGCTCCCAGGTTCATATCACCGCTAATCCCGGCAAAACAATCATAGAATAATATCTTTTTCACTTTACAGACTTTTAACTTTACAGACTTTACAGACTTTATGGACTTTACAGACTTTATGGACTTTACAGACTTTACAGACTTTACAGACTTTATAGACTTTACGACTTGATAACTCGATTCAGTTTTCCTGAAACCAGGCCTTCCTCATCAATCACTACATCTTTGAAACCCACTTCCCTGATTCCCTGAATTACCTTTTCCTTCATCTCCATCAGCCTTGGGACATCCCCTGCAGGCACTTCCACCCTGCCATGATCGCCATAGTGTCGTACCCGCACATCTTCGAAACCAAACTCATTGAGCAGGTTCTCTGCACGTTCCACTTCCACCAGTTTCTTCTGGGTGATGCGATGGGTATAGGGTATGCGGGAACTGAGACAGGGACTTGCAGGCTTATTCCAGTTGGGCAAACCATAGTATTTTGAAATTTCCCTGATCTCCTCTTTGGTAATTTTACACAGGGCCAGTGGTGAATAGACCTCATATTTGTCGGCCGCCTTCATCCCCGGACGATAATCGGTATAGTCGTCCGTATTGGTACCATTGAGCACCTCAAATCCCGGATAGCGATTCCTGATCACCTGCAAATCACTGTATAAATGATCCTTGCAAAAGAAACAGCGGTCGATGGGATTGCTATTGTAACGTTCATCATCCAACTCCTTTGTTTCAATCACTTCCATATTGATATCAAACTGATCACTAAAGGATCGGGCTAATTCAAAGTCTTTCGTTTTCAGACTTTCCGATTTTGAAATTACCCCGATGGCCCTCGCCTTTCCCTGCCACTTTCTGGCAAGGAAGAGCAGCAGTGATGAATCAATTCCTCCTGAAAAAGCTATGATCGATCCCCTCTGCTGCTTAAACCAACGCTCCAAGGTCTCCAGCTTCTCTACTGTCTCTTTCTTCATCTTCTCCATATCCACTTTCCCATTTACTTATTTACCCATTTACCCTTTTACCCTTTTACCCATTTACCATTTACCCATTTACCCATTTACCATTTACCATTTACCATTTACCCACTTACCTATTTACTTATTTACCCATTTACCTACTTACCTATTTACTATTTACCATTTTCTATTTACTATTTACTATTTACTATTTTCAATCAAACCTCGTCATGGTCAGCCTTCCATGCTGTATCCCCTTCTCTGAAATAAGCTTGTCGGATAATTCTGTTAAGCGAGCCGAAATCCCGTTCAGGGAAATGACCTCCATGCTGTGATCCTCACTCAGTGTAAAACGCTGCACCGAAAGAATTTCCTCCTTGTATTCGAGCTGTATCTGCGCCAGGTGATTGGCAATATCCCTTTTATGGTGATCATAAACCAGGGTCACAGCACCGGCCACCCGGTTGTTACACATCCATTTCTTCTCCACAATGTGCCGGTTCACAAGCTGCCTGAGAGCCTGGGAACGATTAGAATACTTATTTTCAAGCACATACTCATCCAGAGCATCCAGTACTTCCTTCTCAAATGATACACCAAAACGGACAACCGACATCGTGTTACGTTTTTACACAATAGTGTTATTATTGGCGAATATAAGGATTATTTTCAAAGCTCAAAAGTTAATTGCGACCTGATACTCACAGTTAATTCTGCCCATGCATTCAGAATATAAAAATTACAATAAAAGCAAACAATTGGGCTTCCTTTGGAGTTATAAAGGAAAATAACTGTCATGCCCATTAATGTACCCACCCATCTGCCTGCCATTGAAGAGCTGAAAAAGGAGAACATATTCATCATGGACGAAAGTCAGGCCCTGCAGCAGGATATAAGGCCGCTACGTATCGCCCTGCTTAATCTGATGCCTAAAAAAGAAGTAACCGAAGCAGACCTGCTGCGCGCCCTTGCCAACACTCCCCTGCAGGTGGAACTGGACCTTATATACATGGATGAGCACGAATCAAAAAACACACCCCGTGAACACATGGAGGTTTTTTATAAAACCTTTGATGAAATCAGGAATCAACGTTACGACGGACTCATAATTACCGGCGCACCGGTCGAGCACCTGGAATTTGAGGAGGTGGATTACTGGAAGACCCTCACCGAGGTACTGGAGTGGAGCAAAACCCACGTATCAAGTACCATGCATATCTGCTGGGGTGCCCAGGCAGGGCTATACTATCATTATGGCATCAAAAAGTATCCCCTTCCAAAAAAAGCATTTGGAATCTTTGATCACCAGATCAGTGATCGCAAGCATCACCTGGTCCGCGGCTTCGACGACCTCTTCCCTGCGCCCCACTCCAGGTATACCGAAAACCGGCTGGAGGATATAAGAAACCATCCCGACCTGGTAGCCCTGGCATGGTCTCCACAGGTGGGTTCCAACATTGTGTTGTCGAAGGACAATCGACAGATTTTCATTTCAGGCCACCTGGAGTACAACCCCCATACCCTGAAAAACGAGTATGAGCGGGACCGGGCAAAGGGTCTTGAAACCGCAATCCCCGAAAATTATTTCCCCAATGACAATCCCGAAAGTGAACCTGTGATCAGATGGAGGGCCCATGCCAGTCTGCTATTTTCAAACTGGCTTAACTACTATGTATACCAGGTTACTCCCTACGACTGGAAATAGAAATCTTATTTATCAAACCTTTTTAAGAACCTGGAATACCCGAGATTTCGAATTCGATTTGTATCTTCATGGGCAGTAAGTTAACCTTCTGAACCAGACCCCATGAAAAAACTTATTCAAGCTTCTCTTGTCACTGTAATTCTGATTTTTGTAACAAGTTCGCTACTGATGTCCCAGTACGGGAAGGTATTCGACAATCTCACCATGGACAGTAAGATCCTGAAGATGGAGCGCAAATTCGCCATTTATCTCCCACCCGATTACGAGCTTTCCCAACGCTCCTACCCTGTGCTCTACCTCTTGCATGGGGGGGGTGACGACCAAACCGGCTGGGTGCAGTTTGGTGAGGTGCTCCACATTGCCGATAAGGCAATCAAAGAGGGCAAAGCCACACCCATGATCATCGTAATGCCCGACGCCAACACCGGGCAACGAGGATACTTCAATGACCCTTCGGGCGATTGGAGGTATGAAGACTTCTTCTTCGACGAACTAATGCCCTATGTGGAATCAAACTACCGCATTAAAGGAGAAAAAAAATACCGTGCAGTAGCGGGTCTGTCCATGGGCGGCGGCGGATCCTTTATGTACGCCCTGCACCACCCTGAGCTATTCTCATCGGCATGCCCCCTGAGCGCAAGCTGCGGTCCCCTGAGCCTGGAAGAAATGGAAAAATGGATTGAAAGAAGGGGGCAGAAGGCAGGAAGCAAAGCGCAGATGGAAGCCTATTACAAGCAACATTCTGCCCTTGAGCTCGTGAAGAATATGCCGGAAGATCAAAAAAAGGCAGTACGCTGGTACATCGATTGCGGAGATGATGACTTTCTCTATGAGGGAAATGCGCTGGTGCATATTGCCATGCGCAAGCAGGAAATCCCCCACGAATTTCGCACCAGGGACGGGCATCACTCCTGGACCTACTGGAGGGAAGCGCTTCCCGAAGTACTTTCCTTTGTTTCAGATGCCTTTCACCAATTCTAAAAACAACATTTTAAGCATACCCTCATGAAAAAACAAGTCCTGATGCTCTGTGGCATCATCGTGCTGCAAATATTGGCAGCCTCAGCTCTCATCGCCCAGTATGGGAAAGTCTGTGACAAGCTCACCATGGACAGCAAAATCCTGAAGATGGAACGAAGCTATGCCATCTATCTACCCCCAGATTACGAGCGCTCTGAAAGAAGCTACCCGGTCCTCTACCTCCTGCACGGACATGGCGACGACCAGACCGGCTGGATACAGTTTGGCGAAGTGCTGCAGATTGCTGATAAAGCCATCCTGGAAGGCAAAGCCACATCCATGATCATTGTCATGCCCGACGGCAATGAGACCTACAAAGGTTACTTCAACGATCCGAAAGACATGTGGAGGTATGAGGACTTCTTTTTTGAAGAGTTTATGCCCTACGTGGAATCCAAATACCGCATCAGGGCTGAGAAAAAATACCGGGCCATCGCGGGACTCTCCATGGGTGGAGGGGGCACTTTCATGTATGCCCTGCACCATCCTGAATTGTTCTCATCCGCCTGTCCGCTGAGTGCTTACGTCGGACCTGAAAAAGTGGAAGATGCAAGACGCTACATTGGTGGAGAAGGATGGGATACCGCCACGGACAAAGAAGTAGAAAGCTGGAAGAAAAAACATTACGTGCCTGACCTGATCGAAGCCATGCCCGATGACCAGAAAAAGGCGGTCAGGTGGTACATCGACTGCGGTGATGACGACTTTCTCTACGAGGGAAATTCCCTGGTGCATATTGCCATGCGCAAGAAGGAAATCCCCCACGAATTCCGCATCAGGGACGGACATCACTCCTGGACTTATTGGAGACAGGCACTCCCCGAGGTCCTCTCCTTTGTGTCTGATGCCTTTCATCAATACTAAGCGCTGCATAGATGATACAGGTCGAAGGCCTTAGCTACACCTATCCGGGGACTGAAAAAAAGGTTCTGAAAGATATCAGTTTTAAAGTAGGCAAAGGTGAGATCTTTGGTTTCCTCGGACCTTCAGGTGCAGGAAAAAGCACCACCCAGAAAGTGCTGAACGGACTCCTGAGGGGCTTTGAAGGAAGGGTCCGGGTCAATGGCAGTAATCCCGAAAAAAAAGAGCGCACTTTTTATGAAAAAATCGGGGTGGCTTTTGAATTCCCCAACTTGTATATGAAGCTTACTGCCCTTGAAAACCTGGAGCTCTTTGCCTCCTTCTTTAAATGTGAAACCCGGAATCCGGAAGAGCTGCTGGAGATGGTGGATCTATCCGGTGATAAGCACACACGGGTGGAGGCATTTTCCAAAGGGATGAAGATGCGCCTGAATTTTGTCCGTGCCCTGCTGAATAAGCCGGAGATCCTTTTCCTGGATGAGCCCACAGCGGGGCTTGACCCGGGCAATGCAAGGATCATGAAGGACATTATTCTCGACCTGCAGAATAAGGGAGCCTCCATCTTCCTCACCACCCACCACATGGCCGACGCAGAAGAGCTTTGCGACAACATAGCCTTTATGGTGGAGGGCAGTCTCCCGGTAATCGATTCCACAGAGAACCTGAAACTGAAACACGGCCGGAAGGTAGTAAGCTTAAGCTATCAAAAAAACGGAAAAATAGAAACCCGGGATTTCCCTCTAGGCAACCTGGCCGAAAACAAAGAATTTATGGAAACCATCCGGAACCGCGAGATTGAAACCATCCATACCCTGGAAGCCTCCCTGGAGGAAATTTTCATCAAGGTAACCGGTCACCACCTGATCCAGTAAATGAAAGAACTGCTTAAAAAAGATATGCTCCTTCAGTGGAGACAGGGCTTCTGGCTGGTTTACCTGGTGGTGAGTATCATTTATGTAGTCATCCTGTTGAACATTCCCGCCGAAAACCG
>CAZRPW010000175.1:0-7421 GCA_964601975.1 uncultured Bacteroides sp.
CCTTTTCGAGGATTGTATTCACGCAGTTTACAATGGAATCTTCGTCTGTCACATCTAAAGCTATGGTAGAAATACCTTTTGCTTCCAGACCTTTCATCTTTTCTACTCTGCGGGCTGCGCCATATACTTTAAACCCGGCCTTGTGCAGCAGGATGGCTGCTGATTCTCCAATTCCAGAAGAGGCGCCTGTAATTAATGCTACTTTTTTATTCATATCTGTATTTTTTTAATCGTATTTACGAAATTCATCAGGATGCTATGCGGGCTTCGTGGCAGCATAGAAATTCAGATTTCCGCCATCCCAGATATCTGTTTCCGGCAGCACGTCTTCATAAGAAGTACAGGGCCCGAAACCGCTTTCCGAAAGCAACAGCATCGTTTGCGGTGCTGAATAGTAGTGGATCCAGAAGCGATAGCTTTCCGTTTCCTCATCCTGGTCAATGATCAGGTGTTGCTTCAGGTACACCTGCTGCTTGGGGTAATGAAACATTGAAACCAGTTCCAGGTAGGGGGTGGCTTTCCAGAAGCCATCCTTTTCCGATACCGTCCAGCTGCTATCGTCGAGGAACTTGTCTTCTGCATCCCTGTCATTTAAAACATCAAAAACGAATACGCCCCCCTTTTTCAGGGCTCGAAAAACCTTTTCAAGTAAAAGCGTTCTTTCCTTCGGTAAAAGCACTGAGAAATCATTATAGATCAGGATCACCAGGTCAAAGCGCTCTTCATAGTCCATCTGCAAATAATCCATGCACCGGTATTCAATCTCCAGCCCCTTCTCCAAAGCCCGCTCTTTTGCAAAAGCAATCGACCGGTCCGAGAAATCCAGGCCACTTACCCGGTGACCTTCTTCAGCCAGCCTTTCAGTGTATAATCCGGGTCCGCAACCCAGGTCCAGGATCTCCATTTGAGCTTCCGGCAAAAAGCCCCGAAGAAATTCCAGCGTCAGGTTGATGTTTTCGGGACATCGACTGGCCGAATCCACCTCAGGATCCAGGTGCATCTCCAGGAGTCGGCCCGAAATATATTCATCTGTCCACATCACTGCACTGCCCTTTTCATAAAGCCCGGGTTTCCGGGTGGCATTGTTTATCTTTTTAAAATTCATGGCAGGCAATCTTATAAATACAATGGAAAAATAAATCGCATTGATTAACTCGCTTTAAATACAAAAAGCTGGTATAAAAAAAAGGAATATGATCCCAGGAATACAAGGGTGGATACCTGGTGTATCCGAAGCATTGCAGCATGAAACTTGTCCAGACTCAGCATCCCTCCTGAAACCAAAAGACCGACAAGAGCGAGCGTTGTAATTCCGGCGGAAACGTAGTAAATCATACCCACATCCACTTGCCTGAAGAACCGGAGGACCACTAAGGCCATAAGGATGATCATAACAATTGTGAGCACTTTATGGATCGAAAAAAGAATAACATTGTAAGGTTCTCCCTTCTGGTGAAGAAAAACGCCGGCAAGGATAAGCAAAACGATTAATATACTGCTTATGATGATCTTGGTTAGAGGAAGTGTATACATACAAACAAAAGTATAAGATAAAACCAGTCTATAAGGATAAGATTTTGTCGGCAGCCAACTTGCCCGTAAGAATGGACATGGGTACTCCGGCCGGACTGTAAGTCCATTGTCCGGCCTGAAATATCGAAGGGATGGGAGTTGAAACTGAATGCGCCGATTTCTGCATTTTATTGATAACGGGGACGGATTCCTGGAATGACCACCCTGTGATGGCTCCCTCAGAACTTCCTATTCTGCTTTCAATACTCAGGGGTGTAAAAGAAAAGCGCGATATCGTTTTATCCTTCAACATAGGATATACAGATTCGGTCACCGCAGTCAATACATGGCCTTCAAATTCCCTTACAAACTCGTCGTACCAGCCGGCTTCCTGTACCTTGTGAAACAGGTCATATTCGGTAAGAAAGCTAATAACCAATCCAGTCTTCCCCGGGGGGCATAAGTCCGGATCTTTTAGCCCGGGAATAGAAATTTCATAGGTGTTCCGGCGGCAAAACTTTTCTATCCAAACAATTACCTGTTCTTTACTGTAGTCATCCCAATTACTCAGTAAATGCTTGAGTTCCTCCCTGTGAGTTTCCCCTAAACCCTTTTTCGAAGGCGTATAAAAGAAATGGCCATTGGCAATGCGCTTAAAATTTTCAAGAGGCTCATCTACTTCCAGGAACAGGGTGAAAACCGAATCGCCTCCTCGCTTTTCAAGCATCTTCGCTTTGGAATCCTCAAATCCGGACTGGACCTTTTTTGATAAGCCTTTGGTTTCAGTGATTTTATAGAATGTTTTAAGATCAGCCGCCCATATCAGGCTTTTATATTTATAGCTTCGATTTTCCTGATCTGTAAGCATGCGTTCACTGGCATTTACTTTTTGGATGGTGGTCTCAGTCTTTATTTCTCCACCCAGTGACGTGAATCTTTTCTCAAAGGCTTCTGACAGTTTTCCAACTCCCCCTTTTGGATAGAAATAATCGAGGTAGAGTGAAAAATAACTCAAGGCAAAAAATGTGGGTGTGCTTTTAAAGAAATGCTGAGAAACAATATCCCTCAGTGATGGATTCTTTATGATGCCTTCCAGGTAGCCTTCAACCGGCATGTTCATACGGTTTATTTTTCCTATCGTAAACAGGAATTTCGGCAACCAGGGAAGCAGTTTTTTCAGGATGAATTTTTTATCTGCCCATATATTCTTGATCATGGGATTCTCGATCCCGTAGAGCACATCCATGTGCTTCATTATCTTAAGTATGACCTTGATAAGATTTTCAATTTCATCTTCACTTTCAGGGTATATTTTTTTAAGCAGCTCTTTATAATCTTTTAAACTGCCCACATCTTTGATATGCACTATTTCATTCTCTACACCCACTGAAACCTTGCTTTTCACTACTTCGAGCTCAATATCAAGTTCCTTTAACATGGGGAAAATAATACCAGCATCCAGCAAGGCTCTGACGCCAGCATCGAACTGGAAACCCTTATAGGTAAATGAATTTACAAGACCTCCGCATTCCTTATTTTTTTCAATAAGCAATACTTTTTGCCCTTTCTTTGAAAGGTAAGCGGCAGAAGTCAAACCAGCAATCCCTCCTCCAACAACAATCGTATCGTATGTAGGCTCAGCCATACTTATTCTGGGCTTCATTCAGATTGAAAGGAATTTGCCTGTGCGTTTCCCACTGTGAATCCTGCAACTCGGCATATTCAAGACTTTTCTCCCAGATATCGTATGCTGCTCCTATGTCAAGTGCCGGGGGGGCGGGGACTTCCTGCTTGGTTATATTAAAGAATTTTCCACTCACTCCTTCTATCTCCTTTGATACACTTAGATAATAAATTGCTTCTGCTGAAATATCCGCATTCCTGAGGGTCTTATCGAAAAATTTCTTTTTAAACCAGCGGTAAACCGGACCATTATCCTTTCCCGAATCGGTCTTAACCGCTCCCGGATGCATGGCGTTAATGGTTACGCCGCTGTTTTTGTAATGCTCCTGAAAAACAAACATGGATAATAGTTGAGCTAATTTCGCCGATCCATAACTCTTCAAGCCTGAATACCGGCGTTTTTCCCAATTCATATCATCGACCCGCAAACCCCAGGCAGAAAAACGATGTGCCTCCGAATTCACAAGAATGATCCTGGCCTTATCCTGGGATTTCAGTTTATCCATCAACACAAAATTGATGATGAAGGATGAAAGATGCTGAACCATAAAAACCTTATCCAATCCCCTGGTAGTCAACTCCTGCCTTGTTAGGTAGACTCCGGCATTGTGCACCAGCACATCAATGGGTGTCTGCATTTGGCTAAGTTCTTCTGCCAGTCGGTGCACCTGTTGGAAATGACTCAAATCAGCAATTTTGTAATCACATTGAACGCCAAATTCGCTTTCAATTTCCTTTTTTAGTGTTGCTGACCTCTCCGGACTACGATTGATGCAAAGCAGGTTGGCTCCATGTGAAGCAAATTTTCGTGCGGTATTATAGCCAATACCCGATGTAGCCCCACTTATAACAACAAGCTTACCGGAAAAATCATCATGGCAGATTTTTGGATCTAACCGATTATTCCTGACCATCGCTAATATGTCGGGCACATTGTACTCTTTGATATACTGAGATACTTTCTTCTTCATATTGATTTAGCCAAATTTTTTAATCATAAATTTCCTGTAAGCCTTACCGAATCTAGGGATGTTGTCAAAAATATCGCCCCATAAATCGTAATAATCTCTTTGATTCATGATTTTTCCTTCACTATTCAAGGTCATGCGGCTCGATCCATACATGATTGAACTCGGTCTTTTTTTGAAACTAATCGTCATTTCCCATTCTACAAAAATATCATTCCCTGACATAATAGACTTCACAACATTCATTTTTAAATCTTTCGAACGTTTTGTAAGACGCTCTGTCATGGCCTTAAAATCTTCGATCCCGTGAATCTCCTGGATGGAATCTCTGAAATAAACATCCTCCACATAATAGGGAAGAATATGCGACCAGTCAGGTTTCCCATCTGTATTATAGGTTTTCGACCACAATTCTTTGATGCTATCAGCATCTAATTTCATTAACACATCACTCATAAGCTTAAGAAATTAAAGGTATGCTTTTTGCTCCCGGCGTTTCTTTCAGTATTACTTCGCAGAGTAGAACGCTGGTTCTTCAGGAAAAATCTCATCTCTGATTTGCATGAGTTCTTCGGGTGTGTCTATTTCAGGATCGATAGGCACCAATAGAATGGGACTTAATCCCATATCTGGATGCTGTATTGAATTAGAAGGCTGTCTAAGGATCTTCTTTGAAGCACCGATTACAAATTGCTCTGATTGATCCAGGATGTAACCGCTTAAAGTACCATTGCTGTTCAATGTCATATAATTGCTGAATATTTCCCGTCTTGCAATATAGATTTCGCCATTAAAATACTTACCCACACTAATTTTAACAGTTACTCCGGGATTTCCGTCCTGGTCGGGATCGGTAAAATTCGGATCGTTGGGATCAGTGGACAAGCTTTGTAAAGGATCTCCACTAATACCCAAAAGACTCGGGGTTGGGGGCCGGTAGATATGCCAGCTGCCATCCTTAAGGCTTAATTCAACCTCCTGAACCCTGGGCTTTATGGCCTGCACGGCTTTATCGCTTAATGAAGAGGACGCTTTTAAATTATTCAATTTTTGTTCAGCATGGACAAATCTGTCGGCCTGCATAAGTTTCCCATCCTCCAGGTAATAATCCGTAAATCCATAGGATATAATGAAAGTAAGCATGGGGGTTCTTGTCGTTGTGTCTTCATATGCAACGACATCATAATGGGCATAATGACCTACAATAGCCTCCCGGGCATCTTCAATGTCTAAATTTGTTACGCTCTGGGAACCTTCCTGAATAAAATCATATAAAGGAGATTCGGGCCAGTCCGAATGCTTGGAACAAGAACTCAAAACAATGAGCGGTACAAATAATAAGAAATTTTTAAACCCCATATTTTTCATCCTCTCATCAATGAATAAAAAACTATACCCAAACATAATATATATTTTGATTTCAATTAAGTTTAAACATTTATCTTTCCGTATTGTTTAATCTTTAGTAAAATTTATTAAACGGGCTATGGAAAAAGTGCTTATAACGGGTGGAACCGGACTGGTTGGAAGGCATCTTTGCAGGCTCTTATCTGACAGGGGTTATGACATTGCCGTTTTAAGCAGAAGCGGTAGTCGAAATATACCTGCTGAATATCCAACTTATCATTGGGATATTGATAAAAATGAAGTGGATCAGGAGGCCATTAATACCTGCGATCATATCATTCATCTTGCCGGGGTAAATATTGGTGAAAAAAGATGGACCAAGTACCGGAAGCAGGAAATCCTAAATAGCCGCATTAAATCAACAAACCTGATTTTCAATCATCTGGATAAGCAAAATTCCAGACTCAAAACCTTCATCTCTGCATCAGCCATAGGATACTACGGATCCGCCCTATCTGAGAAAATACATGTTGAAACGGATCTCCCGGAAGATTCTTTCCTGGGGGGAATCTGTAAATTATGGGAACAAAGTGCAGACCAATTTACAAATCCCGCAGTCAGAGTAGTTAAAATCAGAACCGGAATCGTACTCACTAAAAACGGAGGCGCATTATCTAAGTTTCGAATTCCGGCAAAGCTGGGACTGGGATCAGCCATCGGGCATGGAAAACAATATTTACCATGGATACATATTGAAGATCTTTGTAATATCTACCTGAGTGCACTTGAGAACAAAGAACTAACAGGCTCATACAATGCAGTAGCGCCCGAACATATAACGAATGCTGAATTTTCAAAAAAGATGGCTGGAGTAATAAATAAACCTTTTTGGTTTCCGAATATTCCATCCCTACTCATTAAACTGCTATTTGGAGAGATGTCTGTAATGCTTCTGAATGGTAACCGGGTTTCATCAGATAAAATAGAAGCTGCAGGCTATAAATTTAATTTTCCGGATATTGATAGTGCCCTGAAAGACCTTAATAAATAAATTCAAACATGAAAAAAAGCGTATCTATCTTATTGATTGTTACCAGCTTAACCATCACAGGATCTGCATGTACAAGTACTAAAAATCAGGAGTCTATGATTGATAAAACCGTAGTGAAGGAACTTGATCTTCAAAAATATTTAGGAACCTGGTACGAATTAGCCCGCTATAATCACAGATTTGAGCGAGGTCTTGTGGGTGTTTCCGCAAACTATTCTATACGTGAAGATGGTAAAATTAAAGTCCTAAACAGTGGTTACAAGAATAGTCTTGATGGAAAGTTCAAACAAGCAACAGGAAAGGCGTTTATACCTGACCCTGAGATGGAACCTTCCAAATTAAAAGTCTCCTTTTTCTGGAATTTCTATGGCGACTACTTTGTATTAGAACTTGAAGAGAACTATCAATGGGCCATTATTGGAAGCAGTTCGGACAACTATTTATGGATCCTGAGCCGCACTCCGCAAATGGATTCAGATCTATACAATGAACTCCTGGAGAAAATCAAGCTGCGCGGCTATGATATTTCACAACTCATAAAAGTGGAGCAGAAGCCCCTTTAATTATTAGTCAATAAAAAGTTCGTATTCTATTTCAACCGCGCTAAGTTTAAAAGTTATATGTTAGATTTATGAAGGAATCCTTCCGCTAAATTAAGGTCAGGCATATGGAAATACAGAATGATGATAAATTCATAAAGGGCATCGAGAGCTTAATCCATCCGATGGAAGTCAGCAACTTGCTATTCTTCCAGAAGCTCAAAGGATTATTACCTCCGTTTATAATGAAGAGATTGCTTTTTAAGGCTGCTAAAAATACGCCCTATATTGGATTTGTGATCGAGCCCTACAGTCTGTTCC
>CAZRPW010000176.1:0-7377 GCA_964601975.1 uncultured Bacteroides sp.
CTATTTACTATAACGAGAACGTACTCAGGTCGGTGAACTTCTCTTTATTATATACACCGGCTTCCAGTTTTGTGCGGCATTCAGTAAATGCTGCGATGGTCTCCTTCACATCCTCAAGGGTGTGCATGGATGTGGGAATCAGTCTAAGAAGAATATCTCCCTTCGGAACCACCGGGTAGATCACCATGGAGCAGAAGATGCTGTAATTCTCCCGCAGGTCAAGAATCAGGTGGGTGGCTTCAATGACACCTCCGTGCATGTAAACAGGAGTAACGGGCGATTCAGTTTTGCCAATGTCGAATCCCGCATCTTTCAGACCCTTTTGAAGGGCGTTGACCACACTCCAGAGATTGGTCCTGAGTTCGGGCATTCCCTTGAGCATCTCAAGGCGCTTGAGTGCACCGATTACCATCGGCATAGGCAGCGATTTGGCATAGGTTTGTGACCTCATGTTGTAACGCAGGTAGTCCACTACCTCTTTGTCACTGGCTACAAAGCCTCCGATACCGGCCATGGCCTTGGCAAAGGTGGAGAAATAGAGGTCGATTTTATCCTGAACGCCAAAATGTTCTCCGGTACCCATCCCGGTGGCGCCCATGGTACCGAAACCGTGAGCATCATCCACCAGCAGGCGGAAATCATACTTGTCTTTGAAGTCACAGATAGCTTTCAGATTACCCAGGTCTCCGGCCATGCCGAAAACACCTTCAGAGATAACCAGAACCCCACCGCCCTGCTGATCGGCACGCTTCACAGCACGCTTCAACTGGGTCTCCAGGTTTTCCATATCGTTATGTGGGAATACATACCTTTTAGCAAGCGACATTCTCATTCCGTCAAGGATGCAGGCATGTGATTCGGAATCATAAACTATAACATCGTTGCGGGAAGTAACAGCATCAATAATGGAAGCCATTCCCTGGTATCCGTAATTCAACAGGAAAGCATCTTCCTTTTGTACAAAGGAAGCGAGCTTTTGCTCCAGTTCTTCGTGTTTTTTAGTCTGACCGGACATCATCCTGGCACCCATAGGATAAGCCATTCCATATTCGACGCCTGCTTCGCCGTCAGCCTTTCTCACATCAGGGTGGTTTCCCAGCCCAAGATAGTTGTTCAGGCTCCATGTAAGAACCTCTTTGCCGCGAAATTTCATATGTGCAGAAATCTCTCCTTCTAACTTGGGAAAAGTGAAGTATCCATGCCCTGCGGTCTGGTATTGACCGATGGGTCCCCTGTTTTTGGTAATTCTTTCAAAAATGTCCACAGAAATAAGTTTTAAGTGTTAACGGCTGCAAATTTAACCTTTTTTTAATGGGGCGCAAAGAATCAGATATTTATGCGCTCTACGCTGATATTTTGGATTTCACACAATAAACCGGTACGGTTTTTGTTAATAACGTTGAGGATTAAATGCTCCAATCCTTTTATTATTAACTCAATAATTGTAATTTTGCACGATGTTTAAAAACAGGCTCATATTAATGGTGGGGACATTGGCTTCAATTCTGTTACTCAGTGGGTGTGGTGAGTATGAGAAGTTGCTGAAAAGCAGGGATTTCCAGAAGAAGTACGATACTGCTGTTACCCTTTATGGAGAAGGTGAATTTGTGAAGGCGGGTACGCTCTTTGACCAGGTGGCCAATATTTATCGGGGAACCACCAAGGCCGATACGGTAAAGTATTACCAGGCAAAAAGTTACTACGGACAGCGTGATTACATGATGGCAGGTCATTATTTTAGTGAACTTTCAAGCATCTATGCAAACAGTGTTTACCTGGAGGAGTCAGATTTTATGGTGGCATATTGTTACTATAAGCAATCGCCACGTCCACAGCTTGATCAGGATAATACTTTCAGGGCGATTACAGCCCTGCAGATGTTTATGGTGAAATATCCAAATTCAGAAAGATTGAACCAATGCCAGGAGATTATTGTTGAAATGAGTGATAAACTGGTGGAGAAGTCTTTTATAAGTGCAAAATTATATTATGATCTGGGCTATTATAAGTCTGCCATTATTGCATTGCGGAATAGCCTTATAGAATACCCGGATACCAGGTACAGGGAGGAATTAATGTTTATGATTCTGAAATCTTCATACCTGCTTGCAGATGGCAGTATTGTCAGTAAACAGAAAGAACGTTTCCAGGCAACTGTGGATGAGTATTACAGTTTTATTGGTGAATTTCCCGATGGTCCCCACAGCAGGGAGGCTACCAGGATGTATGAAGACTCCAATAATTATTTGAATTAGGAAAAATAAATAATCATCATATAATGGATTACAAAAAAACGAAGGCCCCGCTTACAACTATTACCAGAAATCTGTATGATCTTGATGGTGAAACACAGAATATTTATCAGACTGTGAAAATTGCCGCTAAAAGAGCAAATCAGATCAGCGTTGAAATGAAGCAGGAACTCAATCGGAAACTGGAAGAATTTGCTTCCTACACCGATAACCTTGAAGAGGTATTCGAAAATCCTGAGCAGATTGAAATCTCAAGGTTTTTCGAGCGTCTGCCAAAACCTTCTCTCATCTCTCTTCAGGAATTAACTGATGATCAGATTTATTTCAGGATGAATGAAGCTCCTGAAATAGAAGAAAAGTAGTCATCCTCTCCTGATGGATCTGGCAGGAAAAAAGATAATCCTTGGTGTTACAGGCAGCATAGCTGCCTATAAGGCTGTCACCCTGCTTAGATTACTCAGTAAGGAGGGAGCCAGTGTACAGGTAATAATGACCCCCACCGCCAGGGAATTTGTGGGGCAGGTTACATTTTCAGCACTTTCAGGGAAAACGGTTCTGTCCGAATTCTTCAAAGAAGAAGGGGGAGACTGGAATAGTCATGTAGATATGGGTGTGGCAGCCGATCTGATGCTGATCGCCCCCGTAACAGCCACAACACTTGGTAAGATGGCAGGAGGAGTTGCAGACAACCTTCTGGTTACCACCTACCTTTCTGCAAGATGTCCGGTGGTGATCGCCCCGGCCATGGATATGGATATGTTCAATCATCCTTCAACCCAGCGGAACCTGGATATACTCAGGACATACGGAAACCTGGTAATCGATCCCGGATCCGGTGAGCTTGCATCCGGACTGGAAGGCAGGGGCAGGATGGAGGAGCCCGAAGCCATTATCGAATTCATAAGGAAGCTAAAGGAGCCCTTAAAAAAAAAACTCCTGAATTCTAGGGTGCTAATTACCGCTGGTCCCACGCAAGAAAGCATTGATCCCGTACGTTATATTGGAAACCACTCATCGGGAAAGATGGGTTTTGCCATTGCCGAGACTTTTGTTGCCCTGGGTGCTGAGGTGGTCCTTATTAGCGGACCAGTCTCCTTGAAGCCTCCCAAAGGTGTAGATGTAATTTCTGTTACAACAGCCAGGGAGATGTTGCAGGCAACCGAAGAGCGGATCGAAGCGTGTAATATTGCTATATTCAGTGCCGCTGTAGCCGATTTTACACCGGTGGAGAGCTCTGAGCTAAAAGTGAAAAGGGGAAATCAGGAGTGGAGTATCAGAATGAAGCCTACCACTGACATTGCAGCGGAGATGGGGAAGCGAAAAAAGAGCGGACAACTCTTTGTTGGATTTGCGCTTGAGAGTGATCACGGACTGGAGCATGCAAGGCTTAAACTGGTAAAGAAAAATCTGGATCTGATTCTCCTGAATCATACCGGTGAAGAAGGAGCAGGATTCGGAACCGATACAAACCGGGTGACCATGATTGATCGCCGGGAAGAGGTGGAAGAGTATGAACTAAAGTCTAAACGCCAGGTGGCAGCAGATTTGGCAGAAAGGCTTATAAAGATGATGGAAGATGCGTAAGTATGTAGTTATATTGTTTTTTCTACTTACCCCCGTACTTGTTACTGCACAGGAGCTCAGATGCAACGTTCAGGTGGTCAGTCAGCAGATTCAGGGCACCAATAAGCAGGTGTTTCAAACCCTCCAGAATGCCATTTACGAATTTATGAATAACCGGGTGTGGACCGATCATGTCTATACTATGGAGGAGCGGATTGAATGCAATCTGATGTTCAACATTACTGAACAGCCTTCGGCAGATGAGTTTAAGGGAACCCTAACCGTGCAGGCCAGTCGCCCCGTGTTCAATAGCAATTATACAACCACTACCCTGAATTTCATCGACAACGATATTCATTTCAGATATGTAGAATTCTCCCCCCTGGAGTTTGACCTGAATTCACATCTCTCCAATCTTACATCCATCCTTTCTTTCTATGCCTACTATATATTGGGACTTGACTATGATTCCTTTGCATTGATGGGAGGTTCTCCTTATATTTCAAATGCTGAACGAATCGTGCTCAATGCACAGAATGCTGCTGAGCCCGGATGGAAACCACTGGATAACCTGGCTCACAAAAACAGGTACTGGCTGGTAAAGGATATGCTCGATAGTGAGTATGAAGGTATCAGGGAGTTTAACTACCATTATCACAGGTTAGGTCTTGATATGATGGACAAGGATGTTGCAGAGGGAAGGGCAGAAATAACAAATAGTCTGGAACTATTGCAGAAGGTCTACCGGAGTCGCCCCGATCCTTATATGTATCTTCTGAGCCTGCTGTTTAATTCCAAGGTGGATGAGATTGTCGGCATCTATTCCGAATCAGTCTCTGAGGAGCGAACCAGGGCTTACCAGATTCTTATAGAAGTGGATAAACCCAATACCAATAAATATAAAGCCATACTGGAATCCACTTAGGCAACAAGCATGATTCAATCTCTCTATATCAGGAACTATGTTCTGATTGATGAACTGGAAATGCATTTTTCCGAAGGTTTTACAACCATTACGGGTGAAACCGGTGCCGGGAAGTCCATTCTTATGGGTGCACTTTCATTGATTCTTGGTCATCGTGTTGACACCTCCGCGCTGAAGTTAAAGGATTCCAAGTGTATAGTTGAAGGAGCATTTCGGACCGGAGAAAGTTTTCGACCGCTTTTCGAATCCAATGATCTTGATTTTGAACCGATTTCCATAATTCGCAGGGAGATTGCCCCGGGGGGGAAGTCCAGGGCTTTTATAAATGATACACCGGTAAACCTGCCTGTTTTGCGGGAGCTTGGCTCTCGCCTGGTGGATATCCATTCACAACACCAGAATTTGCAGCTCAGCGAGCACCAGTATCAGCTTGATGTGATCGACTACCTGGCAAATACAGAGCAGGAGCTTTCAGAATTCAGGCTTGTTTATGAGGCTTACAGCAAGGCAGATCGTGAATTGGTGAAGCTTCGCAACGAGATTGAAAGCATGAAGGCCGATCTGGATTTCATGCAGTTTCAGTTTGATGAACTACAGTCTGCAAAGCTGAAGGAGGGGGAGCTTGAAAACCTGGAGTCCGAATTCCAGAGGGCCGAGCATGCAGAGGAGATCGGACAGTCATTAAACCAATCTGTAGTTCTGCTACAGCAGGATTCCACCGGGATCCTTGACCAGCTGAGGGAAAGTCTTGGGCAGCTGAAGAAGATATCCTCATATTTTAGTCCGGCTGCTGAATTAGCAGAACGTTTGGAGTCGGCTTACATTGAATTGAAAGATCTTAGTGGGGAATTGGAAGATCAGGCCGGAAGGAGCGACATGGATCCTGCCAGGCTATCTGGTCTGCAGGAGCGGATCGACCAGCTTTTTGGCCTTATGCAGAAGCACAGGGTACGTGATGTGGGTGAGTTGATTGCACTTCGGGATGAATTGAATGAAAAAATTGAGGCGATTACTTTCTCTGATGAGAAGATCACCTCCCTTGAGAATACGCGCACAGCACATCTGGCCTCCATGAAAGCCTTGTCGGAGAAACTGCACAAAAAGCGATCTGCAGCAGGAAAGAATATGGAGCTTAAAGTCGAGAATCAGCTGAAGGAACTGGGAATCGCTCATGCAAAATTCCATGTGGATGTCGCAAAAAGGGAAAATTTTGATCCCTCAGGTTCCGACGAAATTCGTTTCCTTTTTTCGGCCAACAAGCAGCTGGCCATGGAGGAGGTCTCAAAGATTGCCTCGGGAGGAGAAGTTTCCCGCCTCATGCTTTGCATTAAGGCGCTTGTTTCGGACAGGAAGGAGATGCCTACGCTGATTTTTGATGAGATCGATACCGGGGTAAGTGGCGAAATAGCAGAAAAAGTTGGAGGTATTATGAAGAGGCTTTCGGCCGAAAGGCAGGTGATGTCCATTACCCATCTTCCCCAGGTTGCTTCTATGGGAAAGGATCACTTTTCGGTCTACAAGGAGGATACCGAAGATGCGAGCTATACCCGCATACGTAAACTGAATGAAGAAGAACGGGTTGTGGAAATTGCAAGGATGCTATCCGGAGAGTCTGTTACGGATGCAGCCCTCTCAAACGCCCGGGTTTTGCTTCGTGTTTAATTTATATCGCACAATCTTTATTTTTATTTGTTAATAGGGCTGAAGTACAAAATTAATCTATAAATCATGGCATATAATTTACTCAAAGGGAAAAAAGGAATTGTTTTTGGAGCGCTCAATGAGCAGTCAATTGCTTGGAAAGTAGCTGAGAGAGCCTATGAAGAGGGAGCTGAAATCGTTTTGACCAATGCACCCATTGCGCTTAGAATGGGCACCATCAATAAACTTGCTGAGAAAACCAATGCTAAGGTTGTTTCGGCCGATGCCACCTCTTTGGAGGATCTGGAAAATCTTTTTAAGGAGGCCATGGAAATTTTGGGAGGGAAGGTTGACTTTGTACTGCACTCCATCGGGATGTCTCCTAATGTCAGGAAAGGCCTTCCCTATGATGAACTCAATTATGGATACTACCATAAAACACTGGACATTTCCGCTTTCTCCCTTCATAAGGTACTGAGTACTGCAAGGAAAATGGATGCCATTAACGAATGGGGATCTGTTGTTGCACTCTCCTATATTGCTGCCCAGCGAACATTTGCGGGTTACAACGACATGGCCGATGCAAAGGCCATCCTGGAGTCCATTGCACGAAGTTTCGGTTTCATGTACGGAAGGTCCAAGAGAATCCGTATCAATACGGTATCACAGTCACCTACTCCTACCACCGCCGGAAGTGGTGTCAGTGGTTTTGATAAGCTGGAGGATTTTTCTGAAAGGATGTCCCCTCTTGGAAATGCAACTGCCGAAGAGTGTGCCGATTACTGTATTACTCTTTTTTCCGATCTGACCCGCAAAGTGACCATGCAAAATCTTTTCCATGATGGGGGATTCTCCAGTATGGGTATGAGCTACAGGGCCATTGAGCAGTACGAAAAAAGTTTCAGGGATTGCCCGGAGTAAGTTGAAAGTCTATAAAGTCGAAAGTCTATAAAGTGAAAGTCCACTTTACAGACTTTACAGACTTTACAAACTTTA
>CAZRPW010000177.1:0-7341 GCA_964601975.1 uncultured Bacteroides sp.
CGGGGAATTCACTCTTGTCATCATCCCAGCTACTATCCATACGGAATTTATATTCCATGGTATCGCCAACACCACCGATAGGTGCAAAAGCTGCAGGATTGGTCACGTAAACACCGTTTCCGTCAGCATCAAAAAGCTCATCGTTCAGATCACCTCCCCAGCCATTCAGGGTTCCTGCTACGTCCACATAGCTCTGCAAGGGTACAAAGGTCCCCTTTGCGATCTCATTGGCCATGTTCACAGACAAGGTAATAGCTACATATCCGGGCCTGGTGTTATTCCAGATGGATTTTGCATCCCGTTCACCTTTGATAACTGTGGCGTGCCTGGCAGGTCCTCCACCCGGGAATTCGCTCTTGTCATCATCCCAGCTGCCGTTGATTCTGTATTTATATTCTATGATGGTTTCCAGGGGAAGCTCCTCTACCAGGAGTTCATATATGGTGTCCGCGTTGTCATCGGTCAGATGATAATCTGCACCGTCCCAGCCGTTCAGGCTACCGGCAATATCCACATAGTCGGTTTCCGGCATAAAACCACCTTCACGGGCAATATACCTCATGTCTACCATAAATTTGATATCTCCAACGGGTTTGCCCAGGTCATTAAAGAAATGGTCGGCAGTAATCTGGTAGTTCTGGGCAATGATGGGATCGCGTTCAACCGTCTCAAGTTCATCATCCATCTTGAACTTATAGCTGTAGCTGGTCTCTGCGGTAATACCGTCATCCACATCGGTAAGCAGTTTCTCATACCTGGCATCGGGTACAATCCCGATCAGCAACTGATCCATTTCATACTGAGTGTCGTTTACGATCACATAGGCTTTGCCGGTAGAACGGTCGAAGTTACCCAGCTCCTCCTGGTAGGTCAGATCCAGCTTGAATTTCAATGCGGGGGTCGGAGCCGTATAACTCAAATCAATATAAAAGTCGCTGCAACCATCTTCACCATTATCTTTGGCTTCTGAATCCCAGCTACCACCATTAAAAACAGCAGTGATTCCAATAATAGTGGCTCCTGCCTCCACTCCATAGAATTCGGCCGGAATGAAAGTAATTGTATAGATCCCGTCACCCTGATCGGTCAGAGTAGGAAAGTCAAAACCTTCCTGCTTGGGTGTAGCATCATAGTCAACACCCACGCTGCCCCATGCACTTCCCCAGTTTGCGAGGTTGTCATATAGAAAAGCTGCAGAGTGCATTCTTACATTCGAAGAACCGACAATGGACGCCTTGCCATCGGGCACGCAGGCCTGGTTGGCATCAAGCGTAAGCGTAATTTCTTCCCAGCCCGTTGCATTGGCCGGCGTAATTGTGACAATCTGGGCATTTGCCCACTGGGCCACAACCATAAACAGGATTAAGCTTAATCCAATTTGTAGACTTTTTTTCATATCTGATAGTTTAAGTTTATTCATGTTAAAATTACTAATTAATTTAGCCTGCCATTGAGAAATTCAAACATAAATGCTTCATTATTTGCGTATTTGGCCTTCTAAATCCAATAAACCCCCATTGCAAACGTTTGCAATAAACAGGCGAATATTTGAAAAGAACTACCTAAATCCTCATATTTGATACATGCGTAGTGCACAGGTAACCATAAAAGACATAGCCGAACAGCTTGGAATATCGCCTTCAACCGTATCCAGGGCCCTGAAAGATCATCCCGCCATCAGCACTACAACCAAGAAGACTGTGCAGGAGCTGGCCGAGACCCTCGGATATGAACCAAACGCAGTTGCACTCAGCCTTCGAAGCAGTAAGAGCAACAATATTGGCCTTATAATCCCCGAAATCGTACACTATTTCTTCTCCACCGTAATCTCGGGAATCGAAGATGTGGCGAACGATGCAGGATATCATGTAATTATCTGCCAGTCGAACGAATCCTATGCCAGGGAAGTAAAAAACGTTCAGGCACTTTTATCGAGCCGCATCGAAGGACTCATCCTTTCCATCTCCAAGGAAACAAGCTCGCTTGACCACCTGATCAACCTGCGAAAAAAGAACATCCCCCTGGTTTTCTTCGACCGTGTTCCTTCCGATTTCGAGGCCGACCATGTGATCATTGACGACTTTAACGGTGCATACCAGGCTGTAAAACACCTGATTGACCAGGGTTGCAGGCAGATTGCCCACCTGGGAACCACCAAAAATATGGGCATTGGTCGGGATCGCTACAATGGCTATATAAAGGCACTGAAAGATCACCGCCTGATTTTAAATGAGGACCTGGTTGTGGATTGCGATACCTACAAGGCGGCGCGGCTCATCACCCGGAAACTGATCCATGGATCGAGTCCGGTAGACGGAATCTTTGCGGTGAACGACCGAACGGCCATTGGAGCGCTTCAAACGGCAAAAGAATGCGGTATCAAAATCCCTGAACAAATGGCCATTGTGGGCTTCAGCAACGGCATCTATTCCAACATGACCGACCCTCCGCTTACAAGCGTTGAACAATTTGGATATAAGATGGGACAACATGCCGCCCAGATGCTTCTGAACAGGCTTTTCTCAAAAGAAGATTATCCTCCTGTAAGAGAAGTGATTAAATCCGAATTGATCGTCCGGGGCAGCACGGTCAGCCAGGCAGGATTCAATTCACGCGACTATTAACTTACAATCCCGCTGGTTTTTCGCTTTACCCAACCCTTGGTGCAAACGTTTGAAATAACGGTTAAGGCCCTATCCTGACAAATTAAGTTGTTATTAATCTTATAATTACAATAATAGTAGAAATCTCTTTCTGGTATTTTGTTGTAATTTTATTGCTCAGAGTCCGGATCATCTCCGGACGACCACGATTAAACCTAATTAACTAAACTATGAAACAACATTTACGAAGTTTCTGTCTGGTCGTTATGGGAGCCCTCCTTACGGGAATGGTATACGGCCAAAGAGGAATTGTTCAGGGAACGGTTACTGATTCCAATGGTGAGCTACTCATTGGAGCCACAGTGATGGTTCAGGGAAGCACCCTGGGAACCATTACCGATTTCAATGGCCAGTATACGCTGGCTTCTGTTCCAACCGGAACGGTTATCATGGCAGCTTCCTATATTGGCTACCGCACACAGACGGTCACCGTGCAGGTGGCTGAGGGACAAACTGCAAACGCCGACTTTGTGCTTTCCGAAGACATCGAACAGCTGGAAGAACTGGTGGTAATCGGCTATGGTACCAAAAGAAAGCGGGATATCACCTCTTCCATCTCCAGCGTGAAATCTGAAGACATTGGGAACACCACCCAATCTAGTTTTCAGAATGCCTTGCAGGGAAGGGCTGCCGGGGTTCAAACTACACAGGCAAACGGAATGGCTGGTTCTAGCACGACGATCAGGATCAGGGGTACTTCTTCCATTACATCCAGCAGTGAACCACTCTACGTGGTAGACGGAGTCCCAATGATTACGGGTAATTTTTCCAATGGCTGGGCCGATGGGACCAATACACTTTCCTCCCTGAGTCCGACCGACATCGAATCCATTGAGATATTAAAAGATGCTTCCGCAGCCGCCATCTACGGTTCCAGGTCTGCCAACGGGGTCATTCTGATCACCACAAAATCGGGTAAATCAGGGAAAACAAAATTTAATGCCGGCTACTGGGTAGGAGTGAATAGTATTACCAACATCCCGGACATGCTTACAGGAAGTGAATACCTGGAATATGGCAAGATTGCCTGGGCAAATTCAGGGAACGATATTTCAAATGATTACCAGGCCTTTTACGATGGTCTTCCCTTCGGTATTACAAGGGAGATTGCTGAAAGCACCAATACGGATTGGATTGATGAAGTAAGCCGGACAGGGGTTGTACACCAGTTTAACCTTTCGGCCAGTGGCGGGGATGTAAAAAACACATTCTACATAGGTGGATCATACCGTGATGAAGAGGGTGTTCTGATTGGAAACGATTATAAAAAAGCAAGCACTAAGATCAATTTTGATCACAAGGCCAGTGAGCGATTTTCAATTGGAACCAAAAATACAATGGTGTACGAACTTAATAAAAGGGTTCCTACAGGATGGGCCGGCGGACTGGGAACAGCACAGAGCCGATCATTGCCCATTATGCCCGTATATGATTCCGACGGGAACTTCTTTGCTCCCATGAGCGGGACCAATCCGGTGGCCTACGATGCAGACCTGGATTACGGGATGAATGTATATACCCTGATCTCTACCATCTACGCCCAGCTTAACTTTACCGATTGGCTTTCTTTCAGGAGTGAAGTTGGGGCCAATGTATACGACCAGCGCGAAAACAGGTACGTGGGAACCATCACCCAGGAGAAGGCCTTTAGCATGGACCGCAGGGTAATGTTAACCAACCTGAATACCAACAACTACCTGAATTTCGACAAGACCTTTAACGATGTACATTTCGTCAATGGAACGCTGGGTATGTCGGTTGAAACCCGGAACCAGTATGAAAGCGAATTCAATGGGAGTGATTTCCCAAATCCGGGACTTAGAAATCCAGTATCTGGTTCAGTTTACTCAGGATCCGGTTATGAAACCGGACATGGATTCCTTTCCTACTTTGGGCGTGCCGGATATAATTACGATAATAAGTATTACGCCACATTCAGCCTCCGAAGAGACGGGTCGTCGCGTTTCGGCGCAAACTACCAGTACGGATGGTTCCCCGCGGGATCAGTGGGTTGGACCATCTCCGAAGAATCATTCCTTGAGGGAAATTCAATACTAAGCTACCTGAAGCTCAGGGGATCGTATGGTGTTACCGGTAATGCTGAAATCGGGGACTTTGAATACATGGGCCTTTGGCGGGCAGCCAGTTATTATGGCAATCCAGGGCTTGAAATCTCCAAAGTTGAAAACCCCGACCTGAGGTGGGAACGTACCGGACAACTGGATGTGGGTCTTGACTTCCAACTATGGGGCGGAAGAATTGCCGGGGGTTTCGATTACTACGTCAAGAAGACCTCCGACCTGATCCTCCCCCGACCCATTAACCAGACCAGCGGACAGTCATCCATAACCATGAATGTGGGTGATATGGAAAACAAGGGTGTGGAACTCTTCATTACCTCACACAACCTACCTTCCTCCTCCCAGCTTAAATGGATCAGCGACCTGACATTCGGAAGGAATGTAAACGAAGTAACCAACACCCAGGGAGAAGTGCTTGCCGGTGAGAACTACGGGAACAACATCGTGGCAGAAGGATATCCCATTGGTACCTGGGAATTGGTTGAATGGGCTGGTGTCGCCACTGAGGACGAAACTGTTACCGTTACAGACTGGGTCAATTTCGATGACCCGGAACAGGGAACCACCACCAAAACAGTTGACATCAGGGCAGGAGATGAACTCTTTTACAACCACTGGGGAGAAGTCTCAAGTGAATATGACTTTGACCGGGATGCCAAATATGTTGGAAATCCCTATCCAAAATTTTTTGGTGGCCTTAACAATACCCTGGAGTGGAAAGGCTTTGACCTGAGTGTCTTCTTCACCTTCTCCGTGGGAATGGAGGTGTACCGGGACGATGGAAAATTCCTGGAAGGGGGCTTTGACGGGAACTGGAACCAGACAGCCATTATCAAGGATGCCTGGTCGGAGGATAATCCTGATGGTGAATCCCCTAAACTTTACTGGCAGCCCGAAAACAGGAATTACAACTCAACCCGCTACCTGAATGATGCAAGTTATCTGCGACTTAAGAATTTCACCCTGGGTTATACCCTTCCAAAATCTCTAAGCCAGAAGTTCATGGTAGAACGTCTAAGGGTTTATGTGGGAGCTACTAATCTTTGGACGCTGACCAACTATCCCGGCTGGGATCCTGAAGTAAACCGCGATGGCTCCGGGAACATTACCCAGGGTGTGACTTACCTGTCACCACCCCAGATAAAAACCGTGAACTTCGGGATAGAACTTGATTTTTAATCTTAGATAAAGCAGAGCTATGAAAGCCATTAAATATAAAATCGCCGCACTCGCTGTATCAGTTTTCCTGATCAGTTCTTGCGAAAAGGTAATGGATGTCAATCCGGTTGTGGAACTGGCCGACGAAATTGCCCTGAATTCCACTTTAGGCCTGGATGCTGCCATGATTGGAGCATACAACAAACTCTCAAATGGTGACCTCTACGGAGGACGCTACTGGGTCTCTCCTGATATGATAGCCGGATCGGTGAAAATTTCCGGATTGCAAAACACCGTGTTTGAAGAGTTGCAACTGCTCAATAAAACCATGTCAGCACAGAGTAACCGGATTGTACAATCCACCTGGCAGGCAAGCTATGAAGCCATTGCCATCATCAATAAAGTGCTTGCTTTTTTGCCCGAAGTGAACGATGCGGAAATGACCATTGATACCCGTAAGCGGATCGAGGGTGAATGCAAATTTCTGAGAGCACTTTACTTCTTCGAACTGACTCGCCTTTATGGATACGATGTTTCTGGTCATGGCCCCCTGGCAGTTCCTGTTTTCACCGAGCCATTAGGTCCCTTTGATACGCCTTCGAGGGCTACCATGGAAGAGGCCTATGCCCAGATTAACCAGGACCTGGACGATGCAGCTACACTGCTGGTGGGAATTAATACAAATGGCCGGGCCACTGATATCGCAGCGAAAGCACTTCAATCGAGGGTGCGTTTCTACGAGGAAGACTGGCCAGGGGTGATCGAAGCGGCCGACTATGTGATCAGCAATTTTGAAAGTAAACCCCGGGGTGGACTTGCAGAAGATATGCTGGATTGTTTCCAGACCGGAAGCCCTGATCCCGAAGTGCTGTTTGCCGTGCTCTCCAGTGACACTGATGATGCCTCAGGAACACTAAGAAGCTATTACCGCATAGCTTCCAATTCCAAATTTATAATGACGATTCCCTACCTGGTGAAGATTGGTGCCCATGTGGCCTCCTATGATGATGCCAGGGCACGGGTCGACCATGCATTTGTGAATGTGGACGGAAAAGTATATACCACCAAATTCGATGTGGATTTTCTGAGTGTACCTGTGATACGCCTTGCAGAAATCTACCTGAACCGCGCCGAGGCAAGGGTTCACCAGGGAAATGGTGCAGGTGCTGCCGATGACCTGAATGTGGTTCGCGAACGTTCAGGTGCAGGTTCCTATTCGTCACCGGCCACCCTGGCCGATTGCGAAAAAGAACGCAATGTTGAGCTCTACCTTGAAGGGGACTATTTCCACAACATGAAAAGGCTTCAAAAACCTGACTTTGCCTATGACATCAATAAAAATAAATACAACTGGGATGATGTAAAGCTTGTATTTCCCATTCCCAGGAGCCAGACGGAAGTGAACCCGAACCTGGTGCAGAATCGTTAATTGCG
Organism: uncultured Bacteroides sp.; assembly: GCA_964601975.1. Taxonomy (GTDB): domain Bacteria; phylum Bacteroidota; class Bacteroidia; order Bacteroidales. The sequence continues at coordinate 7,337 of CAZRPW010000177.1, forward strand.
ATTAA
>CAZRPW010000178.1:0-7275 GCA_964601975.1 uncultured Bacteroides sp.
CGCTATATGGAGTTTAAACCCAAAAGGGTCTATAATGCAGATGCAGAATATGCATTCAGGAAAGACAAGTTCCAGCTGAGCGTAAAATCCCAGTTTATGAATTCCCTGTTGAAGGACTATGCCAACTACACTGTTGGCATCGATGTGAAGGCCTACGATTCGGATTATAATACCAATCGCTCCACCAATAGTGTGGTGATCAGCAACCAGGTTTCTGAGCGCTTATCCTATAACATCATCGGATCCTATACACGTTTTGGCCGGCAAACCTATGACATCACTTCGGACCTCCACTATCTTACCAAGGAGTATACCGACACCACCAGCACGGTATTCAACACCCTGATGACCCGTGGTAGCTTCAGCTTTGTACCCGGAGAAAAACTTTCTTTCCTTGGAGGCTGGGACATAAATTATGATAACGGGAATGGGGATAAAATAGAGGAGGGTGCCGAAATCGGGGATTTTGCCATGTTTGTGAGCAGCCAGTATTCACCAGTAAAAAAGCTAAGTATTCAACCGGGAATACGACTGATTTACAATACCATATATGGTGCGCCGGTGATCCCATCTTTAAGTTTCCACTATACCATCATTGATAACCTGACTTACCGGATTTCCTATGCAAGAGGATTCAGGGCTCCTTCTCTTAAAGAGCTGTACATGGACTTCAAGGACAGCAACCACGATATTTATGGGAACCAGGACCTGAAAGCAGAAACCACCAATAGTTTCAACACATCTCTTGACTATACCATCAGGGGAAGAAATACGAGTTTAAAGCTGGAACCAAGCGGATTTTACAACCTGGGGAAAGATGTCATCATCCTGAGTATTGAATCTGGCGAATCCAATACGGCAACTTACGATAACCTGGGAAGAAAAAAGACCCTGGGAGGTGAATTTAATGCCAGTCTGCGTCATATTTCAGGCTGGTCGGTCAGGGCCGGATTCAGTCGTATCGGTGAAACCTACGCTTATGATGAGCTTGAAGATTGGAGTCCGGTGGTTTTTTATAACAACTACAACCTGAGCACCAAGTATACGCTGAAAAAGACCCGCACCGTGTTTAATGTAAACCTGAAATATTACGGTGAAACTCCAAGGCTGGCCTCTCTTCCAGAGGAACAGGGAGGTGGCATATACCGTGTTTATACCCAGCCCTATGGCGACCTGGAAGCCACTGTCACCCAGAACCTCTGGAAAAACAGGCTCACACTGGTGGTGGGAGGAAAAAATTTACTCAATTATTATGAGGGAGTAACCACTGGTTACCAGGACGAAGCAAGTATCATATATAATCCCCTCTATTATGGAAGGGTCTGGTTTATGAAGTTGAACCTGAAGTTGATGAACTAAGCTGATGAATAAAAAGTATATACTCCCATTTTTATTCCTGATATCCCTTCTAAACAGGGGGTGTTTTAAGGAGATTGATACCGAACCCATTCCCCTGCCCGAGGTGGAAGACTATTTTATTGTACAATACTCCATCAAGCAGATACAGTCCTTCTATCGATTTTACGAATCGACTGTAGTAGAGATCGATACCGCCAAAAGCAGCTCCTGGGACCTGGCCTTTGAATCGGCGGGGGAAGGCAGCAGGGTCCTGCTGGGCTGGGCAAGCTTCTCCACGGGGATTCCATCCGGTAAATTCTCCTTTGAGGAGATCTCTCAGGATTTAATCCTGGATCTGATCGATACAGGCGACTGGCTATTCGATGACCCCACTTTCGTAAATAACATCGATTCACTGGCCCTTACCAACCACTGGGAAAATGGTGAAATCTGGATACAGAACCGCGGGGTCACCAGCGATAACTACTATGCCATACAGTTTGTCTCCTCCGACGATGAGAGCTACACCTTCAGGTATGCATCGGCACAATCCCTGGGTGAGGTGAAAGAGGCTACTGTATACCGGGCTTCAGCCTTTAACTATGTATACTTCTCTTTCAATTCGCACAAGGTCCTCACCATCGAACCCGACTACAGGGAATGGGATATCTTATGCACACCCTACAGGGGTTGGTGGGAAACCGATACCCCGGGTATCTATTCGCCTTTCAATATGAGTGGCATTATGATTAACAACGAAGCTGGAGTAAGAGTTGCCCAGGTGTTTGATCCGGAGGTAAGCTTTGATGAGCTGGATTTTGCCTCTGTATACGAATATGAGTTCACCGACAAGAAAGGTGCCATCGGAGCTGACTGGAAGGTGCTGGGAGGTGTCAACTCGGGGAATATTTTTTCGGTCGATAAGGATAAGAAATACCTGATGAAGAAAACAATTGAGGAGTCAGGAGAGGTCCTCTATTTTAAAATGCAGATTATCGACTACAAGAATGAAGACGGAGAGGATCACTATCCCACCATCGAATTCAAGTACCTGGGATCAGAATAAGTTAAAAAAGAACCGCCCCATAGGCGGATGAGGCGGTACCTTATTTTATCTAAATCACCTGCCTGAACAGCTTTCTCTACTACAGGGAGGTAATTCCTCCTACATAGCTAAGTGTTAACGTGGCAGTTGCAGTTTCTGTAAAATCACCAGTGCTAAAGTCATAGCTTCCTATGGACAAAACAAACTCACCTTCAACCTTGTACACACCCGCATCAACCATTGTAATTACCAGGTCGCCTGAGCCTGTTTTACCAATGGCTGTCCAGCTATAACTCATTCCTGCATAGCCGGCAGTATAGCCAACGTCATAGGTTCCGGCTGGATTCTCCACATCCCAGGTGTAGGTGCCGGGCAATTCCTCCAGGCCCTTATTAGGATAGAGTTTCAGGAGGTCTGGATTACCCTGTCCCGGAACCGTAGTCAGCAACCTCAGGTAAGGATCGCCTCCCATTCCTGACTGATACCAGAACATGTCCGCATCAACGGTATAAGTGGTATCATCAATGGTGTATTCACTGACAGCATCAGCCACTACAATGCTCTGCTCTGTGTCACCGTCTCCTTCAGCATTGGTGGCAACGAGTTTCACCGTAAAAGTTCCGGTGTTTTTGAACATATATGTGGGATTCATCTCGGTGGAGCTGCCTCCATCGCCAAAGTCCCATGCATAGCTGTCCGCATCTGTGGATGCATTGCTAAAAGCCACCTCATCGTACTGAGCAACCTCGGCTGGTTCATAAGTAAATTCTGCTGTCGGAAATACAGGGTCCTCTCCGCAACTCGAAAGCACGGCAGCCATCACTGCTGCCCCAAAAACTAGTCTGATATTTTTCTTCATGTTGGTTATTATTTTTGTAAGTAAAAAAGGGTTGTTCTGTGAGAATTATCACACAAATAAAGGCAATTTTCTCCCAATTCAAGACTTTTTAACAAAGAAAACGCCAATCTCATTCTACCAGGTTTCCATCACGACGAAAAATTCCCAAAATCCGATCATCATTGCGAAGATCAGGGATCTCCTCCCCTTCAATGGAGCCCGGATACCCCAGTTTTACATACATTCTGTTGGAAAGGTGCCAGAATAAGGGGTCAATCACAATCCATTGCATGCCAAGGGAGGAATACGAAGGCAGGAAATAGCCCGTATAAACCACCTCCTTGCTGGCAGTCACCGCAAAGGCTGTTCCCGCAACGGAATGATCCATTCCTTCGATCCTTTCCCGGGCAAGATCCGTAAGTTTGAAATAGTACGCTTTGGCATTATAAGACTTCAAATCCGCATAGCTTAGAATCGGATTCTCCGCCAGAACCAGCGTAGCCAGATCGATCTCGGGAGACCCCTCCATGGTATCATAAGCACTGAGAAGATAAAACTCCACCTCCCCTTCAACATCACAGTCACACTTTTCACAGGAAACAAAAGAAAACAGAAGTAATAAAACGATCGCTGAAAAAGTAAACGATATCTTCATAGTACCAGGTGTTGAAATACTTTAAAAAGATGCAAAAAACGCTGGAAAGGTTGCCTTTAGCAAAACCAGCTCCGGAAAATTACCTGGTTTTCCTGTTATACCACTCCATGGTCTGAATGAAAGCATCGGGGTAGCCAGACTCCCTGATTCCTTTAAGTGCAGCGCGGGCCTCCTCAAAAGTGCGATATTCTCCACTGGCATACCTGAAATAATTGTCCTTGCATTCATATTCCCTCACCTTTTCCAGTCCTTCCAATTCGGATGATTGAAGGGGCGCTTTACAGGCAAGCACCTGTATGGTAAACCAGTAATCGCTTGATCCTGCTTCTTGCGCTTCTGCTTCAATTTTCAGGGCAGCCGGAACATAAAAACCAGACAATTCGGCACTGATAGGTTCCGGACTTTCGATGGTGAGTGTCACCTGACGATTCAGGTACCTGCCCAGTGGTGCGTCACTGCCATCGGCATAGTAATTCCGTGCAACAGGGGCATGCTCACCCTTACCTTCCAGTCTCACCCTGCTGCGGTCCACACCCCTCATCTCAAGGTAATCGGCAATCTTAGCTGCCCGCTGATTGGATAGCAAGAGATTATAATCCGACGCTCCAGTGGCATCGGCATGACCGGTAAGGCTGACCCGGGTATCCGGATAGGTCTGCATCACATCAGCCACTTTCTCAACCTCCAGCATGGCAGCCATGGTCAACTCATAGGCATTATGATCGAAAGGAACACTTGTTTGCAGCGTTCTGGAACCTGCAACAGGTGTTGGAGATGGAGTTACAGGCAACCCGGCCCGACTATCATCTTCGGTTTTATTCAGGACCTCAAGAATCTCATCGGTCTCTTCGGGCTCGATGACTTCTTCCACACTGTATACCACTTCCTCATCTTCAATCTCTAAGGATGGCTGTTCTGTCTGCTGCTCTTCAGCAAGTACCTCCGCCTGCGGCGGATCCAGTTCAATAACCATATTGATCGTATTGGAGGTGGGATCATCCGCCCTTCTTACTGCATAATATCCATCCAGTTCGTTCCAGCCCGGATTAAAAAAAATATCATCCCCCGTTGTATTGACCGGGTATCCCAGGTTTATGGGCTCCTGCCACTTTCCGTCGGCTCCCAATTCGGAATAAAAAACATCCGTTCCCCCAATGCTGGAGTGTCCCTGGGAACTAAAGAATAGTATGGAATCATTACTGGAAATAAACGGTGTATGCTCCTCATAGGGAGTATTAATAACCGCTCCCAGGTTGGCAGAGGCTCCCCAGTTACCCTTTTCATCCAAACGGGAAACATAGATATCAAAACTACCCTCGCCGCCCCTTGTATCGCTTGTGAAATAAAGGCTACGTCCATCTTTTGAGACAGAGGCGTGGCTCTCCGAAGTTCTGCCGTTTACATTGGATCCAAGCGCTTCGGCCTCTGACCAGCTGTTTCCTTTAAACTTTGATACGAATATATCCGAGTGGGAATAGAATTGGTGAACCAGGTAGAGGTCCATCCCGTCATAAGAGAGACAAACCGGGTAGGTTTCCCCCACCATTCCAATCTCACTGTTAATCACCCGTGGTCTGGACCAGAATTCCCCACTACGCCTGGTCATCATTATCTTTTTATCGTTGGGGTAATCCACCAGGAAAATCAGGATATTTCCATCGCCCGATATCACAGGATTATTACAGGAAGGCAGATCATCATCAAACTGATCCAACACACTCTGAAACTCAAATGAAGGAGCACCCATCACCACCTTTTCTGCTCTTCGGCAGGCCTCTATCTGTAATCCCGTATACTCCACCTGAAGCGGATCCTCATCGGCAGCAGCTTTCTGGTAGAGTTCATAGTTTTCAATGGCCTTGGCAAATGAATTATTCAGGTGATAGGCCTTACCGAGCATGAAATAAGTAAGAACCGGGGCACCCGACTCAGCATGAGAACGCTCATTGTATGACAGGCTCACACCGGAAGCAGCCTCCTGGAGGTAAGTAACCGCCTGCTGCTCCATCCCGTGAATATCCAGGCAACAGGCTCCACAGTGGAACAGGATGTTGGCATTTCCCGGATCAAGAGTAAGTAAATTCTTATACCTGCTGAACGCCTCTTCATAAAAGCCTGTCTGGTAGAGGTATTCAGCATCAAAAAAGATTCGCTTGAATTCCTTGGTGTATTGTCCGGCTGCTGAAAGCGGGATTACAAGGAAAATAAGCCAACACAATCTTCTAATTATACTCATATCATAAATATACAGGATATCAGCATTGCTCTTTAAGCCTTTTATCCACAGGCCATTCTTTTCATGAAAATAACAGGCTACCTCAGATCACGGACCCTTACTTCAATCCCTTTTTCATTTGTCAACAGATCCAGCAATTCCTGCGGATCGGTTTTCCCGTAATGATAGGGATAAAGAATCCCGGGCTGAATTGCACGAGCAAGGTCAGCCACCATGGAAGGGGTCATGGTATAGGGCAGGTTCATGGGCAGAAAAGCAACATCAATATTCTGCAGCTTCTTCAGCTCCGGTATATTCTCAGTATCACCAGCTATCAAAACCCTTGTATCCCCAAAACTTAGAAGGTAGCCATTCCCCTCCCCCTTCGGGTGATATGGCTTACCGTCCGAACGTTTATGTTGAATATTATAGGCAGGGTGGGCTTCCACCCCGATTCCCAGGATCGTCTCCGAGTCACCATTTTTCATCACTTCGGCTTCGAAATCCTCCAGCTGGGCCAGGCAGGCTTCAGTCATCACCACCCGTGTCCCCGCTTTCATAATATGACCCAGGGCTGTCAGATCCAGATGATCGCCATGCTGGTGTGTAACCAGCACCAGATCCGCATCAGGCAGCGTTGCATAATCAGCCTCCCGCATGGTGGGATCGATGTGAATCACCTTACCCTCATACTTAAACATCAGGGTTCCGTGACCGATAAAAAACATTTCAAGATCACCCCCTGAAGTCTTTACCACATCGCTTTCAAACTGGCCCATAAGCAACGAGAATGAAAGTGCACAAATCATGCATATACAAAATAAGCTTTTCATAATCCTCAATCTATTGTTTGCCACAAGTTAGGGCTATCATCTTTATAAGTCAACCCATCCACCCTCCTGGAGATACCCCAATATTTCTTTATGATAAACTGTGTGTCAGGCTAATCCGGTTGTTCAGAAGATGGAGAAGAGATAAACCCTGAAAAAAGGGAGGATTTTTAACCAGGAACCACCTGGAATATAGTCAGAATCGGGAATTTCAGCAGCGATTTCGCTTCGCGTCAATTTTTGACATTTCTTATTCCTGATTCAAGAACTGGACATGAAATTTCAGGTGGTCGGGTATCTTTTTTATCCGTTTATTATGAAATTTTGCCTATAAACGGATATAAATAATTGAAA
>CAZRPW010000179.1:0-7188 GCA_964601975.1 uncultured Bacteroides sp.
CCCCAGTAACAAGTGCTATTACAGGACCTGTTACTGTATGTTCCAATTCTTTCAACCAAGCCTATTCCGTAGAAAATACATCAGGGTCAATTTACACCTGGACAGTGAATGGAGGAGTGATTACTTCCGGGCAGGGTAGCAATAGTATCCTGGTTACCTGGGGTGCTACCGGGATGGTGGGATCAGTCGAAGTTGTCGAAAACAATGGATGCACCGATGGTCCTACAGTTTATCTGGATGTGAATATTGGTCCGCTGCCAACAAGTGATATTACGGGTGATGTGGCTGTTGCCATTGGCACCAGTGGTGTTTCCTATTCCATCATACCAGAGCTGGGTTATTCCTATACATGGGCAATAACAGGCGACGGGTCGATCGTTTCTGGACAGGGGACTTCCGATATTACGGTTGATTGGGGCGTAACTCCCGGCACTGCTACATTGAGTGTATTTGGTTCTAATGCCTGCGGAAGCGCTGCAGAGGTTGCGATTGATGTGGACCTGTTCGATTTAATCGTTTCGGCTCAAACCGGAGATTGGACTGCAACTACCACATGGATTGGGGGAGTGGTACCCTCCACAAGTTCAAGCGCAAGAATCCAAAGCGGTCATACCGTTACTACTACTTCGACCGATGCGATTACAAATTTGATTATTGATGCAGGTGCTGTATTGAATACAGAAAATTATGTATTCAATATTTACGGTGATTACACTTTGAACGGTGAACATACAGGGGGCAATACAGGAGACCGTGTAAGGCTATACGGGGAGAATGCAACCATAGATGGAACCGGAACTTATTCAAAACCAGGCAGGTTATATTTTGTATTGGGAAATAAGACCATTGCACCAAGTGCAGATATTTCAATTGCAGTTGACCTTCGTGTTGGAGGGAATCTAATCGTAACAAATTATGGTACGATTACGATCAACGACGATATTTATTGCGATAATACTGGCGTTACCTGGGTGAACGCTGAAAATTCAACCTTTAATCTGGATGATGTTTTCTCTAATGGAACCCTGATTGCAAGTTCTTCAGGAAACACAGTTAATTATTTTGGGTCGGCCAACCAAACCATCAAGCGGTCTCAGGACGATACCTACTTTAACTTGAAAGTTTCCGGTGGGAACACCAAATCCATGGCTGCTGACCTTACAGTGTTGGGCGATCTGACTATTAGCAGTATCATGAATGCTGCGAATCATGATATATGGTTGTCGGGTGACTGGATTAATAACGGGAATTTCACACAAGGAACTGGTACTGTAATCTTAAATGGGAGTTCGGATCAATCTGTAAGCATTGTCGCCGATCCCCTTTTTAATAATCTGACGATTGATAAAAATACTGGTTCGGTCATATTGAATGACGACATACAGGTAGGAAATGTCTTGTCGATGCTCGGTGGAAATGTAAATGCGAATGGCAATACTTTAACACTGGGGACAGGTACTGCCTCACCCGGAACACTCAGTCATTTTAGCGGAACCATTCTTGGTAAATTCGAAAGGTGGCTGAATACAAGCGGATCCTCTTACGAGTTTCCTGTGGGATCTGCTTCCAGTCTGCATAAGATGCTCTTTAATTTTGCAAACCTTAGCAATGGCTCTCTGGTTACAGAATTCATTTCATCAGCTCCGGGAAATGCAGGTCTTCCCCTTACGGATGGGGAAGGAACAGTAAATAATATTTTCACAGAAGGTTACTGGTCAACCTCAAGACAGAATGGTATGGCCAGCAATGATTACAGCCTGGATCTTGTTGCCGATGGATTTTCAAGTTTCGCGATTGATACCTCTACCCGGATTGTTGAGCGTCAGAATAGTGGAACGGACTGGACCGTGAAAGGAACACATCTTAATGCAAGCGGGAATACTGTACGTCGTTCGAATATAAATTCATCCACGCTGACTTCTGATTTTGCCCTGGGTGATCCAAGCCTTTGTACACTTCCTGAAACTCAGCTTATTTCTGGAGCTACCAGGGTTTGTAAAGATGCCTCTGCTGTTTCCTATAATGTAACTGATAATGGAAATACTTATACCTGGAGCGTAACGGGAGGTACCATTTCAGGTGGACAAGGCAGTAGTTCGATCACAATCGATTGGGGTTCTGACGGTATGGCAGGTGAAGTGAGAATGGTGGAAACCAATATTTGTGGTAGTGGTTCGCCAGCTCTGCTTGATGTATCTGTGAGTCCATTACCTACGAGTGAAATTTCAGGAAAAGACGCTGTTGCTGAAAATGCTACAGGTGAACAGTATTCAGTTGTGCCCGGGGTTGATTATACGTACACCTGGTCCATCAATGGAGGTTCTCTTGCTACAGGACAAGGATCAGAAATTATTACAGTGGACTGGGGAGCTGCAGGCTCAGGTGATGTGACTGTTGTGGCATCAAATGTTTGTGGTGCTGCGGATCCCGAAGTATTACCTGTAGGAATATATGATGTAATAGTCAGTGCCCAGACCGGGGACTGGAATGTGGGTTCCACCTGGGTGGGAGGCGTTGTCCCGACAGCAACATCCTCTGTCAGAATTGCGGCAGGACATACAGTAACAACGACTGCAACCACTTCAATTAGCAACCTTATAATTGATGCAACGGCGGTATTGAACTCAGCTAGTTATTATTTCTATGTCAATGGCGATTATATACTGAATGGTGAGCATCAAGGGAGTGGTGATACCAGGGTACAGTTGAATGGTCTTGGAAGTACCATTGATGGTACAGGGGTGTATAATCATACAGGCTACTTGTATATCGGTACCGGGTATAAGATTATTGCACCAACAGCCAACCTTACCATCAATGATGCATTGAGGGTGAATGACAATCTCCAGATAACCAATTATGGAAGTGTAAGCCTAATAGGATATTATGGACTCTGGGGTGACAATGCTGCTGCTACCTGGATCAATGCTGATAATTCTTACCTATACGTGGATGGATTAAGGCTGATGAATTACGGAGGGAACGGCACTCTGAATGCTTCTGCTACCGGAAATACGGTGGTCTATGCCCGTGATAATATTATGCGTGTTGAGACTCCTACGGCTAATACTTACTATAACCTTACCATAGCCGGGACCTCTACAAAAACGATGTACGCGGATCTGATTATTGAAGGAGATCTTACAATTAGTAGTACTCTAAATACTAGCAATTTCGATCTTGAATTAGCGGGCGACTGGACCAATACGGGCTCTTTCACGGAAGGAACAGGTAATGTTACCTTTAATGGAGTGGCTGACCAGACCATTACAAATGCCGCAGGAGAGACATTTAATGATCTTACTGTTAATAAATCATCTGGGGATCTGATACTTGCGAATGATGTTATTGTTTCTTCTGATCTGCTTATGAATAGTGGGGATATCGATCCGGATGGCAATACAATTACGCTTGGTACGGGTACCGGAGCAACGGGAACGCTGACTCATAACAGCGGGACTGTGACTGGAAAATTTGAGCGCTGGATTAATTCTACAGCCACTAATATTCTGTTCCCGCTTGGGACAGATACAGATTACCGGCCCGGCTTAGTCTTGTTTAATGATCTTACATCGGGTTCACTCATAGGAGAGTTCTTTGAATCTGATCCGGGAACCAACGGTCTTCCCCTGACGGATGGAGCTGATGATATCAATAACACCTATGTTGAAGGCTACTGGTCGCTGACTACAGCTAATTCATTGGCCAGTTCGGATTATAACCTTGAGCTTACCGGGAATGGATTTACTACCTTCCCGATTCACTCAGGAGTGCGCCTGTTGACACGACCAAATTCGGGTGCCAATTGGGTGGCAAATGGTAATATCCTTTCTGCTGTAGGCAATACAGCAAGGAGATCGAATTTGAATATTCTGTCTGCCGAATATGCATTTGGCGACACAACTTCTTGTACTTTACCTGTTACTTCAGGTATCAGTGGAAATAGTTCTGTATGTGCAAGGGTCACAGGTGAAACTTATAGTGTAACAGATACTCCCGGGTCTGTTTACACCTGGACGGTAACAGGGGGTATCATCACAGGCGGAGACGGGACCAATAGCATCACAGTGGATTGGGGCCCGGAAGCTATGACAGGTGAGGTCGAGGTGATTGAAAATAATACCTGTGCTGATGGGGCTCCCGTATCATTGCTTGTGACCCTAACAGAAGCGCCCTATTCTTCAATAAGCAAGTCGGATCTGGATTGTTTTGGGAATACAGATGGTAGCATTACAGTAAGTCCAAGTGGTGGGACTCCTGTGTATTCCTATTTATGGAGTACCCTGGAGACAACACCTGGTATTAGCGGATTAGCTGCCGGAGATTATTCAGTAAGGGTTACAGATGGCAACACATGTTCCTGGGATACTACGGTAACTATTCTTGAACCTTCACAGATTATGCTTTCATCCAGCTCTACGGATGTGAGCTGTACTGGAAGCGGCAACGGAACTGCAACAGTCTCTGCCAGCGGAGGAACACCTCCTTATACTTACCAGTGGGATGCTGCCACCGGAAATCAGACGACCGCTACTGCACTGAACTTGTCTGCCGGGACCTATGATGTTGTAGTGACAGATTTCCGGGGGTGTTCAGAAACGGAAACAGCTACCGTATTGGAGCCTGTGTCTGCCCTGTCGGCCTTGACTTCTGCAACAGATGTCACGTGTTTCGGCTTTGCTAATGGTTCAATTACGGTTACCCCGGCAGGCGGAACGCTACCTTATAGCTTTCTCTGGAATGCAGCTGCAGGAAACCAGACGACGGCAACTGCCATTAATCTGACCGAAGGTATCTATAGTGTTACAATTACGGATTTCAATGGATGTAATTTGGTGCTTGAGGATACAGTTCGTGAATCCACACAGATTACAACAAGCACTGGTGTAACATCGGTTTCCTGCTTTGGTGGAAACAATGGAACCGCCACGGTGACTCCGTCAGGGGGATCCGCACCCTATACATACCTTTGGGATGCAGCAACAGGCAGCCAGACAGATAGCACAGCTATTAATCTTGCAACAGGTAGTTATACTGTGATTGTTACCGATAATAATGGTTGTACAGCGAATGATATTGCAAATGTACCTCAGCCGGGGTCGTCTATCTCGGTAGCGTTCACCACCACAGTCGTAAATTGCCCTGGAGGATCTGACGGACAGGCAACTGCTATTCCGACAGGAGGTACTGCTCCTTATACTTATCTATGGGACGCAGCTGCAGGGAACCAAACCTTACAGACCGCAATTGGACTTTCTGCAAACACATATTCCCTTACAGTTACGGATGCATTGGGATGTGTAATTGTTGGTAATGTGACTATCAATGAGACAACTACTCCGATTACTATAAGTAATGTGGTCGGAACCGATCCAACATGTTTTGGGGGGACGAATGGTTTCGCGATGGTTTCTCATACTGGCGGAAATGGTCCCTTTACCTACCTGTGGGATGATCCTCTTGCACAAACTTCCGCAACCGCATCGAGCCTTGGTATTGGGACCTATAATGTTATCGTAAGTGATGCATCTGGTTGTTCTGACAATGGGAATGTGGTGCTTTCTCAGCCCACACAGATTATTACCAGCATCTCTGGTGACAGCGCTACTTGTTTTGGGTGCAATGATGGCTCAGCAGACCTGACAGTGGCAGGTGGTACTCCCTCTTACACTTATCTATGGTCACATGGGCCAACATCCGAGGATGTCAGTAATTTGATTGCTGGAAATTATTCTGTTCGTGTGACTGATGCCGTTGGTTGTTTTGTAAATGAGACTGTAACAATTTATCAGCCTGATCCCTTCCTGTTCTTCCTTGATTCTGTTTCCAACGTTCATTGTCTTGGAGGCAGTGATGGTGTTGTTTATACACATTCAAGTGGAGGAACCAGGCCTTATGAGTTCTCAATTAATGGAGGCTTCTCCTGGCAGACTGATAGTAGCTTTACCGGACTTTCAGCAGGGAACTATACTGTAATTGTTCGGGACTACTATCTTCATACCCGGAATGTTACGCCTACTTTGATCGAGGTTGATATAATCCCGCCAAGTATAACTTGTATAGCTGATCCAACGCGCAATGCCGATGCTGGTCAGTGTTATTATACAGTTGTGGGGACAGAATTTGATGCAAGCAGTACGGATAATTGTACGGTGGCTTCACTCACCAATGATTTTAACGGGCTATCCACATTGGCAGGTGCTCAGATTCCGAGTGGAACCACGATCGAGTGGACTGCCACAGATGCTTTCAGTAATTCAGCCAGCTGCGACTTTACGGTCACAGTGCTTGATACCCAGGATCCCGTAGTAACTTGTATTGCTGATCCTACCCGTAATGCGGTTGCAAACCAGTGTTATTATACGGTTGTTGGGACTGAGTTCGATCCGGTGAGTAGTTCTGACAATTGCGCCGTGGTATCTGTGATTAACGACTTTAACGGATTGAGTACACTTGCGGGTGCCCAAATTCCAGGTGGTACTGTGGTTGAGTGGACCGCTACAGATGCTGCCAGTAATACCGGTACCTGTAGTTTTACCCTTGCAGTTATAGATACACAAGATCCGACAGTGACCTGCATCGCTAGTCCAACACGCAATGCCGATCCGGGACAGTGCTACTACACGGTGGTGGGTAACGAATTTGATCCAGTCAGTAGTGCAGATAATTGTGCGGTTACTTCTCTTATCAATGACTTTAATGGATTGAGCACCCTTGCCGGTGCCCAGATTCCTGGTGGTACTTTGGTTGAGTGGACCGCTTCGGATGCCGCCGGCAACACCGGCATTTGCAGCTTTACAGTTACGGTGGTTGATACCCAGGATCCAACCGTTACCTGTATCGCCAATCCCACGCGGAATGCTACTGCAGGTCAGTGCTATTACACAGTTGTGGGTGCTGAGTTCGATCCGATCACTAGTTCAGATAATTGTGCGGTTGCTTTACTTACAAATGACTTTAACGGGCTGTCCACATTGGCTGGAGCCCAAATCCCAGGTGGTACAACGATTGAGTGGACCGCTACGGACGCTGCCAGCAACACTGGTACTTGCAGCTTTACTGTAACTGTAGTTGATACGCAGGATCCCGTAGTAACTTGTATTGCCAATCCCACGCGCAATGCGGTTGCGGGTCAGTGCTACTATACCGTAGTGGGTACTGAATTTGATCCTGTCAGCAGTGATGATA
>CAZRPW010000180.1:0-7174 GCA_964601975.1 uncultured Bacteroides sp.
GGGAAAGGGCTTTGAAAGATAGCTGCCTGCCTCTCGTTTTAAGAGGACCAGGTACTCGGTTGGAATTCCGGTTTCAGAGGCCATTGCAGCAATTTTTTCTTTATTAGCCAGGGCCCTGATCAGCTGATACAGGTTAAGGATTCCTTTTTTTTCAAGGGCTTCAAAATACCCCTCTATTCCCTCCTGCAGCCTCCTGCGGCTGGGGATCATCTTTTTAGAAGCGCTCAGCTCATGGAAGCGCTGCAGGCTAAATCTTTCCGGGTCCAGGGTATAGCGTTCCATGCTTTGTGCTATTTTTTTCCCAGGAGGATGATTCCATCATCAACATCCACCATAATTTTCCCCTTTGATACCTTGACATAGCGCTTTGAATAGTAATCATAGAGCTCAGTACCCTCTTTAAATGTATCACCTACATCCAGGCTAAGTTCCCCTTTTTCAAGGTCGAGCCCCACCAGAACCGTGTCAGCGTATCCATCCCGGCTGTACGCTCTTGTAAAGAGGTAGGGATCAGATGAGATCATTTGATGCAGACCTGCACCCACTGCAGGGTGTTCCTTTCTGAATTGTCCCAGTTTCCGGTAGTGCTCCAGGAGTGCTCCGATAGCCATACCATTCCTGGAGCTGTTCTGATCAATCTCCTCCCAGTTCATGGGTCCCCGAAGGGTGGCATCTCCAGAGGTTTCGGGGATTACAAGGTTCCGGCCGGTCTCATCACCGTAATAGATCTGGCATGCGCCAGGTGAAAGCAGTAACTTGGCTCCTGCCTCCATGGCTTTTGACCGTTCCTTGTCGAAGGGTGCACCATCGTCGTGTGAAGTCAGATAATTAACGATCCCCTGTCCCTCCAGCTCCGAATTCAGGATTTTGGAGTAGCCCGAGAACAGTTCCTCATAGCTTCCTTCAGCGTTGTATTTAAATTCAAAATTAATCAAGCTGTAGATGTCCTCTGCAAAGAAATCCACCTCCACATCTCCAAAATTGAACATACGGCCCGATGAGATTCCATATCCGTAGACCTCTCCCACCATGAAAAAGTCATTGTTGTCAAGGACTTCGTCCGGATTTTCTTGTTTCCACTCCTGCAGGGCAGCGGAGGCTTCGCCAAATAGCTCCTTCCAGACACTCTCTTCAATGTGCTTGGCCGTATCCAGGCGGTAGCCGTCGATACCGTATTTCCGGATGTAATCGGTGAGCCATTTGATTATATAATACCTTGGAGCCCTGGGATAGCCGGTTCTGAGGAAAAAGGCATTAAGTTCTGCCAGTTCCTTTTCCAGTCTACCCTCTCTTTCCCACTTTTCCAGCAGGGTGGGGGGCAGCTCCACTTCCTGGTCAGATTCGGTTCGGATGTCGGGCAGATTTTTAACAAGGGTGCAATGAACAGTTGTATTATAATTTTCATAAGTGCATTGAGGTTCGAGGCGAACCCACTCATCGGGCCAGGCAGGATCGAGGGGGGTAACCGGACCGGTATGGTTGATGATCACATCCATGAGAATGCGGATGCCATGCTCATGCGCCGTTTTTATAAGCCGTGCCAGCTCCTCTTCGGTTCCGGAATTGGGATCGATACGGGTCCAGTCGCTGATCCAATACCCATGATAGCCATAGGTACGCCCTGTTCCTTCATCGGTACTCCCCTTGATTTGTTCAAACCATGGTGAGAGCCAAAGGGCAGTCACCCCGAGCTTATCGAAATACCCCTCCTCCAGTTTTTGAATGACCCCGGCCATATCACCACCCTGGAAATCCCGCATCGGGGCACAGCTATCGCTGCGGTCAAAGTTAAGGTCGTTGGAGGGATCTCCGTTCAGGAATCGATCGGTCAGGAGAAAATAAATATTTGCATTTTCCCAGAGAAAAGGGGTGTCTCGGGCGACTTCATGCCTGGCTCCGGCAGAGTTGCAGGCCCCAAGGGTAAGCGTGTAAAATATCACCCAGAGTATGCTTAAATGCTGTATCCTTTTCATGATTATACGGTGTGGTTTATTTCCAAAAATAAGGAATGTTATCCTTTTAAGCGCAGCAGGATTTTTCCGGCCGACATATGATCCCTGTACAGGGTGATGGCTTCATTTACTTCCTCCATGGGGAAGCTGCGGCGGACCTGTGAAGAGAGTGCCCCGTTCATTTCTTTTTTGACCTGTCCCAGGAATTTAAGCTTATAAGCGATGTTTTTCCCTGACAGCCAGTTTCCCAGTTGGAATCCGCTTATGTTTTTATCCAGCCTTATAAGGTCTGATGGATTCGCCTGGATGGGATCGCCGGACAATCTTGCATAAACCACCAGGGTGGAACCGTTGGGCGCTGCAGCCAGGAGTCGGCCCGTCTCGTTTCCGCTCACTGCATCAAGGATGAGTGTAGCCCCCAGTTTACCAGACAGAGCACTTAATTCCTGAGTGAAGCTTGCGCTGCTGCTATTCAGTACGTGGGTGGCTCCAAGCTTCTTCAGTTCTTCTACCTGTTGCGCCTTCCTGACAATATTAATAAGCGGAAGGGAGTCCTTCCGGGCAAGGCGGATCAGCATTTTCCCAAGGGAACTGGCTGCAGCATTGTTCACCAGGCCCCTGTGCTTACCCTCCTTTGTAAGGGAGATGAAAGCCATGGCAGTCATGGGATTCACCAGCATCATAGATCCCTGTTCCATGTCCAGGCCCTTTGGCAGGGGAACGGTGTTCATCACCGAAGTCTTCATGTATTCGGCCCAGGTTCCATCCTCCCCGGCATGGGGAGAGCAGGCCACCTTCTTCCCCAGGCGCATGCGGGGCAGGATGCCTTTCCCCGCTTTTACAATGGTTCCCGACCCCTCCAGTCCGGGAGTAAAGGGCCAGGATGCCGCCATATAGTCGCCCGATATATTTGCAAGGTCAGACGGGTTTATTGGCGAGAACTCCATCCTAACAAGTACCTCGCCCGGTCCGGGTACGGGGACCGGAATGGATTCAATTATAAGATCAGCTCCGGCTTTGTGCTGCCTGATGGCTTTCATCATTTCTGACATCTGCTAATATTTTTTTTAGTGTTAGCTCTTCATCTTCCCGGCCCATATGAATGACCCTGTCGCCGGGAATACTCCATTTCTCCATCACACGATCCAGGATACGCTCACGAACCACCCAGATCTGCACAATTCCATCCTCTTTGCATACTAGGTCTATCATCTTTGCCCATCCGCGACCTTCAATTTCAAGGGGGCCCACCTCATCTATGATGAGCAATTTACGCTTTCTTTCAATAGCCTTCCTGATTATATTTTCACCCTCGTTGAATGCTTCAGGATTAAAAAAAAAGCGTCCGTAAGCGGGCCATCCCTCATGGCTGTCTCTGCTTGCAAATATTATTTCAGCCCCATTCCTTAGGTTCACCAGGTTATATCCGCTTCGCTCTCCACTACTTAATTCTCCACGGCACAGGAAACCATCCACTGAAATTCCCCTTGCACGCAGCGCTTCTGCTAATTCTGCCAGGCGGGTGCTTTTACCGCTCCCGACCTTCCCTGTGATTATGAATATGGGCTGTGTCATATCAAATAACTACCAGAAGGTCAGTTCGTTGGTTTTTGGATGAAGAAGTAGGCTGTGGTGGTTTTACCTGTTCTTTTTGACAGCGTACGGCTGGCGATGTGGACGATTTCGCTGTAGGTGCTAAGGATGTTAAACATGCGCTTCACAGTGAATTTATTCACATGTTGCCGGTTTGTGTCCCTGAATCCCCTGACCGGCACGGAGATCAATAAGATTCCCCCCGGTTTTGTTTTTTTCCAAAGGAGATCCATAATCTCTTTGTATTCGCTTATGTGCTCAAGCACCTGGAAGGAGAGGATCATATCCACCGATTCATCTTCAAAGCTATCCATGCTAAGCTTGTAGTCAAAGCTGTTTCCCCTTTCATCGGAACTACCCAGGAGCTTTTCCCGGGCAAAATTCAGGCTGACTTCACTATGATCCACCAGGGTAAACCTGGTTTTTTCAACCAGGCTGGCAATATGCTTCACGTTGCCACCCAGTCCGGCCCCAAAGTCCACTATTGAATCGGCCTTTCTAAACAGCTCCAGGAACTTATTCAGGGTAGTTCCGTCCGACCGAAGCTCTTCATGGTCAATTAAATCCCCGTATCTTTTTTCCCAGAATTCCTTGGTGTTTGGATTTTTCTTGCTTTTAAATAAACTCATATGTACTTATGTCTAAACATTTTTTATCGAAAACGATCACAGGCACTTCTAATTTCCTGTAGCGCCAGATCGACATGTTGTTTTTCTATGTAAGTCTGGCCGATAATCATCCGCAGGGTATACCATCCGTCTATTTTGGTATGGGTCAGAAAAAGTTTTCCTCCCTGGTTGAGTTCCCTCAGCAGCCTTTCATTCAGTGGATTTAGCCTTTCCGCATCGTGGCTGCCCCCGGGATTAAACCTGAAACAACTGAAATTCAGGAAAGGTGCAAGCGCCAGTTGGATGCCATCGATTTTTACAAGCTCACTGCAGAAATACACATTAAGGTCGATGTGGGCCTTTAATCTGTCCCTTAAACCCTTTAAACCGAAACTCCTGATCACAAACCACAGTTTCAGTGCCCTGAATCTTCTTCCCAGCTGAACTCCCCAGTCCCGGTAATCATTCACCTGTCCTCGTGTGCTGGTTTTCAGATATTCGGGAAGGATCTCGAAGGTCCGGATAAGCCTGTCTACGCTCTTTACAAAGTAAACAGAACTGTCGAAATTGGTGAAGAGCCACTTATGGGGGTTGAAGACAAAGCTGTCTGCCTGCTCAATTCCCTCGCTCATCCAGCGGTATTCGGGTAGTAGCAGGGCAGAGCCTGCAAAGGCAGCATCCACATGCAACCAGATATGGTGTTTTTTGCAGATATTCGCAATTTCTTTTAGCGGGTCCACTGCAACGGTTCCGGTTGTGCCAATGGCTGCCACCACTGCTGTGGGAAGCTTTCCATTGGCCAGATCCTCCTGAATATGCTTCTCCAATTCTTCGGGCAGCATGCGCATTTGTTCATCCACCTTCACCTTCACCAGGTTTCTTTTCCCAATGCCGCAAACACCCACTGCCTTTTCAATGGAAGAGTGGGTTTCAGTGGAGCAATAAATTCTAAGGTTATCCGGGACGCCATCTTCATTGGATTTGAAGTCTGTCGCTACTTCCCGGGCTGTAATCAGGGACACCAGGGTAGCTGTAGATGCACTGTCCTGTATTACTCCCTCAAAGCTGGCGGGAAGTCCCATTGCATCCCGCAGCCATTCCATCATTCTTTGTTCCAGCTCAGCTGCGGCAGGGGAGGTATCCCAGATCATACACTGGGCCCCGATGGCAGATGTGACAAATTCAGCCAGCACCGATTCCACCGAACTGTTGGCAGGAAAATAGGCATGGAAATTCGGATGCTGCCAGTGGGTAATGCCAGGTATAATTTGCTCTTCGAGATCCTTGATGATTTGCGCAAGCGACTCGGATTGTTCGGGGGCTTCTTCAGGAATCTGCTTGTAGATTTCGCCGGGTTGAACCTTCGATTTTACCGGGTATTCGGAGATGTTTTTCAGGTAGTTATCAATCCAGTCGATCACCGGATCAGCCGCCTTTTTAAATTCTTTGGGATTTAACATAGTAATACTTAATCAGTGAAATATCGGTTTATGATGGCATGAGCAAGTTTTCCGGCAGCGGGAGGAAAAAATCGAAACCACAATTCAGGTTCGATCAGTTCCAGCTCCGAAAGGGCCATTTCCCCCCGGTTGTCCCGGATTGCATCTACCCTGGCATAAAGTGGACTATAGCCACAGAGTGCAACAGTCCTTTCGGCGAACGCAATCTCCTGGGAACCGGGATTATAAGGATGTAAAGTGCCACCAAAATCATCCTGTACCCTGAAATCACCCTCCCTGGCCTTCTTAAGGATGGCGTGGGTGAATTGTCCGTCGAATACCATGAAGGAGATTTCTCCCTGGAGAGGAACCTGGTCCTGGAACTCCTGGATCATCATAGCTTCCTCACTTACTAGTGCCTGGTATTGTGCCTCATGCTTTGCTGCATCTTGTGAAGAAAAACGATAGGTGTGCCTGGCTGCCCCGGAGACCACAGGTTTGAGAACGACCTCTTTCCACTGGCTTTCTGCCACCTTTTCTGCCAGGCTACCCGGTTCTCCCTTTTCCAGAAAAATAGTAGGAGGGATATTGACCCCCGAAGCGGAAAGCTCCCGCAGATAATGCTTGTCCAGGTTCCAGGTGATAATATCCTGTGAATTGATCATGTGGGTAAGGCTGCTTATTTTATCCAGCCAGGCTGAAAACTCGGGAAAGCGGTCGAAGTAATCCCAGGTGCTTCGGAAGAGGACAAAAGCCGTATCCGACCAGTCATACCGGGGATCATCCCAGCTGCGCCTCTCCACCCTGAGCCCCCGTTCTTCCAATGCCTCCTGTACCAGGCTGTCTTCCTTTAAAATATTCAGAACGTAGGAATCACTACTTTCTTTATTCACATAGCGTTGCTCGGTGAGAATGCATACATCAATGCTTTTATTTATATAGTTTTTCATTATTATGCGCTAAAATAGAGGATGCTTTTATAGGCCATGTCAAAGGCGAAATAGATAAATGCCAGGGCGAAAATTTTAAAAAGAATAGGGATTACCCTGGGGCGGGATAATGCTTTACGAAACCTGGAAAAGATGAAGGCCACCAGCAGGGTTGAGATCAGCCAGCCCAACTGCACCATTCCCATGAAGAGATAGGCTCCCATTTGAATCTGTTCCCCCAGAAGCATTGCTTTGGGAATGCAGATGGTGATCCAGTAAGTCCACAATACCCCGTTGGAAAGGATCATGATGATGATTTTCCAGATACTAAAATGTATTTTTTCTCCCGAATCCAGGGATTTAACTTTCCATATGGAAGTGGCGATCCAAATGAGGATCGTGGCACCTGCCAGGGAAATTCCGTGAAAAAAGGATTCGGAAAGCCCCAGTGATGAAAAAAGAATCAGGCTTACCAGGGCAACCGTTGTTTCAGTGAGGAGCGCTATTAGAACAATCCTTAGGCTTTTATAATAACTGTTTGTGCGATCTGCGTTTTCCTTCCACAAAGTGTTGGCAAGCTCCTGTACAGGAGAGGAAAGGAGAGGCATCCGCCTGGAATGCTCGCAGTTTCTAAACTCAATTCCGTTCCATTC